>JBBSOB010000122.1:0-13449 GCA_038260205.1 Phormidesmidales cyanobacterium
CACCTCGAATCCCTACAACATCATGCTCGAACAGACGACGCCAGAAACCCTCTGGGTAATTATGAAGTTTGCCGAAGGCACTGTGTTGGCGAATACCCAGTCTGTTGTGCCAGTCGGTGAGGGCGCAAATGCCGCTAGCCAGCAGTGGGAAGTTCGCCCTGCTATTGTCGCTAGCAGTGGATCTGCCTCGAATGTGGCCAGTGAGCCTGCTATCAATGGTGGCGGTGCCGAGAGCCTAAGAGCGTCTGCGGTAGATGTGGCTCAAGCTGATTTTCCAGATTTGCCAATCTTAGAGCCGGGCATCGTCTTGAGTAAACCTGTGAGCGTGCCGCCACTCGATACGCCCACACCGACTGTTGTTCCATCGTTGCCGCCGGTGGTTGCAGAGGTGAGTCGCCCGGTCGTTAGCCTTCCAGATTTATCGGCAGCGGCTGAAACAGAGGTTGCTGTGGAGGAGCCTGTTCCAGCAGAGGTGGTTTCTATTCCAGTTGAGGCGATCGCTCCAGTCGAGGCGATTGCTCCAGCAGAGGCGATTGCTAGCGATCGCGAGGAAGCCGCCGCAAGTGGTGAAATCGCCACGAGTAAAGACATTCCTGATGAACCGCCTTTCTTGGGCGCAAGTACGTTTGAAGCGCCCATCATTGATGAGACTGCGCTATCGGCAGACCGCCCAGACGAGTTTGTCGAAGCTCCTGCGGCAGCGGATGAGCCAGTCGCGGTTGCTACACCTGAAGAATCTATGCCGACGGCAGCGGATGAAATTCCGGCAGAAGCCGTTGCGACGGCTGAACGCGAGTCCCCTGCTGAGTCTGCCGTAGAGCCTGCTGCGGAGCCTGCTGTGGAACCCCTTGTAGAACCTGCTGCGGAGCCTACACTCACAGCGGCCAAGGTTGAACCAGAGCAGATAGATCTCTTTGCCCAAGGCGTTACACCCCAAAATACAACCAACCGTTGGCCTGATCCCATCCCCTTTGGAGTGCCGCTGCCTCGATAAAAGGAGTTTTAGCCACTGCTTGTTCAATCGCGAGCGGGGGGCAAAGTTGAGTGATGAGGATGGCCATATCGCGAGACAATTAAGAAGCAGTGTCTTATCCTTTTTGACTTGTGAATACTCCTCGCGATCGCCCAACGTCCCCAAAGGAAAATCGCGCTATTTCTTCTCTAGAAGACCGCGCCCAGCTCTCTGTTCCAGGTCATTTGCCTCATCGCCAGTCGTCTAAAAGCCGCCGTCTCAAAAATTTGGCTGCAGATACGCTGACCGTTTTTTGGGGCGACTGGCTAGATTTGCGGGTGCGCATTCCTCAAGTTGCCGCGTCGGGCTTGGTTTCGCCACTGATATATATTTTGGCGTTCGGTTTGGGTCTAGGTAGCTCGCTAGATAAGGTCAGTACCCCTACGGCGGGCGATAGCTATTTGGAATTTATTTTGCCAGGAATGGTCGCGCTGTCTTCGATGGTCATTAGCTTTGGCGGCACGACGTTTTCAATTTGCGGCGAGCGGCTTTTTTCTAAAACCTTTGAAGAAATGCTGCTCTATCCCATCCATCCGCTGGCGCTGCACTTAGGTAAAATGCTGGCGGGCATTGTGCGCGGGCTGATGACGGCTTCGGCAGTGATCTTATTAGCTGTGATATTTACGGGTAAAGTCTGGAGCTTTTTGAATCCGCTGTTCTTCCTGCTGGTGATTTTGAACTGTGCGGTGTTTGCCGGACTAGGCGTCATTGTGGGCTTAAACGTGAAGTCGTTAGAAAGTGTGGGCCTGTTCAACAATTTTTTAATCGTGCCAATGTCATTTTTGGGCGGCACCTTTTTCGACCCCACAACATTGCCGACAGCTTTGAAGCCGATTGTATTTGCGCTGCCGCTGACCTATACGACGATGGGTTTGCGGGCGATCGCCTACAAGCCGCTATCAGAGTTTCCGTGGTACAGCATCCCGATTTTGCTGGTAAGTGCGATCGCCCTTTCCTTCTTTGGGGCGCGGCAGTTCGCTAGTCAACAGGATTAGCTGCACCGTTCGCAGTTTCAAGCTTGAAGACTGACCAGTAGGCCTGATCTAACCGGTTATTTTGCGTAGGCCCAGAGAGCGTTTCTAGCGCAATAGTTGCAACCGAGATGCCCATTAAGTCAATCTCGGTGGTTTGTTCGGTGCGATCGCCTTCATTCACATGTGGATCGATCCAGCGAGAGAACAAAGTATTCGCCTTCCCATCAGATCCCAGCGCTAGAACGCGAAATGTCACCCCGTCAGCAACCGGCTCCTCACCCTCAGGTTGTTTCTTCTCAGCCTCTTGCCACGCCTCTTCCAAAATGCCATAGCCCAGCGTTAGTTTTCTACTCTTAGGCGGTAGCGGCACCACAATCCGAGTATCCGCGTGCGCGAGTAAAACAATCTTTCCATCCGAACCGTTTCGCCCTTCCAAACGCCGATTGTCCGCACTGACCGTCTGTCCCTGCTTGAGTTTGGCTAGGTTTGCGAATCGCTCCCATCCAGAAATTTGGGATAGATCTTGATGAGAAAAATCTAAGCGACTAAACGCGACTGGATAGCGGCGAGGATAGGCTAAGCGATTCCAACCCTCTGTAACTAATCGCATCCGCCGAACGCTCGAATTTCGTAAGCTCTCTTGCCAAGACGAAGAGGCTAAATAAGCAAATTCACTGCGGTCTATGACCAGAGGAGAAAGCAACTGGCCCGAGTTAAGCACATCAACTAGAATGCGGCGACGTTCGATTGAGCCATCGACAAGTTCTGCTTCTAAAAACAGCGGCGGCAGCTTAAACAAAGTAGACATCAGTCTGCCAAAGAGGCTAGGTCTAGCATCTATTTTCATCCAGACGACTGCATCTTCAGAGGGCACATCCACCCAGTCTTTGAGCTTAACGACCTTTTCGTTCATCAGCGTTAGGCTATAGTTCTTAGCGTTTGGGCTACGCCTGAGCACCAAAAATCTACCCGTCACATCGGTAATGTCATATCGGCTCAATAATTCTGGCCAGGACAAACCATCTTCAGAACTAGGCCATCGTCTATCAATAGCAGCTACGTCAAACAGAATGTTGTCGGGTGCATTTTCGCTGCGCAAATGAGCCGCATTTATTTCAGCAAGTTTGCCTGTGTAGGCAGAAAAGCTTTGAACCACTGGTCTTTGTCGGTAAGTCAATCCGTTTGCTAGCACAGCGGCTACCTCATTCGGGTAGAGGTCTGTTGTTCCAGATAGTTCAGGCAGTGAGATGGCTGCTTTAATGTCCTCTAAAGACGATTGGTAAATAGCTTGCCGAGCTGCTGCTTTCGACCCAAATTGAGACGCGGCGCTTATGGTTGCGGGTATTTTCCTGAGGGCACCTAGATAGTAGGTTGAGTAGGGCGACTGGGTGTAGCTACTAAAGAGGAATTGAGCGTTAATCAATAACAGCGCCCAGGCAATGAGGACGCTCGACACTGGTCGCTTCAACCATCGGGGTCGCCAGAAAATCTGGCTGATATCCGACCAGAGCAAAGCGCTATACAAGCAAGCAATTGGAATAGACGTTATAACGGCTTGCAGTACGTGCCCATCATGACGAACAAAGGCCCCTTTGAATGTTAAAAACAGTATGAGTGCTAGAACTCCTACCGGGAGTAGGTCAAATCGGCGTCGATACCGGTAGGTGGCTAACCAGACCAAAGCAAAAAAACTAGTCGCGCCCAGCAAGTAAGAAATATCTTCAACCACAGGCCCACCCAGACCCATGGTTGCTGAGAATCCTTTGACAATTTGAGAGGCGTTCGCCAGGTAGAGGCCGATATTTTGAGGGGACTGCCCAGCGCAAAGCCAAAATCCTATTAGACATCCTAGATAGGCTACTAGAGAGATCGGAAAACGGCGCGATCGCCCGATGCGATCTGTGGCGATCGCCAACATTACCGCCACCCCCAGCGTTAAAAAGGTGTGCTTAATCAGACCGGTCAGCGCCGCCCCAGCAACTAAAAACAGCAGCAGCGGCGACCCATCCGATTTACCGTCTTCGTCTACATAGAAATAAACCAATAGGGGCAATACCACCACCACTGTAAAGAAGGCGTCTAGCAATATGCCGGAGTTGGGAAAGTAGAAGAGAAAAGGCAGCAGAAACAAGCTAGAGATTCGGCGAGTGCGCCAACACCGAACCCACATAGCCCAAAGACCAATGCCGACGGCTAATCCAATAAAAAGCCGACCTAGCATCAGGCTGCTATAGGTTTCGGGGAAGTATTTATCTGTCTGCAAAATACCGTACGGGCCGTAGGTATAGATGAAGTCTTTGCCAAACTGACTGCTGTTTGCGAATGCTTGGTGCAGCCCTACTTTGAAAGACTCATCCAAATCAAAAGAGAAGCCTTCTGCTTGCCAGGGGAGCGTCATCAAGACGGCATAGCCCACAAACGCAATGCCCGCAACCTTCATCCAGATCGAATAAGACCTGCTGTTATCTCCCCATCGAACTGTGGTCGGTAAGCCGCTGTTTGTATCCGGTTTCATGAAATGCAGTTATTTACTTTTGCCTGAAACTATATAACCGCGCTTGTAAAAGGCTCCCAGCTCTGTACCGCTTCTAAAATTGTGCGATAGCCTAACGGATTGGGATGAATGCCGTCAATGCAGAGGCGATCGCTTATCCAATGCTCGTCGTGCTGCGCCCACTGCTCGTACAGGTCTAGATACGGCACGCTGTGAGCTGCGCATAGCCGCTTTGTCACGTCTCGATAATGTATCTGCTCGGCGTGGGTGAAATATAAAATTTTGGCAAAGGGCATTGCCGCCTCGTTTACCGGCACCATGCCCACAAAGTAAACCGGGCAGAGCGAACTTGCTTGAGCCAGCAATTGATCCATTTCGCGCTCAAATACATCAATGGCTGTGACGGATCGTCCGGTGGGTCGTCCGGCCCTAGCCGAATCGTTAATGCCCACAGAAAGAATGAGAATATCGGGTGTACGGTGGCGCAGCTCTCCGCGATCGCAAAACTCGCTTTCCAATCTTTTGGCCACTTGTCTAACGCCATCACCGCGAACGCCTAGGTTGTAGAAAATAGGCCCCGGCTGCTCAGGGTTCATATAGCTCAGGCGCAGGCGATCTACCCAGCCGCCGCCCTCACTATCGCCATAGCCGTAGACTAAGCTGTCGCCAATGGCGATCACTTTTTTGGGATGAGCGGCGATCGCGGTGCGGATGTCAGCGGACTGAATGGCTGAGGCTAATTGCGCCGTCGCGGCTGGGGTCGCGGCTGAAGCCGGTGAAAGCGTTGCCGCCATAGGGATGCTTTTAAAAACTTCCTTTAGAAATAGCACGAACGCTGGCAGCTTTGCAAATCTTCACACTGCTGCTAGAGAAGCCCATCGCGATCTTTCTAGGCCAGATTCTCTAGGCCAGATTCTCTAGGTCAGATTCTCTAGGCCAGATACTGAGAGACTTTAGCCGCTAAGGTCTCTGTCCAGTGGTCTACTAGCTCAGCATTGGCCGCTTCTACCATGACGCGGATCAGCGGTTCGGTGCCAGAGGCTCTAACCAAGACTCGACCCTGGTCACCCATAGCCGCTTCGGCTTGAGCGATCGCGTTAGTCACCGCGTCACAGGTTTGCCAATCGCGTCGAACGCTAGCATCTTCTACCCGCACGTTTTCCAATCTTTGAGGATAGGTCTCAAAGCTCTGGTCAACCAGTTCGGCGAGCGAGCAATTGGCCTGCTTCAGTAAATCTGCCAGATGCAGTGCAGTCAGGATGCCGTCGCCAGTGAGACTGTAGTGATGACAGAGAATATGGCCAGACTGCTCGCCGCCGAGCATAGCTCCTCGCTCAACCATATCGGCAAAGACATGCTGATCGCCGACGCTGGTGCGAATGAGCGTCCCGCCTTGCTTTTCCCAGGCTCGCTCAAAGCCCAGATTGGCCATAACGGTAGAAACAATGGTGTTATTGGGCAACCGGTTTTGGCGCTTGAGGGTTTGGCCCCAGAAGTACAAAATGTAGTCGCCGTCAATGATGCGCCCCTGAGCATCTACGGCCATGACGCGATCGGCGTCTCCATCAAAGGCAAAGCCAATGTCGGCGTTAAGATCAGCCATTGCGGTTTGGAGGGCGCTTAGATGGGTCGAGCCGCAGTTGACGTTGATGCGATCGCCATCCGGCAGTCCGTGCAAAATTTCCACCTCTGCGCCAGTCGACTCAAACACCTGTCTCGCCACGCTCGTTGCCGCCCCCCAAGCCAAATCTAAAACAATGCGCAGACCGCTCAAATCGGGACGAGGCTGAAACGGCTGCTTGAGAAAATCGACATAGCGCTCTAGCAGATCAGGGCGCTGATAGGTGCGGCCCCACTGCATTTGAGCAGTGCCATCAAAGCTGTAGTTTCCCAAATCGGGCAGACCTTCGCCGCGCAGCGCTGACTCAATTTGCCGTTGAATGGTGCTAGAAAGCTTGGTGCCATCGGAGCCAAAGAACTTGATGCCGTTGTCGGCCGGGGGATTGTGGCTAGCCGAGATCATAATGCCGCCAGCGCCGCCAACCATCGCCAAATGGGCAACGGCTGCCGTTGGGCAAAGGCCCATGTTCCAAACTTCTAGACCAGCGGTCGTCAGCCCAGCCGCAAGACCCGACGCCAGCATGTCACTCGAGTTGCGGGAGTCCTGTCCGAGAATAACCGGGCCGCTCTCACCATGACAGCGCAAAACCTGACCGGCCCAGAAGCCTACCTGAGTCGCCAAGGGAGCCGTTAGCAGCGTTCCAGCATGACCACGAATGCCATCGGTGCCAAACAGCGGCGTATTGGGCAACGGCTGCATATCGCAAACGGCGGGCGCAATAGGCGTGAATGACGAGGCTGTTTTTAACGGCAAACTGGCTAACTCACTGGCTGGCGAACTCGGTTGTGAACTGACCTGCTTTTGATCGCGCTTTTTAACAGCGCGGGTACGGTTGCCTCGAATTGGAGAACTCACCACTGCTATCGACTCCCTCACTAAAAATTGATTGTTGCCCACACACCTAACGCATACCTGGACGAGTATCTGGCTGCGAGCATTGAGCTAAAAGCATTGGCTGCGACCATGGAGCTAACCATTAGGCTATAAGTGTGGAGAATATCACCTTGACCTCGATAATGTTGGTTAATGTGCCAATTCCTATAAAGTCACTGACTCCAAAAGCGCCGGTTAAGTGCCCAATCAAGTACCTCATCAAGTACTCAATTAATGTCCCCCTCATGCTCGATGAATGTCCCCATAAAGTACCCGTTAAAATCTATCAAGCAAGATTGATATAAACGCAGAAACTTTATAGATGCAAAAACTTTTATAGATGCAAAAATAATATGTCCACACTTTCTTCTAGGGGCGACTGTGCCGATCAGCCTGAGCGAGGTCGCTCTCAGGGAGAACCGCCCCAACCCAGTACGCCCGAAAGCGCTACTGAAGTCGATAGAAATACTACTGCTGAAGCCGCTTCGCTCGCGAGAGGCATTGCTGAATTCAACACCGAGCAGTTCTATGCCTGTCACGACACGCTAGAAGCCGTTTGGATGGCGGCAGTAATTGCGGAAAAGCCTTTCTACCAGGGGATTTTGCAGCTTTCAGTGGCTTTCTATCATCTGGGTAATCTAAACTGGCGCGGGGGCGCAATTCTATTGGGTGAAGGGCTAGGACGTTTGCGTAAGTTTGAGCCAAGCCACGAGGGAATAGATGTAGAGGCGCTGGTGGATGAGGCGATAGAGTGGCTGACGTTGGTGCAAGCAGCAGGGCCAGAGGGCGTAGCCGCGTTGATGGCTGAGTTGCCGCGATCGCTGCCCAAAATTCAGCAAGCTATGCCCGAAAACGAAGCAGCGACAGACGGTGTAGAGTAAATAGAACCCTAGTAAGCCACCTATGGGTGAGCCATTTATTGAGACGAGCCGACGACTAATTTGAGGCGTGCCTGACGGTTGATAAATCGGATGTACCCTCAGGCCGAATAGAAAGAACCCTCACTAGAATGAAGATGGACGTGCTTGGGCTATCCACCTTTCAAATCTACCCTTCGACCGCTGACCTTTCGACGATTCCTGAAGACGCTTGAAACAATGTTTCTAAAAAGATGCCCCTAAAACTGAGTCCAAAGCTGAGTCCAAAGCTGCTTGGCACTTTCGCAGCCGCTTTACTATTGCCCGTGGTGTTCCCGGTGCTGCTACCGGCACCGCTTTCGCAAGCAGAGGCCCAGTCTAACGGGGGAGCCATTCAGCTTAAGGCCAGCAAAGTCGAGGCTAATTCTAATACGGGCGTGGTGACAGCAACGGGCAACGTCCGCATCGACTATCCCAGTCGCCAAATTTACGCGACCTCTGCCCAGGCCCAGTACTACAGCAACGAGCAGCGGATTGTGCTGAGCGGCAACGTGAATGTCGATCAACAGGGCAATACGCTGCGAGCCGAAACGGTGACCTATCTCATTGCTGAAGGTCGATTCGTGGCGACACCGGGCGCTCAATCTCAGGTAGAGGCCGTTTACATTTTGCCAGAGGCTCCTAATCCTGAGCCTAGCGTAGATTCTAATGCTCAGCCAGCGACTCCCGCGCCGCTATCTGTTCCAGCGCCGCCCGCCGAACTGCCTGCAGAACTAGGGTCGATTAGTCGTTAACGTCTTCTCCGCTGCCCTGTCACGATTTCCCTCCCATGACTTCCTCTCTGGTAAAATCTGAGCCTATTCGCTTAACCAATGTGGATCTTCCTTCAAAGCGCAAGCTAGTGCTCGAAAATGTCCAAAAAACGTACGGGAAGCGCACGGTTGTAAAAAGCGTTAACCTTGCGGTGGCTCAAGGTGAGATTGTTGGCTTGCTAGGGCCGAATGGTGCGGGTAAAACAACCACTTTTTATATGGCAACCGGCCTGGTAAAGCCCGATATCGGGAAGGTTTCGCTAGACGACGAAGATATTACCGGGGTGCCGATGTATCGCCGAGCGCGGCAGGGCATTGGCTATTTGGCGCAAGAGCCAAGCATTTTTCGCAATCTGAGTGTGCGAGACAATTTGCTGTTGGTAATGGAGCAAACGGAAGTGCCGTTTCACCAGCGGGAGGAGCGCTTGCAGCTGCTGCTGAAGGAGTTTCGCTTAGAGCGGGTGGCTGATTCGCTGGGCATTCAGGTGTCGGGTGGCGAGCGGCGGCGAACGGAGCTGGCTAGGGCGCTAGCCGCGGGATTGCAGGGGCCAGACTTTTTGTTTTTGGATGAACCTTTTGCGGGGGTAGACCCGATTGCGGTGTCGGAAATTCAGACGATTGTGGCGGAATTGCGCGATCGCAACATGGGCATTCTCATTACCGACCACAACGTGCGCGAAACCCTACAAATTATTGATCGCGCCTACATCATGAGCGATGGACAAATTCTGGCCGCAGGCAGCGCCGCCGACCTCTCCGACAATCCGCTAGTGCGACAGTACTACTTGGGCGAAGACTTTCGTCTGTAGTTTAACGACATTTCTCAATTCTCCGCTCACCTTCGGTGAAGCTCCCTCAGCAGCCCTCTTATGGCGTCTCTTACCCTCTCGCAAAAGCTCTCTGGCTGGTTCCCGCGCATCTCCATCATGGATCGCTACATCGCCAAGGAACTCACCTTACCCTTCTTGTTTGCGGTGGGTGCGTTTTCGTCGATTGCAGTGTCTGTTGGCGCGCTGTTCGAACTCATTCGCAAAGTCACCGACTCCGGATTATCCGCTTCTTTAGCCTTCGAAATTTTTCTGCTGACGACGCCGCAGTTCGTTGTTCTGGCCTTTCCAATGTCAACGCTGCTGGCGACGATGATGACCTTTAGCCGATTCTCCAGCGACAGCGAGCTGATTGCCCTACGAGGCTGCGGCGTCAGCGTGAAGCGAATTGTGGCACCAGCGATTATTTTGAGCCTTTTAGTGACCGCGCTGAGCTTTGCCGTGAGCGAAGTCGTGGCCCCGGCGAGTACGACTCGAGCTAGCGACCTGCTGGCAAAAGCGCTAGATCAAGAAAAGCCGCCTTTTAAAGAAGGCAACATCACCTTTCAGCAGCAGGATGGTGACGAGCTGGTGCGGTTTTTCCACGCCCGCAATTTTGATGGCACTACTATGCGCGGCATTACGGTTGTCGATTTCTCTCAATCCGAAAATGAAGATGGTCTCAAGCAGATTGTGAGCGCCGACACGGCCACCTGGGACTTTGCGCGCAACCTGTGGGAGTTCACCAACGGCACCATTTACGCTGTGTCGCCTAGCGGCTCTTTTCGCCAGATTATCCGCTTCGATAAGCAAGACTTACAGCTCCCGCGGACGCCGCTGGACTTAGCTGCTAGGCGCAAAAAAACTGAGGAGATGAACATCGCTGAGGCGAATGAGTACCTGGGGATTTTGAAACAGACGGGCGACGAAAAAGCGGTTCGCGATTTGGAAGTGAGCATTCAGCAAAAATATTCGATTCCGTTTGCCTGCGTGGTGTTTGGCCTAGTAGGTTCGGCGGTGGGCGTTCGACCCCAGCGGACGGGAAAGGCCACTAGCTTTGGCGTCAGCATCGTAATTATTTTTGGTTATTATCTGCTCAGCTTCATCGCTACGGCAATGGGTAAGTCTGGCGTGATTACGCCGTTTGTTGCCGGATGGTTGCCGCTGGGCTTGGGTTTGGGAGCCGGGGTGATTTTGCTGGTGAAGACTTCTCAGTAGCGCGTCACACTAGCATTACACTAATAGCGCGATCGCTATATCAAACTACGAGCGGGGGCGAATCTGCCAAGGTCGATAGCCCGCGCGAAGGCATTGCGTCAGGGCTTCATCAACGGCTACTTCTGTCGCATCGACAATATCTACAACGCAAGCACCGTAGCGGGCAGGCATGAGGCTGCGACCGCAGTTGTCTAGCACAGTAGTAGAAGGATCTTCAAAGAACGCATCGTGAATGTCGATGGTGCAGTTGGCAACTTCGATAGGTCGACGCGATCGCCCACAGACAAACGCCGCACTCTCTGCCGTTAGCCCCGTAAATTCGCTAACATCTATAACGCAGGCCCCAACATCTTGGGGATAGCGAGCTGAAGAACAGACGCCAACCGCTTCTTCTGAAGAAATACCGGCTGACTTCATATCTTCTGCGCAAGCAAAATAGTCGGGTTCTCGGACGGCAGCCGCTGGCGCTGCACCGACTGTCCCTAAGGCTAAAGGTATGGCTAACGAGGCTGACCCAAACGCCAATGCGGCGGCAAGTTTAGAGATGTTTTTATCAGACTTTTTAGGACTATCAGACTTGAAGAACATCGGTAACCAACGGGAAAGTAAGAACATTTTCGTTAAGAGCCTTATCAGCTTGTGCGCGCTCTGATCTAATCTACAGTGAAAGAAGACGACAATGACACGACACAGCCGAGTAAGTGAGGATTTGATATGCACCTGAGTGAAGTCACCCATCCCAACCAGTTGCATGGTCTGTCGGTGCCTCAGCTAGAGCAAATTGCTCAGCAGATTCGAGAGAAGCACCTACAGACTATCGCGGCCAGTGGCGGACATCTTGGCCCTGGTTTGGGCGTTGTAGAACTCACGCTAGGACTTTATCAAACCCTTGATCTCGATCGCGATAAGGTGGTGTGGGATGTGGGCCATCAGGCTTATCCGCACAAGCTGATTACGGGCCGATACAAAGACTTTCATACCTTACGCCAGCAAAATGGCGTGGCCGGATACCTAAAGCGTTCGGAGAGCCAATTCGACCATTTTGGGGCGGGTCATGCGTCGACGAGTATATCGGCGGCGTTGGGGATGGCGATCGCCCGAGATCTTAAAGGCGAAGACTACAAAGTCGCGGCGATTATCGGCGACGGTGCGCTGACGGGTGGCATGGCGCTAGAGGCGATTAACCACGCGGGGCATCTGCCTGATACCAATTTGGTGGTGGTGCTCAACGACAACGAAATGTCGATATCGCCCAACGTCGGCGCGATTCCACGGTATTTAAACAAAGTGCGCCTTAGCCCGCCGATGCAGTTTTTAACCGACAACCTCGAAGAGCAGTTTAAGCAGCTGCCCTTTGGCCCGTCGCTAACCCCCGAGCTGCGCCGATTTAAAGAAGGCATGAAACGGATAGCGGTACCCAAAGTGGGTGCGGTTTTTGAGGAACTAGGCTTTACCTACATGGGGCCAGTCGATGGTCATAATTTGACCGAGCTGATAGAAGCCTTTAAAGGGGCGCATCATCACGGCGGGCCGGTGCTGGTGCATGTGGTGACGACGAAAGGAAAAGGGTATGCGATCGCTGAAAAAGATCAGGTCGGCTACCATGCCCAATCGCCCTTCGACCTAGAAACAGGCAAAAAGATTCCTAGCGGCAAGCCCAAGCCCCCCGATTACTCTAAGGTCTTTGCCGAAACGCTGATTAAGCTGGCAGAAGACGATCCCACCATTGTTGGCATCACAGCGGCAATGGCAACGGGCACCCGGCTAGATCTGCTTCAGGCCAAGCTGCCCAAGCAATACATTGACGTAGGCATTGCCGAACAACATGCCGTCACGCTCGCAGCGGGCTTGGCCTGCGAAGGCATGAAGCCCGTCCCGGTAATTTACTCCACCTTCTTGCAGCGAGCGTTCGACCAGATCGTTCATGATGTTTGCATTCAAAAACTGCCCGTATTCTTCGCTCTCGACCGCGCTGGCATTGTCGGCGTTGATGGCCCCACGCATCAGGGCTTGTACGACATCGCCTATATGCGCTGCAGTCCCAATATGGTGCTGATGGCTCCTAAAGATGAGGCCGAGCTTCAGCAGATGGTGGTTACGGGCCTGGAATACGATGGCCCCATTGCGGTGCGCTATCCGCGGGGCAACGGCTATGGAGTGCCGCTGATGGAAGAGGGCTGGGAGGCCCTGCCGATTGGTAAAGCAGAAGTGCTGCGTCAGGGCGATGATGTCATGCTGGTGGGCTACGGCGCGATGGTCTATCCGGCGATGCAAACGGCTGAGATTTTGAGTGAGCATGGGGTTGAAGCGACGGTGATTAACGCTCGCTTTGCAAAGCCTTTGGACACGGATTTGATGCTGCCGTTAGCTGAGAAAATTGGCCGGGTGGTGACGATGGAAGATGGCTGCATTATGGGTGGCTTTGGCTCTGGACTAGCAGAAGAACTGTTAGATCGAGATATGAAGCCTGATTTAATGCGGTTGGGCGTACCGGACAAGCTCGTAGACCATGCCTCTCCCGATCAGTCGAAGGCGGAGCTGGGTTTGATGCCTGCGCAGATGGCGGAACGTATTTTAGCGCGCTTTAAGCTGGGTGAGACGAGCCGGGAGATGGTAGAGCAGCGCTGACGGCGTGATAGGAATTTACCTGAATTAAGAGAGTCTGAGAGAAAGAAGCAAAGCCCGGTGCTTCAGCGCGGGGATGTCGTCTCGTGTCTCTCGGGCGAGTGCTAGCGAGCAATCAGATCTGTCCACTTCTGGACTTGAATAATAGCTCTAACGC
>JBBSOB010000123.1:0-13366 GCA_038260205.1 Phormidesmidales cyanobacterium
CCACCAGATAAAATAATGCCTTTGGGATTGAGCTGACGAAGCTGCTCGGCGGTAGTGCGATAAGACAACACCTCTGAGTAAACTTCTGTTTCTCGAATGCGTCGGGCAATTAGCTCGGAGTACTGCGAGCCAAAGTCGAGGATAGCTAGCATTTGACGATTGAGCGCCAAATCACTAGTCGCTTCAGCGCTTTCGTCTTGGGCTTGGGAGGTTTGAGTTTGAGAAGTCACGGTCAATCCCTTGGTTCAAAATTTGCAAACTGACCAGACGCTTAAGATAAACAGTAAAGTGGCTGAATCTTTATAGATACCGCTACTGACTGAATATGTTGAGCAGTCGAGTTTTTGATTAGGTTCCGTTCGACCAGATCTTTAGGGGTAAAGTCTTTCGCTTGCGGAGGCCAGTACTCAAATAGCAAGTCGCTACAGGCTGTGCTGCATTGAGCGATAAGGTAAGTGGCGAATATCATATTTTAATAGAGAACCTGCATAGGCAGCAGCGAGGCTATGCAGAAGGATGCGAGGGCATTTTTTCTAGATGCTTAATCGTTCATAAAGATAGAGCGATTGAACCGTTCATGCCGAATGAGAATGAACCTATAGGACGTTAGAAAACGAGGCTAAATGTGCATATTAAAATTCTTTTTAACTACAGTAGCAAACCTGCGGTAGCAAAGTCTCACTGGTTTTACTCTTGCAGATAATTTGGCGCTGTCGATCAAATAAGACGCTGCCGACTTGAACAGACCGTTCAGCATGGGTTTGGATATAGGTTTGCGATCGCTCATCTACCCGTTTAGCCACCGCCCCATACACCCGACTTACCCAATCACTGCCGGGCTTAAGATCCAAATTTCTCAAGATCCCCAGCCCCGCTTCCGTCGTTGAACTTGCCAATACCGCCTGCGTCGTTTGAAGGTCTAACCCAACTTCCACACAGCAAGCCGCCAAAATTTCCTGTCGTCCATCCGCTACATGGTGATGCGTATGAAAAATGCCGCCCGCCAGCTTTACCAATTTGCCGTGATAACCAAATAGCAAAACCGAACGCACCCCTAGCAGCCCAGCCTCTACCAGCATTGGCCCAATCCAGTTAGCCGTTTTTAGCCGTCGCTCTGGTGCTACGCCCATTTTCAGCGCCAGATCCAGACCATTTTCACCCAGACAAAAGACCAGATCGCTGTACTTAGCCGCCTTTTCTCTCAGGCTCTCTCGATAAACCTCTAGCTGTCCTGGAGCGCTCAGCGGCTGGGCAATGCCGCTAGTGCCTAATAGAGAAAGTCCATCCACAACACCGAATGCCGAATTAGAGGTTCTTAGCGCTAGTCGCTCGCCCTCTGGCAAAATAATCGTGACCTGAATTTTTTGGTTCGCGCTCAGCCGCTCTGTCAGATTTGCCTTCATTAGCTGCTCTGCGTAGGCATAGATCGCCGCGCCCTTTGCATGACGGCCGATCCCCTCTCCACCTAATAAGCTAATCTGTTCGGACTGCGCAGCTTTGGCCCACTCTACTACCGACCAAATCGGCGTATGGCGAGTCAGGTCGAGATTGTCGCCGGGATCGCTACGCGTAATGGCTAAAGCAGACTGCTCAGATAATCGTGCCACTTGCTCAATGGGAATTTCTGCGGTTTTATCAGGATTAATTAAGCTGAGTGGAATGGCGTTTGGCACAGACTGATTTTGGAGATGTTGGAGGGCTGCGATCGCCCCTGCACAGGCAAACACCGGCAGCGTATATCCACTTCTCGGCTGCTCAACTACCATGCAAATTCAATCCGTTTGTAAAAAACATCCCAATATCAGCGCTCAGCGGCCTGTCAATCTTCAGCGAATAGCAGAGTATAGAGACAGGCGTTTCAACCAGCCCCCTATGAGCCTTCCGACAACCGAGCCTAATCTCGCGCCCAATCGCATCGACTATTTACGCATCAGCCTGATCGACCGCTGCAACTTTCAGTGCGTGTATTGTATGCCAGAAGGCGCAGACCTCCAGTACGCTCTGCGCGAACATTGGCTGACCCACGACGAAATTATTCAGCTCCTGAGCGAAGTTTTTATTCCGCTAGGGTTCACACGCTTTCGCCTAACGGGTGGGGAGCCGTTGCTACGACCTGGAATTGTGGAATTGGTGGAGGCGATCGCCCAGCTTCCTCAAACTCAAGATCTCGCCATCACCACTAATGGCTTTCTGCTAGAAAAACTAGCCCAGCCGCTGTACGACGCAGGATTGCGACGCATTAATATCAGCCTGGACTCATTGAATGCGGAGACTTTTCAGAAAATTATTGGGGGCAAGGGGCGATCGCGCTGGCAAGACGTTTGGCAAGGCATCCAAACCGCTCACAGAGTCGGCTTTTCCCCGCTCAAGCTCAATGTGGTCGTCATCCCCGGCATCAACGACACCGAAGTCCTCGATCTCGCCGCGCTGACCCTCGATCAAGAATGGCACGTCCGCTTCATCGAGTTCATGCCCATCGGCAACGACGATTTATTTGAACACAAAGGCTGGATAGATAGCGCCGCCATTCGCACTCAGGTTGTCGAACGTTGGGGCCTCACCGAAGGCCAGGTAAAAGGCAATGGCCCCGCCGATGTCTTTCAGATTCCGGGCGCGAAAGGAACGCTAGGATTTATTAGCCAGATGTCGGAATGTTTTTGCGACAGATGCAATCGAATGCGCCTCTCCGCCGACGGCATGCTTCGCCCCTGCCTGCTTAACGAAAGCGGACAGATTGACCTGCGCAGCAGCTTGCGATCCGGCATCCCCCTAGAAAAATTACGCGAGCAGGTCGCCGTCTTGGTCAGCGAAAAACCCGAAATCAACTTCAAGATGCGCGAATCTGGCGTCACCGGAGCCTACAGCCGTACCATGTCGCAAATCGGAGGGTAGGGACACTAAGACCAAATATTTAGCGCTTCGACGCGCCTACTCTCTAACGCGTATACTCTCTGACACTTCCATCATCTAACACCTCATCCATCATCTAACACTTCATATATACCAAGAGAGACAAGGGTTTACTGATCGAGATGTTCGGTTGCTTTTAAAATTATAGAAAACTATAGTTTTTCTACGACAAACTTTGACTCATGCAAAAGCCCCTCAATCGAAAGATTAAGAGGCTCTTATTAGAAAAAAACCTAGTTCCGCGTGTTCTAAGCCTGGCGCGAGTAGTACTCAACTACCAGCAGCTCATTGATGTTAAGCGCAATCCATTCGCGCTCAATCAAACCCGTAACCTTTGCTTCCATCTTGCCTTTGTCAAACTCAAGATGAGTCGGGACGTTCGCCAAACCTGGGAACTCCAGATTTCCTTCTACAAGCTTCTTAGAAGCATCTCTAGTGCGTACCCCAATCACATCACCCGCACGGCATTGGTAGCTAGGAATGCTAACCACACGACCATTCACAGTGATATGGCCATGATTTACAACCTGACGAGCAGCGGGGATAGTTGGCCCCATGCCCAAACGGAAGCAGGTATTATCCAACCGCATTTCGAGCTGTTGCAAAATAATTTGTCCGGTAGAACCTCCGGCTCTACGTGCTTTTTTCACGTAGCGGAGAAGCTGGCGCTCGGTGACACCATAGTTGAAACGAAGCTTTTGCTTCTCTTCTAGACGAATGCAGTACTCAGACTTCTTTTTACGAGCCTGACCATGCTGTCCAGGGGGATACGCTTTCCGAGCCGATTTGCGGGTTAAACCCGGCAGGTCGCCCAAGCGGCGTACCACTCTTAGGCGAGGACCTCTATATCGAGACATTATTTCTCCAGTTAATAAATTTCAGACTTAACAGTATACCTTATGAGTTCTCGCAGAACTGCCAGTAGCGAAGAATCGCTGCCTTCTGGCATTTTTTGGAGCCTTGCGTTGGCGCAGCTTTTTCCCTGGAGAATTGCCCTCGCCCCAAACGCCTAATCTTCACGCCAGTTTGGCTTTTTTAATCGGGGCCGCTGCCTTTTGCTTTCGAATGGTGACGGCCTGTTTCAAGAACTGCCAAGCCTTGGGAGAAAGTGCAGAGGGAAATCCCAAGGCCGCCGTTGTGCCAAACTGCCTGCGCTTTAGCGCCACAATCGCCCAGTGCAAATGTAGATACTGGTTGATCGTAGAAAGCTCCGGCAAAGCCGCTTGGTGTCGCTTGTTTACGCGGGCATAGATTCGCTCCTTTATCAGCATGTTGGTTTTTAGCCGTTGCGCTAACGCGATTTTCTGGTCGTATCCACCTGGCCACACGGTGCGATAGGCCAGACACTTATTAATAAACAGCGCATCGCCATGCTCGGCAACGCGTATCCAGGAATCGATGTCGTCGCAGCTGGTCATCGACAGATCCCAGCCGCCCGACCTCAAAAACGCATCTCGGCGTACCGCTACTTGAATGGGTGTGCCAAACGGCACCACTTCTAGCAACATGCCGTAGTGGATATCCGACTGAGCAATGGAGAAAACTTTGCCTGGGCCGGTAATAGGCGTTCGGCTTAGCTCTATTTCATCAGCGTTTACTTGCGCGGCCTGACAGGAGCAGATGACTGATTGGGGATTGAGCGCGATCGCTCTCATCATTTCCTCTACACAATCCGCCGCCAAGTAATCATCATCATCAACCAGCTTGATCCAGTCCCCACTAGCCGCATCTACACCCACATTGACCGCCCCAGCATGATTCGCATTGGTTGGATTGCGCACGTAGATAACTTGCCCGGCTAGCGACTCCACATAAGCTTGCGTTCCATCTGTCGAAGCATTGTCTACCACGACCACTTCGCAAACAACAGTTTGGTCTAAAGCTGATTGAACGGCCCGTTTTAGCAGGGCTAGCCGGTTGTATGTAGTAATTACAATGCTAAAAGATAGGCCGCTGAGCGGGAGACAAGAGACAACATCAGCCATTACAAGACATAGACTCGAAGAGCCAGAGATACTTTCTAGAGATACTTTATAAAACCCCACAGCCACGGGCTAACTCGTAGTGAAGCGGCAGTAAAGGCTACGTAAATCCCCTTAAATTCCATCTGAAGCTCAATTTAGATATCGCTTTAGTCAGTCACTTATAGAGCTAGAGAGTTAAACTAGCAAACAGTGTCTCGTAGAGCGCCTTTAAGACAGTGATGGTTCACTCTGAAATGATCAAACCCGCCCCACAGCAATCTCAGGTGCCTTTTGAAGTAAGTGCTATCAAACCAGCGCCTGCTAACGGTCAGATCCAGACAGTCGAAGGTTTATTTGGCCGCAGGCGATCGCCGCGAAAATCGAAGAAAAGCGCAAAACTTAAGACCGTCTCAGCCGCAGCGATCGCAGCCATGCTGCTGTTAGGACAGGGCCGCTTCAGCCAACCTGCCTTTAGCCAAACTTCGAGCAAAATGTCTGAAATGACGGCTCAGATTTCTGGCAAGACGCCCGACGCCGAAAAAAAGGAAATGACCTATGGCGAGCTGCTCAGTAAAATCAAAAATGGCGAAGTCAGAGACGTTGAAATCAATCAAATTACCGGCATTGCCAAAGTCAGTCTGAAAACAGACGGGCCAGAAGACAAACCTCAAAACGTCAAAATCTTTTCTAACAACATCAATCTGGATCTGCAAGAGGCCCTTCAGAAAAACAATGTCGCTTGGGAAGCCGCATCCACCAACGATAACAGCGTGCTCACCAGCTTTTTGACCACCGCCTTCGTAGGGGTATTGGTCATTTTGTTTATGCTGATGCTGCTTAGACGATCAGCTAGTTCCGGCGGCGGTGCCATGAGCTTTGGTCGCTCTAAAGCCCGCTTTCAGATGGAAGCTAAAACAGGCGTCGTTTTTGATGATGTTGCTGGCATTGACGAAGCCAAAGAAGAACTGCAAGAAGTCGTAACTTTTCTCAAGAACCCAGAGAAATTCACGGCCATCGGCGCTCGTATTCCGAAAGGCGTGTTGCTAGTCGGCCCGCCAGGAACCGGTAAAACGCTGTTGGCTAAAGCGATCGCCGGAGAAGCCGGAACGCCCTTCTTCAGCATTTCTGGCTCAGAATTTGTCGAAATGTTTGTCGGCGTCGGGGCCTCGCGGGTTCGTGACCTGTTTAAAAAAGCCAAAGAAAGTGCGCCTTGCATTGTCTTTGTAGATGAAATTGACGCCGTTGGGCGGCAGCGGGGTACCGGCATCGGCGGCGGCAACGACGAGCGCGAGCAAACCCTAAACCAGCTGCTGACCGAAATGGACGGCTTTGAAGGCAACAGCGGCGTCATTGTGATTGCGGCCACCAACCGCCCGGATGTACTTGACGCGGCGCTCCTTCGCCCAGGGCGTTTTGACCGTCAGGTTTCAGTCGATTTGCCCGCCTATAACGGACGCCTTGGCATTTTGAAGGTACATGCCCGCGACAAGAAGATCGATGATGAGGTGAAAATGGAAGATATCGCCCGTCGAACTCCAGGCTTTTCGGGGGCGCAGCTCGCAAACCTACTGAACGAAGCGGCCATCCTCACCGCCCGGCGTCGCAAAGACTCTGTCACTATGCTAGAAGTCAACGACGCCATCGACCGGCTAACGATTGGTCTGACGCTAACCCCGCTACTCGATAGTAAAAAGAAGCGGTTGGTGGCTTATCACGAAGTGGGTCACGCGCTCACAGGCACGCTGTGCAAACATGCCAACCCTCTAGATAAAGTCACGATTATTCCGCGTTCGGGCGGCGTGGGCGGGTTTGCCAGCTTCCTTCCCAAGGAAGATCAGGTAGATGACGGCCTCGTTTCCTACGGCGAACTCATTGATAAGCTAGTCGTCGCTTTGGGCGGACGGGCCGCTGAAGAAGTCATCTTTGGACATGACGAGGTTACCGCTGGCGCAAGTAGCGATATTGAATATGTCACCCGCGTTGCTCGCCAAATGGTGACGCGCTTAGGCATGTCCGATTTAGGATCGTTTGCCATCGAAAGCGGTAACTCTCAGCCCTTTTTGGGTCAGAGCAATTTGATGGGCGGTGGCCATGAATATTCTGACGAGATGGCCACTAAGATTGATGAAAAAGTGCGATCGCTCGCTCAAGAATGTTTAGATCGGGCCATCCAAATTATTGGCAGCAACCGCACCCTAGTTGATCGATTAGTAGACATGCTGATAGAAAAAGAAACCATTGACGGCGACGAGTTCCGCCGAATTGTCAGCGAATACGCTCAGGTTCCTGAAAAGGCCATTATCAAAACTCGATAACGCAGGGCGTAGCGCTGCGCCTTGCAGATCGCTCTCCCTCTCGCAAGCTCATCTTGCCAACGAAAAAAGTCCGATGCAGACTAATTATTTCTGCATCGGACTTTTACTTTTAACTTTTGCTTTTAACGGATACTTTCAACGGATTGAACGAGGCCGCTATCGAACCGAGGCGCGGCGTTGGCCATCCGCCATTGCCTGCAAAACCAAACCCGGATCAACCCAGTTGCCCTGATAACGCGTACCCCAATGCAGATGAGGGCCAGTGGTACGGCCTGTCATCCCCACTCGGCCAATGCGATCGCCCGTTGCCACTTCCTGCCCTTCTACAACGCGCACACCGCCCCCATCGTCTACAAAGACCCGGCGTCCCCCCTCACTAGTGACGTAGCCCTGCATATGGCAATACACATGCGTCCATTCGCCAGACTCAACGATTACCGAAGTTCCACAGGCGCTATCGTCCGACACTTCCACGACTTGACCTTCCCACCAGCTGTGAACATAGCTACCTTCAGGCGCAGCGATATCAATGCCGTAGTGAAAACCAGAGCCGCGATAGCCAAAAGCAGACGTATAGGCTTGAAAACCCTCAACCGGGAAAGACGCTATTTGCCAGGGTTCGCTCCCCCTAGCGATCTGAGTATCTGCGGTTGCGGCCTGTCGAAAGGTTCTAGGGGCAACTTCGCCCATTCCCGCCAGTAGCAAACCGCCTACCAGTAGCAAACCGCCATAAGACCGCTGCCGCTGACCGGAAAGAGTGGCTATAGCCTGACGCCAAGAAAAAGAGTGTGACTGCTTCATACTAGAAAGAATGATGTCGTGTGAAGGATTGAATTAAGGAGTGAGCTAAAAATTAAACGAGAGCAAGCTAAGTAGTCTTACGGACTAGACAGCGAAGGAATGGGCAAAAATGACCAGTTTTCACCTTTCGCGCTAGTTTTTTGTCAATTATGGGGCGATCGCAACAGAAATTTTTAGAAATTTTTAACCCCGCGTAAGCAAAGCTGCTGAGGTAATGTACCCCGAATCAACGGTGCGTATGAAGACAAGAAAAGCTTGCATAAGCATTCCTGATTCAAATTAAGTTGATTGATTGAAAATATGTCTAAGGACAGAGTGATGCTGTTGCTTTAGATACAGATAAAGCCAAAAATACAGAGAATATTCAGTAGAACTGCGTAGATTATCAAGTGACTAATTAAAACCAAGATGAAGCAATTCAGCCAAGACTCATCCAACGTTGTCTCATATGAAAGTTCACAAATGAAATTAGGATCTTTCCTCCTAGAGAGAATTTTTCCCCATGGAGTCTTTTTACAGGCTGACACCTCTACATCAGCAAGAAATCGCTAATTTTGCTATCTGCACTAGAGCGAAACAGGCGACAGTTGCCGCACCTTTTCTAGCAAAAGTTTAGGGTTAATCGGCTTCGCTAACACATCGTGATGCGCCATTGGTAGCGGCGCGGGATCTAGATCTAGCAATGCCAGTACTTTTGCATCTAACGTCGTAATCGAGAGCTGTAAAGACTTGATCTCGCTCGCGTCCTGGTTCAGTAAAGCCAGGTTTGCAATCAGCAACATTGGCTTTAATAGTTCTAGCTGTGCGGCTAGCGGCGTAGCCTCCAACAGCCAGATCACTTCATAGCCTGCCGCTGTCAGCATATTGCAAATAATGGCAGCACTCTCTTCATCTCGCTCTAGCAAAATAATTCGCTTTGTGCTGACAAATGTATTAGAAATATCGTCATGCGAACTGTGCTGAGGCTTTGGCTGCTTGGGTAAACAAACCGTAAACGTGGATCCTTGGCCAACCTCAGACTCTACCTGAATTGTCCCGCCGTGCATCTCCACTAAATGCTTGGTCATGGCCAGTCCTAGCCCGGTGCCCGAGTATTGCCGCTGAAAGGTCGATTCTAGCTGTTTGAACTTCTCGAACAGCCCATCGCGCTGCGAGTCGGCAATGCCAATACCGGTATCTTCTACCTGAAAAATAACCTGCTGAGACTCGCGCCAGACTATCAGGCGCACCTGGCCACCTTCAGGCGTGAATTTGATCGCATTTTCAGTCAGATTGGCCACTACTTGCCGCAGTCGTTTTTCGTCGGCCCAAAAGGAGTCTTCTGCTGACTTGAGCTTTGAGTCTAGAAAAAGCTGTACGCCACGTTTTTGAGCTAGCTCATCGTAATGGGCGATCGCCTCTCCAAACAGCGCAGATAGAGATATCTCACTCGCATCTAAAAGCCGTTGCCCGGCCTCTACCTTGGCAAACTCAAGAATATTGTTGATAATGCCGAGCAGCTGTTCGCCGCTTTGATGAATCGTGTCCAAATAGCTGCGCTGGCGATCGCTCAGTTCTCCAAAAGACCAGCGCAGCAGCGTAGCCGACATGCCAATGATGTAAGTCAGCGGCGTTCGCAGCTCGTGGCTCATCGTCGATAAAAATTCGCCTTTAGTCACGTTTGCCGTCTCAGCCGCCATCAGCGCATCGTGCAAATTCTGCGTCCGCTCGACCACGCAGCTCTCTAGGCTAGTGGTTTGCTGCTGTAGCTGCGCATAAAGCTGAGCCTGATTTACCGCCACCGCCAGATGCTCAGCAATATGTTGCAAAAACACCACTTCAGTCTCTTCCCAATGGCGGTAGTCGTGGCATTGGTGCGCAACGAGCAGCCCCCATAGCTCACCTTGCACCACAACCGGCGCGATAATTTTCGACTTAACCTGCGCCTTTTTTAAAAACTTCAGCAAACAAGGCGAATGCCCGTACTGCTCGTCAACGCTGTCTACGGCTATTGGCCGACCCGATAAAAACTTGGCCCGTTGTAGTTGAGAGGGCGTAAAACAGCCTTCCTCGGCTGACGTTAGTACTGAAGCAATCTCTTCAGAAGCTCGAGCCTCATAGGTGATATGGCCCGAAAAGACCGCATGACCTACACGGGTTGTTTCTACAGAGCGATTAGCCGCGGGATGAGATCTATCAAATTGGTACAGCACTAGCCGATCAGCCGCCAAAAACGATCTTACCTGAGCCACTGTAGTCTCGAGAATGTCTGGCAAATCTAGGCTGTGACGAATCCGAGTGACGACCTGATCCAACAGAAGGCTTTGCTGCGTTTGGGTTTGCAATGTATCGACGCTGCGCTGAACCGCTAGTTCTGGCGAGGTCGTCATCTGTTTGGCCCAGTTGAGGATGAAGGTTTCTTGAGCCATAAGTTTCTCATCAGCCGAATTTGACTGATGGCCGGACGTAGGAAAGTAAGTTGAGGATGAGTGCTGGGCTGGGCGCTGCTTCTGCGAATTCGGCAAACATTGATATTGCGATCGCGGATTAATTGAATGAGGATGCAGGGAATGTCGGCGAGCCTGCTCTAGGGTCAGATGTACTCGATTGAGCAGAGGCGCTGGATCGGTAGCGGTGTCCGTGGCGTTCTGCATGGGGTGGCCCGAATGAGCACCCGAAAAATTGGCCAGCACTTTGGGTGAACAGAACTCTGCATCGGCAGACAACGTGCTATCTATTGAGTGAAACGCTGTCTTTAAGTTCGTGGCAAATTGAGCGATCGCCCCGTCATCAAAAGTTAGCCCCACGCGGTACGTCGTTATATTGGTCAGATTGTCTGCTAGCTCAGCGTCTGTCAGATTACCGTCTATCGGCTCAGCATCTGTCGGTTCAGCCTCTGTCGGCTCATCGGCGATCGCTTCCGCCGTCAGCAGCAAACACCAAACTTTTGAACCCATCAGCACAAACTGACTCGTCCCTGATTGCCAGGCAGACAAAGACACTGAAGCAGCGTCAGCGCTGTCTAGACGGCTATCGGCAGCGTCATGGCGAGCGGAACCATTCTGGTGGTAGTCGTGAGGTAAGGGAGACTCGCGGCTTTGAGCGGCCAATGACTGAATCATCGCAATGGCATTAACGGCATTCTCGTTTTGATGCGCTATGTCGGACTCAGTCACCGTCCAATCAAATAAGTGGCTCTGGCTCACCAGCGTTTCTCTCAACCTAGCGTAAACAGCAGGCGAGAGAGATTGGTACGCAGTAAGAGACTCAATCGTTGGCATTAGCAGGCGCTACAAGACGGAAAGGGCAGAAACGCAGAGACCGAAAAACTATCTAAAGTAAATTAAACAGGCCAAAAAAAATTTAGAAAAATCAGGAGAAAGGCCAGAAAAACCGCACGGTCAAGTTGTGATCAATCAAGACAGCGATGTCGCAGTTCCATACGCTGCGACCCGGTGGCCTACACTGTCTCTACACGGCTTTTTGGCACGGCAAAGATAAGCGGCAGAAGCAATTGTCTACTCAACGGCCTTTTAATATATTTGCTATATATTTGTTGAATTGTTTAATAAACAACTGGCCTAAATTGCTTACTCAAATTGTTTAATCGAATTGCCTACTCAATAGTTTTGAAATCAGCTCTAAAATCAGTTCTAAAAATCAAAAGTCAATTCTGTACGAGCTGATCCTAACCTTCACCGATCTGAATCGCCCGTTATCACAATAGTTCCTTTATATTTGAGCAATCTATGCATCGTTTAGCAGCGACTCCGGGCGGATGGAATAACGATATTGAAGGAGTCGTTTTTATCGAACAGGTTCCCGCGCCTATTGTCTTATTAACGGCTGCGGATACAGATATTTCTACGCTTTCTCAGGCTACTGAACAACTTCCTTCAGACTTTGACGAAATTCGTAGCATTAATTTACTTCAGCTTCAGCAACAGCTCACTATCGATACCTATGCTGAGGATGTTTTGCAACATGCACAGGTCATAATTCTAAGAATTTTAGGCGGTAGAGCCTACTGGTCTTATGGATTGGAAGTGGCTAAAGCAACAGCCGATCAGACCGGGGCAGCGCTGATTGTCATACCCGGAGATGATCGCCCTGATCTTGATTTGATGGGCCATTCGACCGTTTCGCTATCGGTGGTAAACGAACTGTGGCGATACTTCACTGAAGGGGGGGTTGAAAACTTGTGTAACGGCTTGCTATACATTAGCGATCGCGTTCTATCCACTCAATACAACCCAGCAAAACCCAAAGATATTCCGCTAGTTGGCATCTACCAACCGGGCATTTATAGATCGCCTGCTCAACCGTCAACCAGCCAAAATTCCGCTAAACCTGACCTAAAAGAATCTTTAAACAAAGAGGTTTCTTCGGCTAATTCCTCAGCTAATTTTCTATCTCAAGAGATAGGACAAGCAGCGTCTGTTCGTACCCAAGAATTACCGGGAAGAGCAGATTCTCTTTCCCTAGAAACATTTATTATTGCTCGTAATAATGAAGCTGATCTTGTTCAAAAAACGCAACAATCACTTAACGATAGTTCATCTAATTTCTTGTTAGATGAAAGCGTTTCAAAAGAGCAATTCAAAACACTCCGTTCGGGAGCTGCTGTCGGCATTATTTTTTACAGGGCGCACTATTTATCAGGCAACGTCAAAACGATTGATGCGATCGCCCACTATCTTCAAAAAAAGCACCTCACGCCAGTGCCTATCTACGTCTCTTCGCTCAAAGACCCAGACGTACAGCAAGCCCTCATTCAGCAATGCCAATCTGATCCGGGCGGCCAGCCTATTCAGCTTCTGCTAAACACTACTAGCTTTGCGATCGCCAGTCTCAGCGAAAATGCCTCTGCCCAGTCTCCTTCTCTTTGGAAAACGCTAGATATTCCCGTCCTCCAGGTTATCTGTAGCGGCAGTCCGCAATCCCACTGGCAGCAATATCCTCAAGGACTCACGCCTAGAGACATCGCCATGAACGTGGCTTTGCCAGAAGTCGATGGCCGCATCATCACTCGGGCCGTCTCCTTTAAGGCGGCGCAATCGCAGACAGACAGCCCTTTGCAAACAGATGTGGTGACCTATGAACCGGTGGGCGATCGCATTCAATTCGTCACCGATTTGGCCGCTAGCTGGATAAATCTGCGCCAAACTCCCGCTCCAGATCGCAAAATCGCGCTCATTCTGGCCAACTATCCTAACCGCGATGGCCGCATGGCCAACGGCGTCGGTCTAGACACGCCCGCGAGCTGTCTGGCTATTCTCAAAGCGATGCAGGCAGAAGGCTACACCCTCTCAGGCTTACCCGAAACCGGCGACGACCTGATGGCTCAGCTGGCCGCGGGCATCACCAACGATCCTGAAAGTTATGGGTTGCGACCGG
>JBBSOB010000124.1:0-13185 GCA_038260205.1 Phormidesmidales cyanobacterium
CTATCGAATCTGAGATATTCAATCAGACGTTGAATGCCCGTAAAGTTTCGCTTAACTGAAGCTGCCGATAAGAAGTGACTGCCACTTTTTGGAAATAATGCTGATCCCACGCTCACAGGCACGAGCTTTACGCCTAGCTCTTGCATTAGCGCCACAAAATTGTGAAAGTCAGTAGGAAACTCAAGCGGCCCGCATTCCAAAATCGCATTGTTATTGGAATGGCTTGGCAACACATTTTTGTTGAGCGTGCGAATATGTCCACCCAGCATAGGCTGCCTTTCAAATATGGTGACGTGATGCCCCTGCTGATCGAGCCAGTAGGCCGTTGCCATTCCTGCTGCGCCGCCGCCAACTACTGCTATTCTCATGATCAATTTTCTCCTAAAATTACATCACCAGATAGTCGCTGGTACAGCAGCGCCCCTGTCCAAATCGTGGGCGCAAAGCCTGGGTAGCCAGAGGAGGCATTGCAGAAATAAAAATGGTCAAGCGAAGTCTCGTGATTTAGCCGACCCAAGCCCATATTTTTGGGCGTTAGCTTAGAGCCATAAGAGTTTCCTTGCGGACACCAGCAATATCGCTCATTAGTTGTTGGGCTACCGGTAACCTGAAAAACTATATGTTCTCTAAAGTCTGGCACATAGTGCTTTTCCACAACGTCCAGGATTGAGTCCAGGATTTCCTGTTTTTTTTGATAGTATGCTTTGCGATCGCTCTCCTTCAGCTTCTTAAAATAGGCATAATCTGCCACCGTCAAAAATTCAACAATCTGACAGTCTTCCGGGCAGTCGCGGCTAGCCTCTGTGAGCAAGGTTGGCGTCGTAATTGCAAAGCTAGGATTAGAGTAGTCATGCCGCTCATACATTTGAGCAAAGGCTTCGTTAATACTTTGATGCCCCGTATGAGAGAGATTCCATTTGCCAAAGCCGTAGTCTCTCAGATCAATATCCTTGACGACACAATAGGCCATATAGTTAGAGGCTGAGTACTCATAGTCGAGCTTTCGGCGCACCTTAGCGGAAAACTTCGACTCGCCGATCATTTTGGCTGCTCTTTTAGGATCAATGTTGCAAATTACCGTCTTGCCGGTAAAGCTCTGGGTCTGGTGCGTGGTCAGATCTATAGTGTCAAAGCCTACAACTGTTTTACCTTCTACCCTAAAGTTGGTGACCTCGTGGTTAAGAATTACCTCTCCACCGTTGGCTTCAATTACCTTTACAAGTGAATTAATGACCTGTTCAAAGTGCTGGGTAGGATAAAAAGCACCGGCCTGATAGCCTCTAAATAGGGCTACCCAAGCGTAAAAAGAGAGCTGATCGGGCGGCAGCAAAAAGTCTAGCCACTCCAGGGCAAGCAGGGTTTGAGCCGCTTGGGGCAGCTTGAACTTGTCGAATACATCTTGTAGCGTACTGTTGAGATATTGAGCCGTGCCCAACACTTCTAGGGGATGGGCCAAAAGCTCCCACGGCTTAACTGGCGGGGCCAGCTTTTTCATACCTGCGCCTGTTTGTTCAACCGTGCTGACGAACTGACGAATGCGACCTGTGGCCTCAGGAAACAGCTCAGACAGCCGCCGGATCAGTTCTTCTGGCTGCGAGGGAATATCCAGCGCATATCCCGGCATTCGGCAATGGTCATAGCCATTGGGGTCGTAGCGCTCGAAGGTAACGGATTGGTCTAGTCCTAGCTTTTTGAGCACTTTGTTGACCGTTTGCCCTTCACCGCAGTCCCAAACGTAGTGAAGCTGGGCATTGAATTGATACTTGTTTGCCAGCGTAAACGTATGCCCAAACCCGCCTGGATACTCATGGGCTTCCACAATTTTCACACTTTTGTGATGGTTGGCCATCAAAGCCCCAAAGGTCAGGGCGGATAAACCACTGCCAACGATTAAGTAATCTGTTTTCATGATTTTTCTCTGGGTAGGGCTGCACTTGCCATATCATTTAGACCGTCAAGCACTTTGAGTTGAGATTTCGATGGTTGAGATTTCGATGGTTGAGATTTCGATGAGGTATAACCTAAATCGTATTCTCATAATGCTGATGCACCTCTACCTAGAGAAACAATTATTGGAAAATTAGAAGATTTTTTAGAGGGTTTTTAGACAGGCGCTTTTCTACGCTCGCACGCCTTAGCCCATTTATGACTACAGCGCATTCTTGTAGCCATGTCTTCTCCTTCACCTCACACCCAAAACATAGCCCGCTAGCTATCATAGAGATCTGAGCCTAGCAAAAAAATAACTCGACTAAAATGCATGGATTAAATTAGGCATTCCTTGAAGAATAGGGATAGTTTTTATCCTTTTTTCGATCAGGTGGCTAAAGTGGTAGGGGTGAGTGACGATTTGCAGACGGTTGCTCAGTGCGAAGCAGATATTCAACAGAGATTTAAGGATTTAGCGAATTGTCAGGTGACAGAAGGGGTTTCGGCGGCGCGATCGCAACCCTATTATCTAGACGTAACTCATCCCCAAGCCAACAAAGGTGCTGTTGCTGATCGTCTCTCGCAACTACTGGCAGTTCCTCGAAAAGAGATTGCTACTATCGGTGATATGCCCAACGATGTGCCGATGTTTAAACGCAGTGGATTGAACATTGCGATGGGCAATGCCAGCATAGAGGTGCAAAAGCAGACTGATTACGTTACGACATCCTACGAAGAAGAGGGATTTGCCAATGCGCTCGAGCAGTCCATCCTAGAACGTCGCGCCGCAGACCCATCCCAAAACCGCCTCCGCTCAACGGACTAGCCCTAAAACACATCAGCAACAGTATCTTTAGAAGAAAAACAATGTCTCATTGAGGGCAAGAAATTCTTAGTTGACATAGCAGCGACAGCAAAGCCCTTAAATGTCCATTTAATGATTATCGAACCAGAGCGCTATATACCTTCGACTTTGCCAAAGCGGGTGCTGCCGATCGTGTATGGGTGCAGGCGGGAGCCACTGTATTGTCTTAGGGCTATTTTACTTCAGACAGCAGAGGGAACGATAGGAGGAGGCGTTGATTGAGACCTTTTCAGGCGGGAGCACATGATAGCAATCGTAGAAGCCTTTCGAGCATTACCCAACCGCAGGCGAGGTACTGGTCGCTGTCATAGGGTATGGCCTTTGCCTTTTAGGCTAGCTAGCTGAACTTTAAAGATTCAAAAAGAATTAAAACAAGACTGTAACAGGAATGCCTAATATCTCATACTTTAGAAGAGAGCAGCTATTTGCGTTTTTCACCGTTTGTCACCATAGTCTGCCTACGACAGCCCGTCTACGATAGCCCGTCTACGACGACAGTTCTGACCCAAGGTGCGGCCTGAAATGTCTCCCTAATCGGAAGCATAATAGACGATGTCATCCATCTCTCCGGTTCTGTCCCTCAAGTTCTGTCCCTCAAGTTCTATCCCTTAAGTTAAGTATGTCTACAGAGCTGAGCTGCCTTTTGTGGCCAGAGATTGCCGATACTCGCCCCCTCACCTTTAGTAGCCAAACCCGGCTGGCTAAGGTAATCGCGCAGTGGAACGCGCGCCCAGAGTCAGGGTGCCTTCTAGCTACCTGGCGGCAAAAAGTAGTGGGCATTGCCACACGTCAAGATTTGATGATAGCGCTGGCACAGAATCCTGATTGGGCTAGTCTACGGCTTTCAGACATCGTTACTCGCCCTGTTATCACTATCGAGCACTCAGAAATCAATCAGATTTCACCCTTAATTCCGTTCTTAATAGAGTGCTTAGAGCAACATCAAATCGGCTACCTACCCATCGTCGACCAAGACGCTCACTTACTAGGCGTGATTGATCGTTCTCACTTGCTCCGCGTCCTCCAAACTCAGCAAGCGGCTCTCCCTCTGTTAACTGAGCAGCACCATCAGCGCCCACTTTCGTCCCTGCTTCCGGCTCCCCTTCAGCGCGCCCAAATCTTCGCAGACATCACGCTCAAAATTCGCCAGTCGCTGCAGCTCAAAGAGATTTTGCAAACCACCGTCGATGAAATCCAGCAGCTATTAAAAGCTGACCGGGTGTTGATTTATCAGGTGATGCCAGACGGGACGGGTAAAGCCATTAGTGAAACGGTTGTTGCGCCCTACCCGTCTATTTTAGAAATGACTTTTCCAGAAGAAGTCTTTCCTCTGGACTACCAGGCTCTGTATGCCAAAGGGCGCGTGCGGGCTATAGCCGATGTGCACGATCCAAGCGCTAACGTCTCGGACTGTCTGGTGGAATTTATCAATCAGTGGGGAATTAAGTCCAAACTGATCGTTCCCATTGTACGCCCGCTCGATCCCACTGTAGAAATGGTTGAGAAATCGGAGCCTGTGCGCCGAAATTTGTGGGGTCTGCTGATTGCCCATCAGTGTAGTCATGTCCGCCACTGGTCAGACTTTGAGCTGGATTTGATGCAGCAGCTCGCAGGGCAGATTAGTCTGGCACTTTCTCAGGGCCAGCTGATGACGTATTTGGAAGAGCGGGTTCGATTGCGCACGGCTGAACTGACTGAGACTAATCGTGCCCTTAAGCAGGAGATTCGAGAGCGAAAACAAGTCGGCAAAGCGCTGCGGCAAAGCGAGGCTCAGCTACGGTTGATTACCAACAATTTACCTGTTCTGATTGCCTATGTAGATCGGCAGCAGCGATATCAGTTCAATAACCACGTTTACCAGGAGTGGCTGGGGTTTTCGCCCGCTGACATCACCGGCCAGTCGATGCGGCAAATTATGGGAGCGGCCTACTATCAGAAAATTCAGCCTCATATCGAGGCCGTGCTTATGGGTAAGCAGGTGAGCTATGAAAGTGAGCTAACTTTTCAAGATGGACGCGATCGCTCTGTTAGCGTTAACTACATTCCTCACCTAGAAAGCACTGGAGACAAAAAGGGAGAAAACCGTATTCGAGGATTTTTTGCGCTGACAACGGATATTAGCGATCGCAAAGCCATTGAGCGCATGAAAGACGAATTTATTGCCGTGGTCAGTCACGAGCTACGCACCCCGCTCACCTCCATTCATACCTCAATAAAACTTCTGGCCACCGGGCAATTAGGCAACCTGCTCGAAGAAGGACAAGAAATGCTCACCGTCGCCGATGAAAATACAGATCGGCTCGTGCGCCTAGTCACCAGCGTGCTCGATCTTCAGCGCATAGAATCTGGTAAAGTCACCATGGACGCCAAAGTTTGCAGCACCGCTGAGCTGATTAGACAGGCCGCCGAAACCATGCAAACCATCGCCCATCAGCACCGGATCGAGATTCAAGCTCAGTCCGACAATCTGTTTATTTGGGCCGATCCAGATTACATGATTCAAACGCTCACCAACCTGTTGGGCAACGCCATCAAATTTTCTGAGCCTGAGACAATAGTTCGACTTAGCGTTACAGTATCAGATTCACCATCCAAGCCGTCACCCGCCCAAGCGCTTTTTTGCGTACAAGATCAAGGGCAAGGTATTCCGAGCGAGCAACTGAACAGTATTTTTGAACGGTTCCAGCAGGTCGATTCTTCCGACGCTCGTAAAAAAGGCGGGACGGGTTTAGGGCTTACCATCTGTCGAAAAATTGTTGAGCAGCACGGCGGCGACATTTGGGCCGAAAGCCATCTGGGACAGGGTAGCCACTTTTATTTCACCATTCCGCTGGCTTCGGATGTTCTCAGCACTTCTACCCACCCGATCTAAATGCTCCTTTAACTCCTATGACTCCTCCTAAGCGAATCCTAATTGTTGATGATGAAGAATCCATTCAAAAAGTGGTCAGCCTCAGCCTGAAAATGGAAGCGAGCTGGGAGAGCCTGCGGGCCTCTTCTGGCGTGGAGGGCATTCATCAGGCCGAAATCCACCAACCAGATGCTATTTTGCTAGACGTTATGATGCCTGAAATGGATGGGATAGAAACCTTCTCAGCCCTAGAGAACAATCCTAAAACGCAGGGCATTCCGGTGATTTTTCTCACGGCCAAAACTCAGGCGTCTGAGAAGCGCTTGTTTCAATCTATTGGCGTAGCAGGCGTCATTACCAAGCCTTTTAAGCCGTTGGCTTTAGCCAGCACCATCGCCCAACTGCTAGATTGGTCGCTGTAATGGACTTAAGAATAGACTTAAGAGACAAACCGACTCTAAACAGGAGGTGGGCATGAGGGTTTTACTCATAGACGATGACAATGCGCTGACGGCGTTGCTGGCGTCGCAGCTCACGGAACAAAACTATATTGTTGATCGCGTTGCGGATGGTGAAACCGGGTGGGCGTACGCCTCTACCTTCGAATACGATTTGATTGTTTTAGATTGGATGCTGCCTCAGCTCAGCGGAGTTCGGCTGTGCCAACGGCTCAGAGCGCAAAGCTATGACACCCCCATTCTCTTGCTCACTATCAAAAATGAACCCAGTAACAAAATAGAAGGGCTAGAAGCGGGCGCAGACGATTACGTCGTTAAGCCTTTCGATTTGGGGGAACTGCTCGCTAGAATTCGAGTGCTGCTAAGGCGATCGCCCCACGAAACCGAACCTACTTTGACCTGGGGCGAGCTGCTCCTAGACCCCACGAGCTGCAAGGTACATTACAAGGGCCAGCCCATTACCTTGACAGCTAAAGAATACTCATTGCTAGAGCTATTTTTACGCGATCCGCATCAGGTTTTTAGTGCAACCACGCTATTGAGTAAGCTGTGGTCTTCGGATGAGTTTCCCAGTGAAGCAACCGTGCGATCGCACCTTCGACGGCTCCGACAAAAACTCTCTACAGCAGGGGCTGCCACCGACTTAATCGAAACCGTGCATGGCCTGGGCTACCGCCTGAAGTCCCTGATCTTAGCTCCTGCTACTCCTGCTGGTCTCAACGTCACTAGCGAGCGCGAAGCCCGTTATCTAGAAGGGCTGATCCAGGCATGGCACGCCCATAAAGGAGAAAGTTTGGCTCGATGGCAAACCCTCTTACAAATTTCGACTTCACTCCAAGAAAAAGCCCTCAGCGAACAGCAGCAGGTTCAGGCCGTACAAATTGCCCATAGCCTGGCCGGTACGCTCGGCACCTTCGGCCTGATGGAAGGCTACCGGCTGGCGCTTCGAGTTGAACAGCTATTGCTTCAAGCAGGCACCCACCTTGCCTTCTCAGCCACCCAAGCCGCACAGCTACAGGCCCTGGTCACCACTCTGGGGCATGCTCTAGATGAATCACCCAAACTGGTTTGCCCCATAGATAAAAGCTCTGACCAAGCGCCAAAAGCGCCCAGCGTGCTGATGGTGGATGTCAACGGCATGTCCTACATTCAACAGCTAATGGCGATCGCCGTTGCCCAGGGCATAGAAACCACGGTCGTTGCTTCTGTAGAAGCTGCTGCCCAAGCCCTATCGCTTAACCTATCCATGCAAACCGCCCCCGAATTGCTGGCACCGCCCCCAAATTTGGTGATCTTAAACCTGGTTGCAGGCGAAGCTAATGCGGTACTAGATGAGCCAATTTCGCGCAAGCTGTTGCAATTTCTGCAAACGCTGACCCAGAGATGGCCCCAGCTACCGGTGGTGGTGATTACCTCTCAGGCTGATTTTGGCAATCGACTGGCGCTCATCCGTCGCGGCGGCACCCTGGTGTTGGAATACCCGGTTATTCCTTCAGAGGTCTTAGCCCTCATCAATCAGACGCTGTATGAAAAAAATCATCTCAGCAAAATTATGATTGTCGATGATGACGCCCATTACTTAAAACAGGTGATACAGCTACTCCATCCCTGGCACTTTGAAATTACGCCGCTCACGAATCCGCAGCGATTTTGGACTCTGTTCAATCAGGTTCTACCCGATCTGGTTGTGTTCGACGTTGAAATGCCCCATATCAGTGGATTTGAGCTAGCTCAGGTGCTGCGTAGCCATCCCCGGTGGCAGCACCTACCGATTATTTTCTTGAGTGCGCATAGCGATCGCGCCAAAAAAGAACAGGCTTTTGCCCTCGGCGCAGATGACTACATTGTTAAACCAGTGCAGGGCCAAGCTTTCGCCACCCGACTGCTAAACCGACTCAGCCGAGCAGCCAACGACATCTCCCGACCCGCATAAAAGAGACTTGCACAAAGTCTGCACGCTAACTGCGAGAAGATAAGAGGTGAAAAAAACATCTCTGAGCGCTAGGCACTCCAACCCTAATGGTACAAGCTCCACAAAAACAGTTACAAAAATCGCTGCAACTGCAACGGCACCCGGTCATCTCCCAACTAGCGACCACAATAGAAAACATCTGGCACCAGCAGCTAATGCTGTTTCCCTACGAGGCACCGGCTGATTTAGGTTACGTTGAAGGGACGCTAGAAGGCGAGCAGCTCATCATTCAAAACCACTGCTATCAAACGCTTCAGTTTCGCAAGCTGCATTTAGAGCTGGCCAAAGTTGGCAACAATCTCGATATTTTGCACTGCGTCATGTTCCCGCATCCCTGCTTCAATCTCCCTATTTTTGGCGTAGATATTGTTGCCGCTAGAGGCAAAATTACAGCGGCCATCGTTGATCTTTCACCGGTATCACCCGATGGAACACTGCCTGATAGCTATCTTCAAGCACTAGCACAGCTGCCAAAAACACCGTTTGCTTGCGCTAGGAACCTTCCTGAATGGGGAAATATTTTTTCAGATCATTGCCTGTTTATTCGCCCTGAAACGCCCCAAGAAGAAGATAGCTTCCTAAATCAGGCTACACGGTATCTTTCTTTACACTGTCGGTTAGCCTGCGAAGCCACTAGCACCAGCGATCGCGCACTCCAAGCCACCATTTTGGCAGGGCAGCAACGTTACTGCCAGCAGCAGCAAAAAAACGACAAAACCCGCCGAATCTTAGAACGCGCATTTGACAAGAAATGGGCGCAGCGCTACCTAGAAACAATGTTGTTTGACTGTGGCTCAGAAGATTGAGATTGAGAGAACAACATTAAGAACCGTTGCTAACACATGTAACGAACCTTGAAGTTTATTAGACCCTGATGAATGACCGGGAAAGGCTTTCTGTGAAAGGAATTAGACAGATTGTAACTAGATAGATACAAATCTGTGCACAGCATTTGCACAAGCAAATTGATTAAATTAAGCCATTGGTTCGAGTCACCTAGTTCTACGGGTACTAGCCGATAGGAGACATTCCTTTTTGGGTCGATTTTTGGAGTTTACAAGCTCCTAAGCTGAATCTACTGTGTTGACGGCGTGAGTGTCTAATCACGAAGCGTCTTACTCTTCTGGGAAAAATCTTCAGATAAGGTCTCTCGTAAGGCCATCTCTCAGGAAAAACCTCCTTAGAAGTAAGTTACTTTTTCGTAATACAGCAAACTTCATTCACGCCGACAGCAGCAGTGGAACAGCTCAAATAAAACTCTACCGAAGAGATCTACTCAAGGCCTTAAGCAGAGGCTATAACGGTTGCTGAGCCAAGGGTTAAGGAAAATTCGTTTTTCCAGACTATGCCACATCTGAGATTTAAAGTTGAGATTTAAAGTAGGAGACTAATTCCACATGTACGACGTTTTTACCAAAGTGGTTTCACAGGCCGACGCGCGCGGTGAATACATTAGTGACGACATGATTAATGCGCTTAACGCGCAGGTTGCCGACGGTAACAAGCGCATTGATACGGTCAACCGCATTACTAGCAGCTCTTCTGAAATCGTTGCTAGCGCTGCCCGCTCACTGTTTGCCGATCAGCCTCAGCTAATCGCACCGGGGGGCAATGCCTACACCTCTCGCCGCATGGCCGCTTGCTTGCGCGATATGGAGATTATTTTGCGCTATGTCACCTATGCAATCTTCACGGGCGATGGCAGCGTTATGAGCGATCGCTGCTTGAACGGTCTGCGCGAAACCTATACAGCTCTTGGCGTACCCGGCGCTTCTGTTGCTGCAGGCGTCGAAAAAATGAAGAAGGCCTCGCTCTCAATTGTGGGCAACCAAGAAGGCATCACTCAGGGAGACTGTAGCTCTCTTATGTCCGAACTCAGCGGCTACTTTGATACAGCAGCAGCGGCTGTCAGCTAGCAATGCTCTAGCGAACCGCGAACCGCTGTTACTTGCGAATAGCAACTGTGAATAGCAACTGTGAATAGCAACTGTGAATAGCATTCGCGAACCGCAACCGTTGAGCGACAACCGTTGAGCGACAACTATTTGAACAGCCACTTTTCAATCATTTTTTACCTACTTTTTGAAAGCGAGATTCTCACATGAAAACTCCCATGACCGAAGCGGTTACCACCGCCGATGCACAAGGCCGATTCCTCAGCAGCTCAGAGCTACAGGTTGCCTTTGGCCGCTTTCGTCAGGCCCAAGCCGGACTGGCTGCCGCTCAGTCGCTTGCTAAAAACGCGGATAGCCTGGTCAATGGCGCAGCTCAAGCCGTTTACCAGAAGTTTCCGTACACTACTCAAATGGACGGCAACAATTACGCCTCTACCGCTTCAGGCAAAGAGAAATGTGCCAGAGACATTGGCTACTATTTACGCATGGTCACCTACTGCTTGGTTGCTGGCGGCACTGGCCCCATGGATGAGTATCTTATCTCTGGCATCAGAGAAATCAACACCACGTTTGATCTCTCGCCTAGCTGGTATGTAGAAGCGCTAAAGCACATTAAGGAAAATCATGGTCTAAGTGGAGATGCAGCCACTGAAGCTAATTCCTACATTGATTATGCCATCAACACGCTGAGCTAGCACTAACTAGCCGGACGACGCTCAGCTCTCGGTGCCTCATGATAGCCGTGGACTGAGCGTCATTATTCGCGGTGCCCCTGGCTGTGTCAACAACAGCAAATTGCCAGCAGTAAATCGTCAACAACAGTAAATCACCAACACCCACCAGTCTTTCAAGCATAGACTGAAGGAGATTTTCTCTCATGATGACAAGCGAAACTTCTGCAAGACTATTAGGCTTTGAGCCTTTCGTCCAATCTGTCCCGGTTGAGCTGCGCGCTCATGCCTCCGAGTCTGATATTCAAGCCGTTATCCGGGCCGCTTATCGCCAAGTTCTCGGCAACGACCACATCATGAGCGCAGAACGACTGACCAGTCCCGAATCGCTGCTGCGCCAGCGTCACATCAGAGTTTGTGATTTTGTTCGCACCCTGGCACTCTCTGAGCTCTACAAAGAAAAGTTTTTTTATAGTACGCCTAACGTGCGTTTCATTGAGCTTAATTTTAAGCACTTGTTAGGACGTGCGCCCTATGACGAATCTGAGATTACGGAGCATGTTAATCTCTATATTCAACAAGGTTATGAAGCTGAGATTAACAGCTATCTAGATTCGGCTGAGTACCAGAATAATTTTGGTGAGCAGGTTGTTCCTTACTATCGTGGATTCGCCACCCAAACGGGTCAGAAAACCGTGGGTTTTGGCCGGATGTTTCAGCTCTATAGAGGGGCTGCTAGCAGCGATCGCGCCCGTGTTAATCACAAAAAAGGCACCCTCACGACAGAACTAGCTCGCAACTCGGCAACCCCAGTGAGAACGGCCGGTCTAGGCAGAGAACTTCAGGGCGTAACTGGCGGCGATCGCGAGCAGCTATATCGCGTCAAAGTCTCTCAGTCGGCCAGCCGCCGCAGACCGCAAATTCGCTTAGGCATTCAAGAATATTTGGTGTCCTACGAACAGCTCTCACCCACCCTACAGAGGCTAAACAAACGTGGCTGCCGCATTGTTAACGTTTCGCCTGCGTAGCTTGCCTACACAAGCAACCATCATTACCCTTCCACGCTCATCAGGAGAATAATCTGTGGCCATTACAACCGCATCCGCTCGACTAGGCACGACTGCATTTACCGACCAACCACCTACCGAAATGCGCTCTCAGGCTGATTCAAATGAGGTTCAGACGGTAGTTTATGCTGCTTACCGGCAGGTTTTGGGCAATGATTACTTGATGCGCTCAGAGCGATTAGAGAGTCTGGAGTCTTTAGTTGCTAGTGGGGCGCTATCAGTCAGAGATTTTGTGCGCGCCCTAGCCAAGTCGGAGCTGTACAAAACAAAGTTTTTGTATCCCCATTTTCAGACCCGCGTTATCGAACTAAACATCAAGCATTTACTGGGCCGCGCACCCTACGATGAGTCTGAGGTGATTGAACATCTTGACCGCTATCACAATGAAGGATTTGACGCTGATATTGACTCCTATGTTGACTCAGAGGAGTATGAGACTAATTTTGGTGACAACATTGTGCCCTACTGCCGGGGCTTTAGTAGCCAGGCAGGGCAAAAAATTGCCGGATTTCCTCGGATGTTTAGCCTGTATCGGGGGTATGCGAATAGCGATCGCGCCCAAATTGCAGGCACCCCCGCTCGCCTAGCCCAAGACTTAGCTCAAAACAGAGTTTCCGCCATCGTGCCACCCGCTTCTAGTAGCGACAACAACGGCTGGGCCTACCGTTCGGCCAGAGGTGACAACCAAACCAACCGCGTTTTTGCCAGACCCGGCTCTACCGCAGAGCGTGGTAGCCTCTACCGCATTGAAGTCGCCAGTCAGCGCCGCCCCGGCTATCCCAGCATTCGTCATAGCAATCGAGTACTCGTAGTCGCTTACGAAGCCCTCAACGAGACGCTCAAAAGAATCAACAGCAGCGGCGGTCGCATCGCGAATATTAGCAAGGCGTAGGCGTCTAAAGCTGACCGCTTCCTCTTTGAATCATATTTATTTTTTAGGGACTCACCATGTTAGGACAACGCGCAACCAGTACAGCATCTAGCGTAGACAGCAGAATATTTGTCTATGAGGTTACGGGCCTAAGCCAAAACGAAATGACCGGCCGACAGCGATCGCCCATTCGCAGCAGTCAGAATCAGACTTTTCAGGTGCCCTTTCACCGAATGAACGAAGAAATGCGGCGAATTACCCTACTAGGGGGCGAAATCGTTAGCATTTCACCACTAAACGCCAATCACACCAACGTTCAGACTGAGAGATCTGAAAAATCTGAAAAATCTGAGAAAGAGGAAGGAGCAGAGGAAAAGGAAGCATAACAAACGGCTGCTTGAGTGGCTGATTTCTTAACGGCGTTAGGGAGAGAATACAGGGGCCAGGGAGATAGTTCTTCTTGGCCTTTTTTGATGTCTTGAGCCTGCCATCTATATATCTATTACCCACCGTTTCTCATCATCAGAGAACCGCTTAGAAGCCGCCCAACAGTTTAGCTAGGCAACAACGGACGGCAGCAAATGACAACGGACGACAACGGATGAC
>JBBSOB010000125.1:0-13174 GCA_038260205.1 Phormidesmidales cyanobacterium
ATAAACAAACTTTGCTTTGAGCGCTCCTACCTGCTCAGATTCTATATTTCTCATTTCTTTTGTTAAACACCTTTTTAAGTGGAACGGCGATCTCTCGATCTCTACCGCTTTACCTCTTCAGTGTCTCAAAGAAAAGATTCCTATGTATTCGGCAACAGGCGTATTCAGATGATACTTAACAATTTGAGAATAGCTGCGAAGTTAAGCCGCTATGGACTGTAGCTTGGCAGGCTGTAGTTTGAAGAAGGCATCGACTTCTTTGGCCGTTGGCTGAGCGGCGATCGCTCCCGGCTTCGTGGTAGTTAAAGCGCCGACCGCGCTGGCATAGATAACTGCATCTCTGGCCGCTTGGGGACTGGCTAGAACCTGATCACGCTGGCGGCAGAAGTAGTGCAGAAAGCCAGCAACAAAGCTATCGCCAGCACCGGTTGTATCTACGACCATAATCGAAAAAACATCGACTTTTCCTTCGTGCTTGCCCAGTCTGTAAGCGCAGCCCTTTTCCCCTGCGGTGACCAGTACACCTTCAGCCTGTGGAAACAGCTTGGCGATCGCACTCGGATCTTGCATTCCAAACAGCCACTGAGCTTCGTCGTCGGTGCATTTAATCAAGTCAGCCTGCTCTAGAATCGTCATAATCAACGACTTAGCGACCTCCGAATCTTCCCAAAATACGGGTCGCCAGTTTATATCAATGAATATTTTGACCTGGTGCTCTCTAGCTAGACGGATTGCTTCTAGAGTAGCTTGTTGGCTGTTTGGATAGGCGAGTTCTAACGTTCCAATTACTAAAAACGCAGCCTCCGAAAACAGAGACTGCGGCATATCGGCGGCGACAAGCTGAGTGTCGGCAAACTGGCTGGAGTCGAACTCGCCGAAGCCAGCAAAGCAACGATCGCCCTTCAAAGAACGGGTGACGTACACTTTTCGAGTAGGCGCATGAGAAGATCGCTGAACGCCTGACACATTGACGCCATTCTCCTCTAGTACAGACACCAGGCGATCGCCCGGTTCGTCTTGCCCAACGCATCCAATAAAGGCGGCAGCTTCGCCTAGCTTCGACAACGCACAGGCCACATTTGCAGGAGCACCGCCTGGGTACTCAGTCCATGAAGTTACCTCGGAGAGTTCTCTTCCCATCTGATCGGCAAGGCAGTCGAACAGAATTTCACCTAAGCAGACAATTCGGGTAGGAGTACTCATGCTTCAATCAATATATCTAAACTAGAGGAAAATAGTTCTAGAGGAAAATAGTTATTTATAAGGCTATCACGGGCTATAAAAGCAGAGGATTGTCCGCACAAAAGCACAAAAAACTTATGATAGATTGTTTCTTCTAGATACAAAAAGACACAAATTGAAAAGATATCGGCTGTTGCCGCGCGATCGCTGATCAATTTATACTTGCAAGAACGCAAATACCTACAGGCAAAAGTGGAGTTGAGCAATTTTGAAATAGGATCATGTCAGTCAATATAAGGAGATCTGAAAAGAGATGACTAAGACAGTGATCGCAACCGTCAAAGCGGCGGTAGGGCAGGAAGAAAAACTCGCGTCTATGATCCACGATTTGGCACAGCTAGTTCGGAAAGACGCAGGAACTACAAAATTTGAAGTCTATCGTGATAGCGACGATGAAGGAGCCTTTCAATTCCTAGAAGTTTATGACGATGAGGCTGCTTTCCAATCGCATATTACGGCCGATCATGTGCAGAAGTTCAATGAGGCTTTGAAAGATATTGCTGAGGGAGGTGCCTCTAAGGTGTTTTTTGTTGAACCCTTTTGCTAGTGCAGCCTCAAGAGTTTTCTTTTGGAATAGAACAAAGCCGCGGGAGTGGGTAAGGTTGACTCGGTTTCCATCATAAATATAGTCACGATTCCAAAGATAATAAGCAAGACGCCGCCTAAACCAACCCATAGACGTTCTAACAGAAATAGACAAAAGGCTACTGCTGAGCCTGCGCTAGCTTATCGCGCCGCCAGCTCTCAATATGTGCGATCGCCGCGGCTATCCCATTTTCGTAGTCAAGAACTTCGCGGTCAAGCAGGTGATCGTCGCAGACTTGACTACTTTTACCCTTGTTGAGTAAATGAGCCAACGCTGCGATCGCCGCCTCTCTACTCTTTACACAATGGCCATATTGCCGAATGCGCCGGGCCTGACGATCGTAGCGGCGAGGCAGCGCAAAGGCCACTAGCGGAATGTTTAACGCCGCACATTCATGCACAAGATTGTATCCACCGCTGCCTACAACCCCGTCGGCTAGCTGCAAAATATCCATTCCTGGCCAGTGATACAGCCATAGATCCGGTGAACAGGTTGTTGGACATATTGCAGATAGGCAGCGCACGGTGACAGTCGAGAACGTACCCGCTATTTGCTCAACGATTTCTCCAAAAAAATCTAGCTCCTGAGGCTGACCAGCGCCGCACACTATCACCAGGGGGGTGCTTTCAGAGATATTCCACCGCCTTCGCAAGGCTTGGGCCTCGGGCAAATCTGCTGGACTACGGCTGAGCCAGGGCGCAGTTGCTTTTGCCTGAGCGAGGTGGGCCAAGGGCGGATTGGCTTCGCCTGGAATCAGGATACCGTCGTAATGCTGACTGACAAAGGATGCGATCGCCTTAGCCTTGACATAGTCAACATTGAGATCTCGATGCACCAAAACGCGGCAAATATCGACTCGCTGAGGAATTATCTCCGCTAGCTCGCCCACCAACCCACGCGGAAAAGTATCCACAATCAGCACATCATACTCAATGCTTTGCAGCAAAGATATTATGGACGCGCGAGCTTGAGCAATCGAGATATGAGAAGGCAGTTGGTGCAGGGTCAAGTTTGACGTTTGGACGCTGGCCGCAATTTTCTGAGCGTAGGGACTATTGGTGAGTAAATGGATAGGACGATCTTTGGCGGCGACTCGAGCCAGTGAGAGCGATCGATTCAAATGTCCCCAGCCGCCGCCTAGCGCGTAGATAAACCAGCCAGACCCAAGCTGTTGGACTGTTGAATGAGCCGCTGAATGAGCGGTTGGATTCGCGGTTGGATTTGCCTTTAGCCGGAGCATTAGCTGGCATCCAAATCTGTCTCATAGTCTTGATCGTCTACTTGTTCAAAGCTGGCCGCATCGGACTCATTAAAATCTACTTGACGGCTGTGAGGATCGTAATAGTAGTGATGGCGATTGTGATAGTAGCTGTGCCCCCAGTAGCCATGACCATAGTTGCCGTAGTTAGGATAGTAGGCGTAGTCGGCCTGATACAAATCTTGCCCTGGTTCAATCTGACCATTGCGGCAGTCAGGGCAACCTTCGGAGGTCGTACGCCCACAGCGATGTTTGAACAGGAATCCAACCTCGCGATCGCACCGCCCATCCGCCCCAAAGCCTGCTGAACTAGCTGTTGAGCAAGACGACGGTAAACTCTCCTCAGCGGGTAGCGCGGTTACCTCAACCTCAAAAGGGCCAATGGTAATGAGATCGCCGCTATTCACTGGCTGTGTTTCGCTCGCCGTGCCATTCACCCGAACGCCCGCGCCACCCTGTCGCCCTAAAATCATTAGTTGGCCTGCCTTCTCGATCAGTAAGGCGTGAAAAGGCAGCACCTGCTCACTTTTGAGTACCATGCGTTGAACAGGTTGGCCTTTAAAGGTGCTGGGCATTTCACCAAACTCACGGCCAAAGGCGATGGGCGGCTCTAAGATGGGCGATCGCACCTGCTGCGTATCAAGATCTGTCCAGGTTATCTGCAAGCGCATAGCTCAACGTCCTCCAGTGAGATTTACGGCATAGGCCAAAGCCGCCTGCTGGGGGGGCGTTAACACATCAAAGCCAAAGGCAGTCATCGCCGCTGAGGTCATGTCTGCCTTCGTCGAAAGCACCGTTTCTTCGTTGGCATTGCGCAGCGAAGTCTTGCCATCCTTTACCTTCACTTTGTAGCGCGACACCTTCTCAGGCGTTTCAATTTCGTAGCCATAGTCCCGCACTTTAATCCGATAGATCGAGGTGTTGCTACCATCTTCTAGCTTGAAGTCGCCATCGTCTTGCAGCCTTAAAACGTAGAGTTCTTTGGTCTGCTCTGCGTTCTCTAGCTTCCAGTAGCCGTCTTCGATTACAACATAGCCCAGCACCTGATCAGCCGCATCCTTAATCTTAATTTTATGGCCGTCTAGCGTGAGTCTAGCTAGCTCATGGTCAGCGCCATCAACGAGTTTCGCTCCGTCGGGCTTAAGCTTAAGCGAGTATTTTTCAGATCCGTCTGACTGCTTAAACTTAATGTTTTCATCAGTGCTTTGAGCGGAAACAGAATCCGTTGCTATCGGGCTGGTCTGCACAGGGTTAGCGACATCAGGGTTCCGTCTATCTGCGCGGCTACAGCCAAATCCCGCCAGAAAAATCATCAGAGAAGCAACAATAATTAGAAACGTATTGATTTTAGGCGTGCTATGGCGATCGGGAGAAAAGCGGCGCATGACAAAAAAGGGAGCTAAAGTAACAGACCGTCAGATGTTTTCTTAAGGACTCAAAGAACTGCTCAGGTGATCTTAGAGAGTTCTTTGGATAGGTTAAGACCCTGATAGGCACTTAGTAGCATTTGGGTGACTAGCTGATAAAGGTCATCACTGCTTTGACGGTGGGAAGGCACTTTGACTTTCAGCAAAAGCTGGTGGTCATTTGTCTTCAGCCGCTTGATTTCTACGTCGGGCGGTAAGTTAACGGCTTGAGGAAGATCCGGCTGAAGCAGAGACATAGCACCGTACTTTTTGCGAGGGAAGTGAAGCAGTAGCTGTACTTCAGTCCCTTTGGGTTTGGATTTACTTTTGTATTTACGCTTGCCATTGCTCCATTTATAGCCAGAGCGAACCACCGTGAGTTCGTTCAGCGTTAGGGCAAACTCAGTGTCGTCTAAAAAGCGACCGCTCAAGCGCAGCCAGGGATCTTCAAATAAGACTTCCGTCCATCCACTACGGGCAGCATAGGCGCGTTTAGCTGTCTGTTTTTGTTTGAGGGTAGGAACAGAAAAATCAATATAAGCCTCAAAAGAATTATCTTTTGCCATGTCGCGGCTGAGCATTTCAGCCAAACGCTGAGGTAGGATATAGCGCACATCTGCTAAATCTATCCGGCTCCAACGAGCATACAGCGCAAACGCTGCGATCGCAACTGCCACAAACACCACCGCTAAAACGGCCAGCCCTGGCAGCAAAAAAAGGATTCCGAAGATGAGCACAATGGCCGCGATCGCCACCGTGAGGTATCGTTTCTTTTTCTGTTCGGCCTGCTTATCCTGCTGAGCAATCAGCTTTAGGTTGTCCTGAAGCTGCAGGGCGGAAGGGGAAGCTTGGTAAAGCAGCGTTTTGCTAAACGATCGAAGATCAAAAACCACTGGAAATTCTCCAGGAGAAAGAGCGCTAGAGTCAGTAAATAAAGGTAAATACAGTTCAAAACTGGCTGATGTGAGCATACCCCAAAAAGAGCCTACCTAAGGCTAATTAAACATGGTTGAGCCTATCGCCTATCTTTCTTTTGATGTCGTACCTGCTTACAAAGGGGCTGCGGTTCATATCGAATCTTTTGTAAAGCCGCTGGCTCAAGCTTATGGAACAGTCGATCTCGTGACGATTACTGCAAATCCTGCGGTACAAGCCACAGTAGACTGGCCGGGCGTACGCCATACGGTGCTGCCTGCGGTAGGCAAAACCTTGATTGATCGCGTTATGTGCTTTCGGCGATATTTAAAAGATTGGTTGCAAGGGCGAAAATTTGAGGTCATCCATGTGCGCTCTATTTTTGAGGGAATGGTCGTTGCACAAAACAAACAACAGTTTTGTCATGCGCTCATTTTTGAAGTAAACGGACTGCCTTCTATTGAGCTAAAGTACCGCTACCCAAAAGTAGCTGATGACCTTGAGCTGATGAATAAGCTGATGACTCAAGAGCAGATTTGTTTGGAAGCTGCTGACAAAATTGTGACGCCCAGTTCTGTGACGCAGGCGTACTTAATGAGTCGTGGTATTCCTGTTGAGAATATTCAGGTGATTCCCAATGGCGTTGATCTATCGGTTTTTCAATATCAGTCCGTGCAGACAGAGGGCGATCGCGCTTTGCTCAAGAAGCTAAAAATGCTTTACTTTGGAACATTTTCAGCCTGGCAGGGCGTAGATTTAGCCCTAGATGCGCTGTCGCTTTATCGCCGAGACTTTGACGCTAGCTTAACTATGGTTGGCCCCGCTAAAGGCCAGCAGATCGCGCAGCTAGAAAAATTAGCCCGCAGGTTGGGCGTTACTAATTCGGTGCAAATATTAAACGCCCGCCCCCAGGCTGAACTGGCCGCGCTCATGCATCAGGCCGATGTGATCGTAGCGCCGTTGAAGGCGAATGATCGCAACCTAGTGCAGGGCTGTTGTCCGCTTAAGGTGCTAGAAGGGATGGCATCAGGCACGCCAGTGGTTACGAGCGAGCTGCCAGTCGTTACAAGTTTGGGAGAGAATGAACGCCACTTCTTGGCGGTTAGGCCCGGCTCTGCTAAGGCGATTAAGGATGCGCTGCTACGACTGCGAGCGGATATGCCGCTGCGAAGACGGCTTTCTACGGCAGGGCGATCGCGCATTGAAACGCACTACACCTGGGAGCAGGCGCAGCAAAAATTACTGAGGGTTTATGCCGCGCTAGATGGTTAGCGGAGCCATCAGATCTTTCAGCCTCAGCCGCTCTTGCGCGAGGGTATGATGCTGGGCAATGCGATCGCGGGCCTTTCCACACATCTCCGCTCGCACCCGTGGATCTAACGCCATATATTCCAACACGGCCTGGCCCAAGTGGTGTAGCTGCGATCGCTTGACTACTAAGCCGGTTATGCCATGCTCAATCACCTCAGGAATACCGCCTGCATCGCTGCCGATACAGCCGCAGCCACAGGCGATCGCCTCTAGCAGCGCATTAGGCATTCCCTCCCACAGCGAGGGCTGTAAATACACATCGCACAGCCGCAAATGCTGGGCCACTAACCCAGGCGAAACCAAATGCCCGGTCACAATTACCCGCGCCGCATCCTCAGGATAGGCCACTGCGTATCGCTGCAACAGAGACTGACTTTCAGGCCGCAGCTCACCTATTACCAACAAACAAGCCGGTCGTAGCTCGCGCACTTCACGCAGCGCCTGGAGCAAAAATCGCTGCCCCTTTTTTTCTCTGAGTTCGCCTGAAAAGCCCAGCACTATTTCATCTGGGGCAATGCCCAAAGCATTTCTCAGAGTTTGGTCTTTTTCTCCTGGCTTAAAAATGTCTCTATCGACTACATTGGGCAGAACTACCGCCGGGCGATCGCTCAAAGATTCCACTTTCTTTACCATCTCCTGACTCACTGCCGTAACCTGGCTGGCATTGGCCAATGTCCACTGCAATCGAGCAAAGTCACCAGGTGGAAACATGCCTCGATCAATATCATTACCCCTTGCGCTCACGATAGAATGAAGGTTGTTAAGCCGAGCAAACCATGCTGCAACAAATCCGGCTGGAAAGAGATAATGGCCCCAAACCGCATCATACGGCTGCTGGCCGTGCAGCCAATCCAACAGATTAAGCGTATGGGGCATCGTCATATCCCAGTGGCGGTAAAGCCCTAAGCGATACACCCGCAGGCGCTCGTTCTCGGTCGGGGAAGCTTCTGGCGGTAGGGTTTCACCCGGCTCCAGATAGCGGCTCCAGGTGACAACGTCTACGGCAATGCCTAGATGAGTGAGCGATCGCACCAATCGCTCTGAGCTTTGTGCCACGCCGCCAATATCGGGCGGAAACCGTTCGCTCAGCCAAAGAAGTCTCACAACTGTATTACCTAGAAAAAGCTATCTACTTGTAGCAGACCCGCTGACAATTTCCTATACATGTTCCTATACATGGGGAGCCAATCCCCAAGTGCCGCTGCGCGAAATCAACCATCTCCATGTCGTCAAACGAGAGAATGATTGATTTTTGGAGCAATCAGGCTAGGTAGAGCGGTTTAGGCCATCATAACTTGAGCCGAGAACAACAGACAAATGCACATTGCGAGCGTCTTTGAGGGTGATATTTACGGGAATCTCGCCCCCTTAAAGAGTTGTAATCATCAATAGCCGCCCTATTCTGTGAGCATATCGAAGATGGCCGTTGTTGCCATCCATCGCGCTCACACGATTCACTACATCCAAATTCTTAGCAAAGTTTTCGCCCCGTCAGTGTCGCCTCCGGAGAAAAGAAGAAAATAACTTTAGAAACAAAAGAATCTCCGCCAGTGCTGCCAAGCCGTAAGAAAATGTACTGACGACATTTATACCTTTTAGCGGCCACCGAACATCCGTTTTCTCCCTATATAGACACAGGTTTCGACCTCAAGCTCACGGTAATTTTGAAGGCGACCGCTTTAACCACAAAGTTTAACCACAAAGTTTAACCACAAAGAGAGATCAAAATGAAGGCACTACGTTGGCATGGCAAAGAAGATGTAAGAGTAGATAACGTACCTGACCCCACGATTGAAGATCCCACAGATGCCATTGTGCGGGTCACTGCAACGGCCATTTGCGGGTCAGACCTGCATCTTTACGGTGGCAAAGTGGCTACGCTCCAAGAAGGCGATATATTGGGCCATGAATTCATGGGCGAGGTGGTCGAAACAGGCTCATCTGTCACTAACGTTAAAAAGGGCGATCGCGTCGTTATTCCTTTCACCATCGCCTGCGGCCACTGCTTCTTTTGTGAAAGAGACTTATATTCGCTGTGTGATATTAGCAATCCTAATGAAGATCTTGCTCGCCAGCAAATGGGACATGCCGCAGCCGGTATCTTTGGCTATGGACACATCACGGGTGGATTTCCTGGCGGACAAGCAGAGTACGTGCGCGTACCCTATGCGAACGTTGGGCCTTTAAAGGTGGAAGGCGACTTACCTGATGAGAAGGTGCTCTTCCTCTCTGATATTTTTCCAACAGGCTACATGGCCGCAGACAACGCCGATATTGAAGAAGGTGATACGGTTGCGGTGTGGGGATGTGGCCCAGTGGGTTTGTTCGCTATGAAAAGTGCCTGGATGCTTGGCGCAGGCCGAGTGACTGCCATTGATCATGTACCGGAGCGCTTGCGCCTTGCTGAGAGCTATGCAAACGTCGAAACGATTGATAGCTTTGATGCGGACGAAGTATATAGCAAGCTGATGGAGATGACGAAGGGCATGGGGCCAGACCGCTGCATTGATGCAGTAGGCATGGAAGCACATGGCAGCGGCAGCATGATGGAGATAATTGATGCGGTTAAAGATGTTGCGAAGCTTGACAAGCAGTTGCAGCACCCCTATGTACTACAGCAGATGGTCAAGTGCTGTCGGAAAGGCGGAAACCTCTCCGTTCCTGGCGTTTACACGGGCTATCTGAATATGTTTCCGATGGGGGCAGCGATGAATAAGGGTCTCACTTGGAAGATGGGCCAGACCCACATGCAAAAATATATGCCATCGCTGCTAGAACGAATTGAAAAAGGAGAAATCGATCCAGCAGCGATTATCACCCATCGGCTAACACTAGATGAAGCACCCAAGGGCTATGAGATCTTTCAAAAGAAACAAGACAACTGTATCAAAGTCGTGATGACCCCTTGACCGGTATAACGTTGAGGAGAGGTGATTCACTGTATGGCAATACCTTTGATGTAATCTGGAGGGCAGCAATGGCAATGCTACCGGCGCTGAGTCTTGTCATCCTCTATTTATCTCTGGCGGCTATCGACTGGCTACAGGTATTTGCCGTGCAATTTTTGGGCGTACAAGCCTGCATCAGCAGCTACAGGCATCTGGACTACTTATTTAGTCACAGCGCAATGATCGGCGGCAAGACGATGCTCTCAGACACGGGCCGAATCGCTCAGCTATTGATTCTCTCCTATTAGTTTTGGGGCGAATTGGTTGCGATCGCCTCAGCGCTAATCCTACTCGAAAGTCTGCAAATGGCTTGCCAATCCACTGAAGTGGTATTAGAAGACCTGGAAACATCTTGAAGCCTAGTACTTCCAACAAAACAATAATTGCCGAGCGTTTGAAGATCTCCTTTGGGCCAATGCAGAGGAGAAATTTCTGCGACCAATGAGGTTTTCTCCCACAATAAAAAGGTACGAATGGCTTTATCTAAATTATATGACGGCTACCCAAGATAAAATTTCGACTCAGCGCCCTAGGCATCCTACTCAACTCGCTGCGGGCGGGTATCAGCCCAATCACTTCGACTGGGCCGAAGCTTGGTATCCCGTTCACTATGTCAAAGACCTGAGTAAAACAAAGCCGACCCGCTTTACCCTACTAGAACAGGCTGTAGTAATCTGGTGGGAACCTCAATCGCAAAACTGGCGTGTCTTCGCCGACCAATGCCCTCATCGCCTTGCACCTTTATCAGAAGGGCGGATCAACGAAGCTGGGCGGCTGGAGTGTCCTTACCACGGCTGGGCCTTCTCGGGTAGCGGCGCATGTGAGCAAATTCCTCAGCAACCCCTAGCAGGTAAAGCCCATCTATCCGACCGGGCTTATATTCAGTCTTTGCCTACAAAAGTTTGCCAAGGTCTGCTCTTTGTCTATCCGGCAAGCTAGAGAATGCTGAGCAGGTGAGCGTTCCGGCGATTGAACTATTAGAGGCGGAGCCGGAGGGCTGGGTGATGATGGAAACCTTTCGTGACTTGCCCTACGACGCGCTTACTTTATTAGAAAATGTCTTAGATGCCAGTCATATTCCCTATACTCATCGCAAAACGGTCGGCAAACGAGGAAATGCTGCGCCAATGCAGATGAATGTGGTTGCCTTAGATAAGCAGGCGGGTGTCCTGAGCGCTCAGGCTGGCAGGAAGAATCGTTGAGATGCGGGTTCTTCCCGGCTGGTTGTGGGGCGGATTAGTGGCGATCGCCTCAGCGCTGACTCTGATCGAAAGTTTGCAAATGGTTTGTCAGGCTATGGCTACAAGCGAATAGCGCCAGCAGCCGTCGAGCAGCTTAGCTCAGGTAGTGCTGAAAAGAGGAATTAGCCCATTATCTATCAATGCTCTGAAGTGATGCTAGAAGAATGCTGAACGCCTTCCACCCTACCATTTTCAGCAAAACAACTGCCCGAATGCGCTGCGATCTACTGTGCGATCACTCAAAACTAAATTCTCTACGTCGGCCTGGTAACTAACCTCAGAAATCACTGGCGGAATCACCATCCTTTGCCGCTGAGCGGCAGGACATAGATCATTACTGCCGCCGAACGTTAAACTAATCAAAAGTACCCATACGGCAGTTTGCTCCTAGCGCCCAGACGCTTTCGCTTTCACTGAAAAAACTGAGCGATCGCCTGATTGGCTTCGAAGTGCTCAGTTTGATAGCCCAGGGAATGAGTAATTTAGAAATTGGCAACAGTTGATAATTGGTGAAAGCACCGTCAAATCGCATGTGAATCGCATTTTATCCACAAGGCTATGGGTTCAAAGCGTCAACTTTGGGTAGACGACAGGTGCGCGATCCTTTTCTATAGTTAGCCCATAAAGTTTGTTTACCTCGTCAAAGCGGGAGAAGGTGCCGTATGGCTAGCAAAATTGAGATCAGCAAGTCGCTGCCGCGCGAGCGGTGGGGTGAGTTTTTTGACCAGTTTTCTGATAGTAATCGGGGGCGACACATTTCGATTGAAAATATCAGTTCAGAACTTGGTGACGAAGAACTGATTCAAAACGCACCGTTAATGGCTATTGTCTACGACCGTCCTGGTAAAGGGAATGATCTGGTGATTGAAGTGGGTACAGACAAAGTAACCTACGCGCACACAGTCGATGCGCCCACTGAAATTTTAACCGGACAAAGCTCTAGTGGGCAGATCGTAGCTCTTTGGATCAGTGATGCTGCCGGAACAAAAACGTTGATTAAGCTACAAGCTGTTTGAATAACTGGAGAAAACAGAATCATCAGATCGAACTCGATCTAACACGAGCCGATTTGGAAGGCGAAAATTTAGAAAAAGCGAATTTAGAAAAGGTGAACTTGACGGAGGCTAATCTCAAAGAAGTCTAATCTCCAAAGAAGTCTAATCTCCAAAGAAGTCTAATCTCAAAGGAGGCTATCTCGTACGGTCGAGCTTAGCAAGTGCAAACTTGGAAAAAGCCGATCTAGAGGGAGCCTATCTCGTGGAGTCTAATTTTGATCAAGCAAACTTGAGTGAGACAAATTTGACAGGAGTATTCCTAGAGCTATTTTCTTGCAAAGCCAATAACTTAAGAAACCCATGTTCAGATCAGCTAATTGACTGAACTGGAATATTGTACGCGATCGCCTTTCCGATAAGCTGAATGACCCGGCGAGCAGAGGTAATCGCACCCTCATGTAACCCATCGCCTAGATAGGCTCCCGCGTGATAAGTATGGTTCTCTCCATTCGTAGCGATGATTTCGTCTCGATAGTGGAAAGATTTGGTGGTGTACATCGGGGTGTGGTGGTGCTGAATGTGAACGATGTTAGTAGGATCGATCAGCGCTTCTAGTTGAAAAGAGAGAAAGTAGTGCTGAGGTGAGGAAATTGCACAAAGCCGATTCAAGTAGCCGCTATAGCCCCATTGAGTCTCTGTCTCAAAAAAATCAAACTCTGAGGGGGAGCGGATGCCTTGCTGATGGTAAATGGAGGCGTCTTCATGCACAATAGTTTTTATATAGTTAGGTTTCCAGTCTGAAAATCGCCTAGTCTCATCAGGTGTTGGATCAGCTAGCAATGCCATCACCTGATCGGGCGGAGTCGCGAATACGATTTTATCGAACGATTGTGTTTTCCCTGTTGATAGCTCGATCTCAACCGCATCTAGATTTCTATAAATGTTGGCAATCTCTACCCCTAGCAGAACCTCTCCTTTAAACCGTTCGAGAATTTTTTCGATGTAAGTGTACACACCGCCCTCAACCCGCAGCCAATTGGCGGCTAGGTAAGCGTTCAGCATCGGAATCACCAATTCTGCTGGCATGTCGTTGATAAATTGGAACGGTATAGAGTAGCTGTACATGGCTAACAGCTTTAGCCAAAGGTCGCTGGTGCTATCGTTTGCGAGATAGCGAGACAGCGGCTGATCGTAGAGCTGATTTGCGTGGGTAAACTGCGTTTTTAGCCATAGACCGGCGGATCGGACATAGAGACTATCGAATCTGAGATA
>JBBSOB010000126.1:0-13102 GCA_038260205.1 Phormidesmidales cyanobacterium
AATCGGGGATCTCTGAGGAAGAGGTCGATGAAGCGATGAACGCAGTGGGCGAGGAAAGTAAGGCTGCGAAGGGACTGTTAGAAAGCAATCAGTCTTTGAAGATGGTGGTGCCAAAAGTTAAGCTGCCGGATGAGCTGCGGCGGGCAGAGTCTGTGACCCTGCTAATTCATCCTCGCTGGGGAGAGACTTTTTTAACGGATTACAGTCGCTTAGAAGCTTTACTGACGCAAGCATCGGTAACGGAGGAGGACACTGCGCTGATAGACCGACTGGTGCTGAAATATTTGCAGGATGACAAGGTCGTTTTACCGGTGTGGCAGCGACTGGCTGAGGCACACGGAGCGGCATTAGAGACGGCCTTGCGGCGGGTACTCGGTCAATCTGAGTTTGATGTTAAGCAAGATTTGTTGAGCGCGATCGCTCGCTATGGCAAATCTCTCACCCCTCAAATGCCCGAAAGCGCCAGTGTCCCTGAACATTTAGATCAATTGTTCAAATCGGTGCTGAAATCTTTAGGCAAGGACGCGGACGGCAAGCGTAGCGGGAAGAAAAAGGCGCAGAAGAAGTCTGGGTTTGGGGGATAGTCTGGGTTTCGACAGCTAGAACAAGCGATCGCTAGTTTGCTTTAGGATTCGCAGTTTTAGAGAATGCGTAGGCGATCGCACCCAGCAAAACCAGCCCCAACAGCCCAGCCAACGGATTGCTGTCAATGCCCGTAACCCATTCGGGCACCGCTCCTGTGTGCTCGCTAAGTCCGCCCACGTTAATCAGGTAGTAGCCGTAGATCAATCCGGCATGAAGTCCAATCGGATAGCCCAACCGGGGCCGTTTTCGATGACTCAGCCGATCCGAATGCGTCACGCTAGCAACCGGGCCACCCGTGGGCGATCGCCTAGCCCAAACCAGCGCCATGCCTAAAACGACCAAACCCAAAAACTGCGGAAACGTTCGCACGATCTCCGCCCAAGGCTTAATAAAGTGCATCGTGGCAAAAAACAAAGCGCACATCCACAGCGCCGCCTTCGAGCCGTAGTTCTCTTCTAGCTCGCCCAGCAGCCAACCACGAAACAGCATCTCTTCAGCAAAGCCTACAGCCAACGCCATAATCAGTCCTTCCACCACAAAGCGGCCAAACCGAGGGCTCGGCGTAGAAGGTTCGGCCCAGCCTAACAGCGTTTGCAGCCCGAACAGCGCAAACACACCGAGCATGCCAATTGCCATCGCCAGCAGCAGATCGCGAGCGGTTTGCAGTCGCAGGCTTAGTCCACAGTGACTAAACGGATGACGCCAGCCGTGAATGCGCTTTCCCCAAATCGGAAGCCCAACTAAAAAACCGATATAAATTAGCGCTAAGGCAACAATCTCGGCCATGTTCGACTGGCCTGTAACTGCGCCCAACCAGTAGATCGGCAGCACAATCGGTGCAAGAGCGATCGCCAGCAACAGTAAAAAAGAAAAAATTCGACCCCAGGCACCTCGGCGTTTAATCCAGACTTTTAGCCGGGCACCGTTGTTGGCCAGCCGCTGAGAGAAAAGGTGAGGGCGCACAGTTTATTAGCCTGGTTATTCGTCCGGCTCAATTGTACTAGTTAGACCCTTGGCGCACAGCGTTTCGCAGTAAAACTCAGCGTGTTCCAGTTCACAGATAATCACCAGCCCCGTTCCAGCGTTGTGGGCCTGCATCATAATATCAATTGCCTGAGGAGCGGTTAACGCTGGGACAGTGGTCACCAGACATTCCACCACATATTCCATGCCGTTAATGTCGTCATTGTGCAGTAGCACCCGATATCGCGGCGCAATTTTACGTACGGTCGAAACCGTCGTTTTTTCAATGGTTCCTACGGAGGTAGTAGGCATTTTTTGAGTCTGCTCCTTACAAATAGCCCAACAAGTTATTCCATCGTCGATACCCTATTGGCAACGGCCACGCAGCTATAGCGAAATTTTATGTAGACGGCGGTACAACTATATTTCTTAATATATCTCAGAAAAAAGAAAAATAAAGAGACTAGGATGAACCGAGAATAAGTATATTCGCTTATTTCTGTAGAATTTGTCCGTCCATATAGGTGAATCACTCTGTGAGCATCACACCTTCTCAGATCCTTTATTTAGAACATGGCTCATCGCGGCTTTATGCTGAAGCCATTCAGATCGTTGAGGCTCGTCGTCTTTGCTGGGCTAGGCCGACGCTGCTCATTCACGGCCTACCTGAAGAAAGCAATTCAGACAGCTCAATAGATAGATTGATGACAGATAGACAAACAGCAGACAGACAAACGGCCATCGCCGATGCTGCCGCTCATCTAAAAACCTCCACGCTCTCCCTTTACGACCTCAAAGATTGCCCTGACCTGATTTGGCCAACAGCACTCTTTAACATAGCTTTCGACATCGACTTCTTTGCCCTGCTTGTTCAGCTCAAGCTGAGTCCCAATGATTCACCGATTCAAAGCCAGCGGCAGCTCAGCGAGTTTGTCCGCAGTTTTTGGCTAACCCACTCAGATACCTTCAGGCTAAATCTTACCGAATCTGGTTTACCTGCATCTGGTTTATCTGTACCTAGCTTGCCTAAACCTAGCCTGCCTCAATCTCAGCCGTTGAAACCGGAGACAGACAATGGAGTCTCTTCAATCCATCTTTTATCGTCGTAGGTCTTTGTCTTTGGGATGTTAGGAAAGGACTGTGCCGCTATTTGAAGTGGTCGCGGTTGGAGAGGGCGATCGCAAAACTCTCATAATGTTGGGTGTTTGCGCAGTGTAACAACCTTTTTGTCCTTCATTTCTCTCTTTGTTTTCTTTTTCTAGAGCTATTAGGTAGCTTCAATCACTTAATTGGTTTCATTGTTTTTTATTGATCGAGCCAGCCTATAGGTCGATGACTTATTTAGAGTAAGCATCCCTAAATACACTCAATAAATCGGCCTTTAGAGGCAAGCTAATACACCCCTTATCCCGTAAATATAATTTGCTATAAAGCTATAAAAGGAAAGCATGATTTTGATTTAGTTCAGTCAACAATTGGCAATAAAAGCATCTAACACTGTGGATAATGAATAAATTTCGCGAGCTTACAGAAGACCGAAGAGATATACAATGTAGCTTCTTATACTGATGGATAATGTTATTGCAACCGTTCATAGAATTCTTGCTCTAATGAGCCTAGCAATAGATTTACGCATCTCTCCTGACAAGCGTTCTTTACAGACGTAAAGTTAGTGAGTAACAAACCCTTTAGTTTTCAAGGAAACAAAAATAGATTGAGCTACTTCTATAGGAACATGATGTTGTTTTGAATCATTCTCTACAGTCTGTCTAGGCTTCCTAAAATGGAAAAATCAGGCTTTGCTAGCGGTTTCAATGTGAACACTCGCAAACCCAAAGAATGACCATAACAGCAATGACTTTTGATAGCTTGTAGTGGGGAATAATAAAAAGGTTGAGAACTATGTCGGCATACTTTGTAGCAAAGCGCACTGATTTTTAGTGGAACCTTGAAGTTAAGTGGTAATGCTTACTTGAATTTTTATAGGAAGCGCGATTAGGCCAAGATTCGACAAATACACCGTTGCTCTTGAGGCCAATTCAGGCTTCCTTGTTAAGTTTATAAGGACGGGCATTAGCTTTGTAAGAACATAATTCGTAAACGCAATTTATAACCACAATTCATAAACGCAATTTATAAAGACAATTTATATAATTCTAATTTTCATGTCTTGAATGCTGACAGTTGACAGTGTAGTCATCAATACCAATCGTTCATTTAGCCCAAACAACTTAATTGATAGCTCTTCGGGAGCTGACTGAGGAGAGAACAATATGACAACGCTAGATTCACCTATAACCATAGTTTGTCCTTCTGGCATATTGAATGCCGAAAGCGCCGCGAGCTTCGAACAACAGCTAACGTCTGCAATGCAATGCAACTGTGGTGAGGAGCTGGTAATAGATATGAGCAACGTAGAGTCTTTAGACAATGCGGGCCTTGTTTCCTTTATGTCGGCGTTAAACAACGCTAAGCAAACCAGCACCCGTCTCAGAATTTGCTCTGCGCCACCTTCTGTACGCATTGTGTTCGAACTAACTCAGCTTGATCGCGTTTTCACCATGGTGGATCAGTTCCCGGTCGCAGTCGCTGCATAGGCCGTAGGAATAACCGGCCATCGGGCAAGCGAGTAGCCTGATTTCAGGAGGTCTGCGACCAGGGGTTTGCGATATAGTGAATGCCTGTAGACTTCTGATAATACCTGCTGTGACTATAGCTGCTGCCGACTTTCTAAATTCTGATATCTCCCGGCCTGCTAGGTATTTGGGCAATGAGCGCGGTGCGGTTCATAAGCCCTGGGAGACGGCGGATATTCGCTGGGTGCTGACCTACCCAGAGATTTATGAAGTGGGCGCTTCTAATCTCGGTCATATCATTTTGTACAGCATTTTGAATGCGCAGCCTCGGCAACTGTGCGATCGCGCCTATCTTCCCGCCGCCGATCTCACCGAAAAGTTAAGGGCGAGCCAGACGCCACTTTTTGCCGTAGAGTCTCGCCGTAGCCTGGTGGAATTCGACATTCTCGGCTTTAGCTTGAGCTACGAGCTGGGAGCAACCAATATTTTAGAGATGCTTTCACTAGCTCAGATGCCGCTCACCTGGAAAGAGCGAGATGCCAAAGGCCCCTGGAACACGGAAGATGGTAGCTGGCCCTTGATCTTTGCAGGCGGGCAAACGGCCACCTCTAACCCCGAACCCTACGCAGACTTCTTTGACTTTGTGGCCCTAGGTGACGGTGAAGAACTGCTGCCCGAAATTGGATTAATCCTTCAAGAAGGCAAAGCGGCTGGGCTAAGCCGAGAAGCGCTGCTGCTAGATCTAGCGCAGGTACCTGGCGTCTACGTGCCCAGGTTTTACGACATGGCTCCAGATGGCTCGGTACATCCCAACCGTCCGGACGTGCCCGCGCGAATCCTTAGACGGGTTGCGCCGCCCATGCCGGAGTACTCTATTGGGCTGGTGCCCTATGTCGAAACCGTGCATGATCGCCTGACGGTCGAAATTCGCCGGGGCTGCACTCGGGGCTGCCGCTTTTGTCAGCCAGGGATGTTGACGCGCCCGGCCAGAGACGTACCGCCCGAGCAGGTGATTGACACCATTGAGCGGGGAATGCGCGAAACCGGCTACAACGAGTTTTCGCTGCTGTCATTGAGCTGTTCAGACTATCTGGCTCTGCCTGCGGTCGGCGTAGAAATTAAAAACAGACTGAAGAACGACAATATCAACCTGTCATTGCCCAGCCAGCGCGTAGATCGCTTTGACGAGAATATTGCCAATATTATTGGTGGGTTGCGCCAGACCGGCATCACTTTTGCGCCTGAGGCTGGGACACAGCGGATGCGCGACATTATTAATAAAGGGTTGACGAATGGGGAGCTGTTGCGCGGGGTGAAGACCGCCTACGAGCAAGGCTGGGAGCGCGTGAAGCTTTACTTTATGGTGGGGCTACCAGGCGAAACCGATATCGATGTGATTGGTATTGCTGAGACGGTGCGCTGGCTGCGACGGGAGTGTTTTATCAAGGGCCGCCGGGCGCTGAAGTTCAATATTACAATTTCTAATTTAACGCCCAAGCCGCATACGCCTTTTCAATGGCACTCGGTTTCGACGGAGGAGTTTAAGCGCAAGCAGGCGCTGTTACAAGCTGAGTTCAATGCGATTCGGGGAGTGAAGGCAAACTTTACCGATGTGCGAATTTCGGCAATGGAAGATTTTGTGGGTCGAGGCGATCGCCGACTTTCAGCCGTGGTTAAACGAGCCTGGGAGCTGGGCGCGGGCATGGATTCCTGGTGGGAGAGCGTGGAGAAGGCATTTGGCGCTTGGACGGAGGCGATCGGCGATGCGGGACTCGACTGGAAATACCGTCAGGTAGAAAGCGGTGAATGGAGCTTAGATGAAAACATCGAGAGCAGCGAACGGCAGGGCCAGGCCGTTAATGATGAGATGGAAGCCGTGCTCGCTCGCCCTTTGCCCTGGGATCACATTGATACGGGAATCGAGAAACAGTGGCTGCAAGATGATCTCAAACGCGCGCTAGAAGCGGCTGTGGTGCCAGACTGCTCTTTTGAGGGCTGTTCTCACTGCGGCATCTGTGGCCCCGACTTTGGTCATAACGTGGTTGTTCCGCCGCTAGAGATTCCCCCGTTCTCGGGCCACTTTGAACCTAATCAGACGCGCGCCCAGCGGCTCAGAATTAGGGTTGGAAAACTAGAAGATATGGCCCTGATTGGCCACTTAGATTTTGCTCGCCTGCTAGATCGCGCGGTTCGCCGAGCGGCTCTGCCCATTGCGTTTACGGGTGGATTTCATCCCGGCCCTCGCATTTCTGCGGCGAATGCGCTGCCGTTGGGCCTAACAAGTACTGGAGAAATTATTGACTTTGAGCTGACCCAAATCGTGGAGCCAGCGGAGTTTGAGTCGCGCCTCAAAGCTCAGCTACCCGAAAATATTCCGCTCTACAGCGTGGAGCAAATTTCGCTCGATTTGCCCTCCGCAACGAAGTGTTTGGATCGCGCTGAGTATGTATTAGCGGTTGGGATTGTAGATGAGTCGGCAAATAAGTCGGCAGATGAGTCGGCAAATAAGTCGGCGGATAAATCTGTCGCGGCTGATTGGTCAAGCTGGCTGGGGCAAGTGCTGGCGGCTGAGCACATTATGCAAACTAAAACGACCAAGCGGGGCAAAAAGCAGGAAGTAGATTTGCGATCGCGTCTTTTCGAACTTGACTTAGCTAACGAGGCTGACTTAAACAACCTGCCAGCCTCCGTCCGCCAACGCCTTACCCACAACCACAGCGAGCAAAGGGTATTCCGCTACGTCGGGAGCTGTCGCAACGACGGCACATTGCTCAAACCAACCGATCTGGTGGCTATGCTCGAATTTGTCAGCGGCCAGAGGTTACAACTGGCCCACGTCCACCGGGTTCAGCTCATACTCAGCGCTTAGAATAGAGCATTCCAGCAGCCTATGGCCTGCGCTATATGGTTTCCTAGCACTGCTCCCGACGAGTTGAGAAATAGAGATGGCGAAGACTGATCGAAGGGCTGCTCGAATGAGGCTAGCAGACGCAGGTCTGATGACTGTTTTGGGCCTTGTGATTTTTAGCAGTGGCGCAGGCACTAAAGCACAGAGCGCATTGGCACAGTCTATTTCTCAACCTAGATCGCAATCTAGACCGCAATCTAAAGCGAGAATAGTGGCTCAAACCAATTCAATTCGGTCGCCGCTCTCCGATCTCGATCAATTTCCGCTGCTCCCAACCCTTTCGCAATCGCCTTACCAAGGTCAAATAGTCGCCTCAGACAGCCTAATCTCCCCCCTCAAAATGGAGCAGCCTAGCTTGTCCTGGATAGAGGATCAAATTGGTAATCGCTATGGGAGCGATCGCCTAGTCGAACATTGGCGAGCTTACCGCGCACCCGACAGCACTGGTCAAACCCTTAAATATGTAGATGTCATCGTCAATGAATCCATCTGGAATCTGCTCAACTACTTCGAGCGCTACGCCTTCATCTCGCAGTTTGGCACAGCCGCAAAATATCAGGGCTACAACCTCCGCGTATTTCACACAGGCGACGAGCAAACCAGCCTAGACGCTAACGGCTCTAAAGTGAATGGGGTCAAAACCGCCGTTTTGCGGGGCGCATACTTTTGCAACTTCGAGCAGTCAGCCCTGCCCCCCAATCCAGCCCAGTCCTCAGTACCTTGCAACATCGTTCTAGATGAATCGAGCCTACGTACGCGTGGCTCACGTCTCCCTCGCTAACTCACCACTGATTGCTATCCGGCGCGGCCCTGCTGCCAAAAATTAAAGTACGCCGCCCGAACTGCCGGCGACAGCGGCAAAATCGGCTCACTGTTTTGAATCGCTTCTAAGGACAGCGGGCTATTGGCTAACGCCTCTGGCAAAGCGGCCTCTCTGCCCAAGAAGATAGGAGACAGACCCCCACCCGATCGAGATATTTGGGTTGCTGGCCCAGGCTCCCAGCAGTAGTCAATCCAGGCTTTTGCCGACTCGTTCATAGGCGCACCTTTAGGTCTTACCCAAATATCAGCCGACAGCAGCGACCCCTCTGCGGGTATCGTCATTTTTAGATCTTGATAGCGCCCCTGGGCCGCAACGATATCGGCTGACCAGCCAATAACCACATCTACATCATCGTTAATCAGCGCCTTAAGAGAGTTTTCTCCGTCGTAGGTTTTTACCTGACGGTTGAGCTGAACGAGCAACTCACCCAACTGCTGAGTTAGCTGTTGCTCAATTTCTACGGCCGTTGGCGGCGTTTCAGTGCTGCTCTCCACGCTGGGGTTGAAGCTGCCGCTCCGAATTTTTTGCAACAGCCCCAGGACAATGCGCGGATGTTCCGGCATGGCAATGCGGTTTTGCAACGCTGGATCTAGCAGATCACGCCAGCTTGAAAACGGCTGTGCGCCTGATGGGGCTGACACCTTGTTCTGACGGTAAACGATCGCTAAAGACTGAACTCTATAAGGCGCTGCCCAGATCGTATTAGAAATATTGGTGGCTGACTTAGATGCAGTGCCCTGATTTTTTGCCGTGGGGTTCTGGCCACTTTTATCTTGGACGCCTTGATTGATAAATTGCTGCCAGCTTTGCAGCCAGTCGGCGGGCAATTTTTTTAATGATTCTGGCCCTACCTGGAGGGGTTCAATTAGGTCTTGAGCGATCGCACTCGTTAGCCAATAATCATCTAGGCTCACCAGATTGTCCGGCTGAAGCTGCTTAGGATCTTTTGTCCAGGGCAATAGCTGCTTCAGCGAAAAACTGTCCGCTTTCTGGGGCGATTGCCACTGCTGTAATTGATAAAATAAGCCCGATAGCTGGTTGAGCGTTTGAAACTTGACGGGAGCGATCGCCTGCTGCCGAAACTTCTTTAGCACCTCAGCCGGGATGGAGTCGGTTAGCAGCGATATCCCTAGCGACTCAGCAGTACTCGGTCTACAGCTCGACAAGGTGCTTCCAACGGTGGCCGCCACTGTTCCTACTAGCAGCGTTCTTCTACTGATCTTCAGTGGCTCACTCATAGATTGCCGCACTGTTCGCGCAAATACCATCCATTACCGGGCTTCATCTTATCGTCCCGTTGGTGTCTTTGTGTTTGCTAAATGGTGCAAGTACGTTCAAAAAGGTACAAGCACAATCAAAACGAAAAGCGCAAGAGAATAACCCCCTGCGCTTTTCAAAGTTCAGATCTTTTTTATCTGAGACTCAACCATTGACGATCAAATCAAGTTAGTGACTAGACAAAACAGAGCTTAGAACGACTTCGTCTTGCCCGCGCCCCAATTATCGCCCATAATTTTAGGCATCAGCAAAATGTGAGCCGCGATAGCTTCTAAATCGTCTTCTGTGAGGTTACGCATCTTAGGGAAGAGATCTGTGCTCTGAGTGCTGGGGTGCAGCTCAGAAATCTCGGTTAGCCCATCGTAAGTAGTGGGATTGTGCAGGTAATCTACCAGCGCTGCGATGTTGTCGCGAGCAGGATAGGCCCCTTCTAAAGACTCGGTGTCTAGCCCTACGCTAGGGTTGGTTTTGGTAATACCGCCCACATGGCAGGTGGCACAGGCCACATTGAACTGACGGCGACCGCGCAGAAATGTTTCTACCGGGAGGGTGGAGGTATCGCCCTGCTCGTTCATTTTGAGGGTTCGCGTAGCTGGATCAATTTCAGCGGCGATCGCTTCATTGAAATCGCGGCCTCCTCCACTTCCAAACACACCGGCCACAAAGATGACGGCAACCGCTAACCAAGCAGTACATCTCTTTAACAAATTTCTCATTTTTATGCTCGCTTCTCAGACACGCAACACAGCACTGATCCAAAGACAGCCTAACCACTAGAGTTGAGCCGCAAAATTGAATCGAATTATGCATTTATCATGCCACGAATAGGACGGCAGTAGTGCGGACAAACCCGAAGATGCACTGATATCGCGATAATCCTCTGGAGAAAGGCTTAGAAGTCGCTCAGGTTGTTTACTTTCCGTTACAAAAAGCGGCTCTCTATTGTCCAAACTGGCCTAATCAAGCGTCTAATGAGTCCCCACCACGGAGAACCGGCTCGATTTGTTTTTCGGGTTGTCTTTCTGGGCTGGTGGCGGCAACGGCAGCGGTGGGTCTCACGGCGATCGCCACCTTGTTCACAGGCCGATGCAGCCGAATTAACTGGGCCAAGCTCTGCTTAAGCTGCGTACGCGGCACAATCGTATCGATAAAGCCGTGCTTCAGTAGATACTCCGCCGTCTGAAAATCGTCAGGCAGCTTTTCTCGGACAGTTTGCTCTACCACCCGACGCCCGGCAAAGCCAATGGTGGCCTCTGGCTCGGCCAGAATAATGTCTCCCAGCATGGCAAAGCTGGCCGTCACGCCGCCCGTGGTGGGATGGGTTAAAACGGGAATGTATAACAGCCGAGACTCGCGATGACGCTCTAGCGCGGCGCTAATTTTGGCCATCTGCATCAGGCTCAGCATCCCTTCCTGCATTCTAGCGCCGCCAGAAGAGCACACAATAATCACAGGCAGCTTGTCAGCAGTCGCTCGCTCGATCAGCCGAGTCAGCTTTTCACCTACCACAGACCCCATGCTGCCGCCCATAAAGCGAAAGTCCATAACGCCGAGCGCTGCGGGTTCTCCGCCAATTTTCCCGAGGCCAGTTTGGACGCCGTCTACCAGTTTGGTTTTGGCCTGGGTATCGCGAATGCGATCGGCATATGCTTTGCGATCGCGAAACCGCAGGGGGTCTTGCGGCGCAATTTGCGTATTGATCGGCGACCAAGAACCCTCATCAACGAGCTGCTCAATGCGCTCTACGCTAAATACTCGGTGATGGAACCCACATTCCGGACACACCTGCTGGTTCGCCTTCAGGTCTTTTGCGTAGATCAGCTCGTCACATCGCTCGCATTTTCGCCACAGACCATCGGCAATCTCACGCTCATGTCGATCCTCGCTAATCAAACCTGTTTTCCTACGATTTGCAAACCAATCGAACAGAGACATTTTTCCGCTCATCAAACCTACTTGGGTGGTTGCCCCAAATCGCTTAGCCTAACTATTTGGCTGGCGCTGTTTAACTCGCTATTGGGTTAACAGCGCCTGACAGCATGATTTGACAAGGCAAATTACTCTTCCATCCTACTACTGGTTTGCCTCCCAGACGCCCACAGTAAAATCTACAGTCCCATCGGAAAGAAAATAGATAAATAAGCCGCTATCAAAGCTTGACCGTAAAACAACGTCAGCATCGCGCCCAGCGCCAGATACGGCCCAAATGGAATATGCTGCTTTGGCCCTAATACTCCTAGTGCGATCGCGCCACTACCCACAAATGCGCCCATCGCTGCCGCCAAAAACGTGGCTAGCAGCAAGCCAGGCCAGCCCAACCAGGCCGCCATCATCGCAGCTAGCTTGGCATCGCCACCCCCCATCGCGGCTTTACCAAAAGCCCGGCTGCCCGCAATGCCAACGAGATCAAACAGCCATAGGCCAAAAATACTCGCACCGACGGCCGCTGCGACGCCACTCACCACCTGCACTAAAGTTGGCGCTACCAGGTAGCTCATCCAGCCCTGAAACAGCCAGCCTAAAACCAACCCAGAAGCCGTCAAACTATTAGGCAGCGTCATAGTATCTAGATCAATCAGCGCCAGCACCAGCAGCCAGCACACAAACAGCCAGTGCCCAAGGGTCGCCCAGCTCACGCCAAAAACCCCGTACACCGAGACAAACAGACAGGCACAGGAAAACTCCACTATTGGGTAGCGAGCCGCAATGGGTAATCGGCAGCTCCGGCAACGTCCTTTTAACCACAGCCAACCTAGCACCGGCACGTTGTCGTAAGACTTCAGTCGAGTTTTGCATCTTGGGCATTGAGAAGGGGGATGCAGCAAAGAAAGCCCTTCCGGTAGCCGGTAGACCACTACGTTGAGGAAGCTGCCAACGGCTGCACCTAGCATGAAGATAAGGGCGAACGGCAGCAGTTCGTAGAACAGGTCGGTGGAGAACAGCTCAGAACTCATGGGCAGCGGTCGAAGTAGAAGACCTTTGTAGAATGCCCAAATATTGACAATATTTGATGTGATTAAAAACGCAAGAATGGCTTTGCCAACGTCTTAAAGTCTGTGTCAGCAAAGCTATCAATTAAGCCTTTGAGGTTTCAATCCTCGTTTTTTGGAGGGTAGAGCCTTAGAGAAATCAGGCTTCTCCTAGCTATGCTAAGCCCGGTTCAATTTGGCTAAAGGGGACAAAGCATTCCTGGGGCAGTAGCACCGGCTTATCGCCAAATACTAATTTGCCGCGACGATTCAGGCGACCAATCGCAACGCCGATAGGCCGCTGCATCACTTCTGGATGCACTTCATAAAAGGTGCGATAGATATGGCGAGCAGCTTTAATCAGTTCTGGATCTAGTAACACTGAATCATCTCCAAAGGCGAGTCGGTTGGTTTCTTCAGGTAGCATATTAGGCATCTTGTTTGGCCCGGCGTCAAGCCCACTTGTAGCAGATCTACGGGTGTCTACGCTATTGGTATCTACTCTATTAGGGTTTGCTCTGTCTATAGCGGGTGGGGCCATTCTTGCTGCTGATTTTACAGCTTCTCTTGCTTTTTCAACGATTCCATTCATCAGAAATGGGAACTCCTAAATTACAATCGAAATTTTTAATGGCCTTTTAATGGCCTAAAGATGGCTGGTAATGCTCATAGGATAGCGCAAAGGTAGTCTTTTTGTACTACTTTTGCGCTATTTATTTGTGCTACTTATTCCCGCTATTTATTTGCGCTATTGAATGGTTGCGATCGCCTTCTCCAGCGCTTCACCCATGCCCTTGCACCCCACGGAGGTCATGCCTTCAGACATAATGTCACCCGTTCGATAACCCTGATCTAGCACCGCTAGCACCGCCTGTTCAATGATCTCTGCTGCGGCAGGCTGATCTAATCCGTAGCGCAGCATCATAGCCGCACTGAGCACTTGGGCTAAGGGATTGGCCTTGTCCTGCCCCGCAATATCAGGCGCTGAGCCATGCACCGG
>JBBSOB010000127.1:0-12950 GCA_038260205.1 Phormidesmidales cyanobacterium
GACGACGTTTGTGCGAGTGCTGCGATCGCCTCAGACCATTGCCGGTCATCACTTCAAGGCCGGAACCGCCTTAATGCCTGCAACCTATATTATTCATCAGCGCCCAGACATCTATCCAGAACCCAAGCAATTTCGCCCCGAGCGATTTCTAGAACGTCAATTTACCCCTCATGAATTCCTGCCCTTTGGCGGCGGTCATCGGCGCTGTATTGGCTCCGCCCTGGCGATGATGGAACTCAAGCTCAGCGTAGCGACGCTGCTACAGGACTTCGATCTAGCGCTTGTACGGCCTCGCCCGCTGCTGCCTGCTCGCCGGGGCTTGACGATGGCTCCGCCTGCTTCTATGCGGTTCAAAGTACGCTCAAAACAAAATTGACTCGCGTACTTCCAGTTTCTGAAGTGACAATGTTCGTGCGATCTCAGAGCTTACTCCAAACACCCTTGCATAGAAAAAGTTGGCATCGTAGGCAGGGATCGAGCGCCTACTCGAAAAAAGACTATGCATCGAGTGGTTTTTATCCGAGAGACGACAATAGAATGCCTTCTAGAGGCAAAAGCTTAAGTTCACAATAAGGTAGCTTCTTTTGCAGCTAGCCTGAGTTCGGTTGAGATGACTAGACGAATTGCACACTCCTGTTGAAGCGTAGCGCTCTCGCTGGGCGAGCAGCGTAGGTATCGCGTTGAGCAGAGCGGCTACGCGTCCTTCAGCTCAAGCTGGTACATCCGCAGCGTTGGATACTCCGGCATGAGCCGCCAGCAGTAGCCGACAGGAGGCTGCATAGGGCGATCGCCACAGCGGTACAAGAAGGTCGGTTCATCACGTCTTAGAAGACCTTTGAGTACAGCATCTAGGCTCATCGTAGTCTCTGGGTTGTCCCAAATGATATGCGCTCTTGCCTCGTAGCCAGCCGCTATCAGACTCAGCGCTAGCCATTTCATCACCTCTGCAACCTGCTCGAATGGAATACCGCAGGTTTCCTGTCCGTGGCCGTTGATAGTCAACTGCTCGGGTTTGGCGGCAGGCAGGAGCGCTCGGAGTTGCTTCCACATAGATTGAACTGCTCGGGTTTTGCCCTCTGAGGATTCCCGATGCGTCGAATGATTTGGTCAATCTGAGTTTGTATGATCGCCCAGCCTACGCCACCCGTCTCCTGTACAAAAAATTGACGTTTCGACACTCCCATCAGCTTTGACCATGGGAGTGTCAATTTCGCTTCTCATCCAATTTCTCAATGTCTTTCTGTAGCTGCTCTGCTTGCTGATCCATCACTTGGGAGGCCCCGTTGGCTTTTTCAATACTCTCAACCGGCATAGACTTTTCGGTTTCTGACGATGGTTTAATTTGACTGATCATCATCACTACGCCGCCCAAACAGGCTACTAACAGCCCGATCAAAGATAGTCCACGCATCGCCAGTTATCTCTTTTATGAAGGACAAGTCCAGGGGGTGACTTAAATTAGGCAACCTATCTCACCTACGCAGTAGATTCGCCGTAAGTAAGATCCCTGATATTTCAGAGAAGGCACCGACTTACTCAGTGGCCGCATGTTCATAAAATACCCAAATTAGCTAGCTGATCCGCCCGGTTAGAAGCACACTGCTATCTGCAACCCGTGTCTTTTTAAAAACGGCAAAGTTACATAAGATATGTTTATTGCCACTCAGCCGTGAGACTCCCGCGATGGCCTATCTTCTATCTGCGACCAAGCTCAAAACATACACCCGCTGTCCAAAGGCTTACTACTTTCGCTACGAATGCGGCCTGAATGAACAGAGCGCCTTTGCCTCAGCCGCGCTCGGGACGGCCTTGCATAACGCTCTTGCTCAGTTTTACCAAGACTGGCACTACCAGGAGCCGCTGCCCTCTACCGCGTGGCTAAGAGACTGCTGGGAAACTCATGCGGCTGGCCTCACCGATAAACAGCTAGCAGACGGCTGGCTGCTCATGCAGCAATACTACGAGCGAGAGATCGCTTCACCAGGCGTGATGCAAAAGCCACTAGCCACTGAAGGGCGGCTACAGGGACTGCTGCTCGTGAACGGCATTGAGTTCAGGCTAATGGGCCGCTATGACCGCTTGGACTTTTTATCAGACGGACTAGAACTAATTGACTACAAGAGCGCGAAGTCGCCGACGTTGCCTTCGGCGGAAGATGTAGATCTTCAGATGGGTCTGTACTATCTGGCATTAGAGCAGCGGTACGGGCAATCGCTCAAGCGGATGAGCCTGCTGTATTTACGAACAGGAAAACGGGTGAGCTATGAAGCAAGCGAAGAACATAAGCAGCAGGTCACTGTAGTCATCAGCGAGCTAGCGCAGGGGCTGCGGGAAGAGCACGAATGGCAACCGAGGTGTGGAAATCAATGCGGCCAGTGTCAGTACGCTCGTTACTGTCCAGCGGTTGCGCGAAAGCCAGAAGTTGCGGTGCAAAAGCCGCGCAAGCTTCAGCTTTGCCTGAGCCTATAAAAGAAACGCAGCGTCGGGCGTATCTGGTAAAGATAATGAGAAGCTAACTTCAAGTTTTGTTGAAATCTCCTGAAGGCGTCCGTTTTTCAGAGCGCTTGCGTCGTAGAGGGGAGACAGTGTTCAAAGGGTTCGTCAGTGTTAAAGCATCACGGCAATCGGAAATGGCACCCACAAAAGCGTTGGATAATCAGGAGCTTGCTGCTGTTCCCACCGCTAGGTATTCCACTACGAGGGCGATCTCGTTGGCCGCGCATAGGTAAGATCGGCGGCTCCATTTTCTCAGGACTGCTCTTACTGACGGTGCCGACAGGTGAAGCCAGCGAACCCACTGCTATTACTGTTCCACCTGAAAAAGTAACCGAAGCGGCTCCGCAGGCAGAAGTGGCTCCATCGCCTGCGTATGAAGGATGAGATCGCCAAAGCGATAGCGGCCAGCGCAGAAGCTCGATCAACAGAGACTACAACGACGGCAAAGCAACAGGTGGAAGAACAACAGGCAGCAGCTCAGACTACTGAGACAATCGTGCCGATAGTTGAGAATCAAGGCGGCGGATATGTGGGCAGCACCTGCACAGATCGCGCGGCCAGCGGCGTCGGCAGCGACTTCAGGTCAGGAGATGCCAATTACACTTCAGCGCGAGATCGAGATGGCGGTGGCGTTGCCTGCGAGTCTTGAGAATTGCTATTGCGAGCCGCGACACCTCAACACTCAGTTGGACTATTCGTTTTACGACTGCGACCTTTTCAGAATAGAAATTTATTCAATTATCCATAAACTTATGCTTATCAAAATGTTACCTGTATTTGCTCTGACCATCTCCCTAATCCCTATGGGCACGGTGCTAGCGCAAGTAGCTAATAACCAGCCTATTTTGATAGGAGATATTTCTATGGATGCCATTGCCCATCCTGCGGAAGACAGAGTTCTTTACTTTCAGTCCTGGCGAGATAATCAGGCTTGGTCTTCTAGAATAATGTCTTCAGAGCTGATGGAAAATAGTGCTACAGGAATGTACCAGCTTTACAAGGTAGATATCAGGACAACGATTGATTCTCCTGAAGGTGCTTCAGAAGAGGCGTCTACTTACGAAGTCGCTTGTTCCGATGGAATAGCAGGCTCTGTTGTGGATCAAAATGGCCATACCGTTAGAATTCGAGGGGATGTCAGCCTCCCAAGTAATACGGAGATAGGAGCCTATGCATTGCATCGGATGGTTTGCTTAGGCTCAGCGCCTGATTGGGCTTTGTAAGAGCTTTTGCAACCCTACCGGCAGTTGCTGAGTCTCCTCTAATCGCGACCGTTTCGCATACGGACACTGGCGAAACGGTGTGGTTCAAAACTGGCTGTTTTTGATAACGCTTGCCGCATCAAATAGGCTGTTATCTGGACGACCCAGCCAGCTGATAATCAGTTGCTGTTTTCTTTGAAACCACTCGAAGCTCAACAACTCTAGCTAGTGAGGATGTGTTTCATCGGTCAGTAACTATGCTTGGGACTTTTCCCGATCCGCTTAGCCCCAGTATCAAGCTGATGACAATGCACAGCAGTAAGGGGCTAGAGTTTCCGGTAGTGTTCATTCCAGGACTGGGTTATCTACCCAATGCGCAGGGGGAGATTGCTGATGAGGCACGGCTGCTGTATGTGGCGATGACGCGGGCAATTGAGATGCTGGTGCTGACGGGCGATCGCAGGTCTGCGTTTGTAGAGCGGCTGAAGGGGGCGCTGGCGAGAGTAGACTAACGATGAGTTCTAGCTCCAATTTTCCATTTCCAAAAAACAACTCTTCCAGATATTTGCCAGTGCCTTTCCAGACCCAGACTTTGACTTTAGGTGAGACTACTTACCGATCGTAATCATTTTTGTAACTACTCAGGCTCTATATCTAGTCTTCAAAAACTATAAAAACGCTACCTGTAGCGATCAGCAATTTTATTTGAAGGAATGAAAAGCCGCAAATTCTCAATAGAGTCAGATTAATTCAGCTTGTTGAGAATGAAGTTTTCGCCATATTCGCTGGAACGCTTATAGGGTGGACTTCAACAGTTTTTCGATATAGGCTGAGTAGTTACTCATTTTTTTGATATAAAAAGAGCGATGACTTGCAACCTACTAAGGCTCACTCAACCTGCTGGCAACTCATCGCTTGTTAAACTCAACTTGTCCTAAAGATGTAAACTCACCGAACTGCTCATCTCCACTGAAAAGCTGGATGTCATAAATTCCAGAGGCTGGTAACGAGCAGGTAACGAGGGTGCCTTGGCTAGGGCTATCGGAACATCGCTGGGATTGCATCGCTCCTTTAGGTAAGTAGCTAGCCATCAACCAGCGCTGATTAGGATTTTTCAGCTCAATTGTAGCGGCAGTCGTGGTGTCTGTCTGAGAGCGAGTCGGTGAGATTAACTGCATTCCTTCAGCAAAGAACTGTGGCCTCATCATTGGCTGTCGTAGGAACTCTCCTCTTGAGATGGGTTGGGATCGAAGTTGAAAAGCGGAGTCATCGGGAAAATGGGTAACTCCCATCACCCCAGCCGGTGGAAACAGATAGTCTGCTCGGTATTGTTTTTTGAAGCCAGCGGTGCGATCAACTGAGCCACTGTTCCACGTTGCATCAATGAGATACCACTGTCCTTCTATCTTGGCGGCATTCCAGGCATGACTCTGGCCGCTAAGATCGCTAGTCGAACTACGCGAATCGCCTACTATATAGATAATTTCTTCGCCGCTGGCTTGCCCAAGCGCAGCTAAAAGCTGGGCATAGCCAGCGCAAACGGCAACTTTTGTTCTGAAGACAGTTTCAGCGTCCTGTGGAGGATATTGCCCCGCAAAGTAGGAGGGCGCGTCATAGGCGATGCGATCAGCAACATAATCGTGAAGAGCCTTAACTCGCAGAAAAGGGTCTTTCTCCTGCTCAGCAATGTATTTTGCTACTGATTCAATGCTGACTTCGACAGTCGCAGGCATATTGACAACAGCCGGGTGGAGGCCGACATCAGCCCAAGGCCAACCGTCTGCTTGACCAGCTTTGATAGGTTGCTTAGCCTGACTGACGGGTTGTACCGGTTGTGCTTGAGTCGATTTAGCGTACTGATCAAAGGGGTTGTCATGAAACGCTAAATACAGTCCTTCTAAGCCACTCGCCACATTGAATAGCCCCTCTCTGGCCATCTCGACATACGGCCCTTCTTTTCGATCTAAAAACCAATCGCCTCTAGTAGACAGCGCCAGGAATGAAGTCTGAGGGCATAGGGCTAATAGAAACGTGATAAACGCTAAATTCAGAGCCAGGGTGCGAAGCGTGATGCGATCGCCCCAAGATAAAATACCTGCTGCTTTCCGCTTTGGCCTTCTCAAATCCCATAAAATAGGAGCTAGCGGAAACAGTAAGATGCCTGAGAGTACCGCTAGAAGCGTCGGGCCATTGGTATAGGCAACTAACGACGAGGCTAACCAAATTCCAGTGATAGGGGTAAGGAAGACGATGAGATAGAACAGGCTACGAATAAAATAAAGAGGTAGCATTTGAAAGAGCGCGCTAATAGACTTCTTGGGTGGCTATGGCTGAGAAAGGATATCTAGCCTCAATTACTGTGAAATTAAGTAGGAATATTCACCAGAAATTTACTTCTCTGAACATGAGAGTACTGTGGTAATTGGCTGATACGAGTGAATTCATCCCCTTGACGACTAGAGGTAACAACTTGATTTAATTATGCCCATTGGTTCCGAAAGAGTTTTTGCCGATGCGTTACCGAAAGTTCTCAAATGCTGATCCAGCCGACGTGTCCCCCTCACGCTAAGCAGGGCAGCATAGAACTAATCTACTTAACTTCCTCCAATCCCCATTGTTCCGCCAATGCTCAAGATTCCTGAGTGCGATCGCTGTCAATACTTCGCAAACAGCCCGTATATGGTCTGTGGCATCCATCCCTGCGGCCCAATGGGTGGCACCTGCAAAGACTTTTCAACAATTGCGGAATATTCCGAAGCAGAAGCACGTCAGCCGCTAGGCGGCGGTTATTATGCAGGTGACTGGATACCGCAGCCTTTTCCTACGCTAACCACAGATGATCGCCTCCGGCTCTTAGACTGGCACCCGCAGTTTACTGGCCGCTGTCCTAACTGCGAGATGCCGATAGCAGAATCAGAGGTAAGTCAATGGAAGTGCGGGCACTGCAAGTGGGAAGAGTCCAGAGCAATTGCCGCTATGTAGGGAATGATAGGAGCGTCGAATTCTGCCGCGCTCACATGATCTTCGAATGGCCGCATCCTCAAATTGACCAGGACTGGGACAGTGGCGATCACCAGTGGCGGGAGATTACGCCATTAGCCTATTGCGAGCTGAAGAAACTGCCGTTGCGGTATGAGGCAGACGATGCGTTCATGCAAACAGAGCCAGTTGATATTTTGCCTGATGGCGACGGCCTGTATGTCTGCTGCAAACGAGAAAGCGGCTTTTACTTCGCTCGATTGCTACCAGCTAGCGACTGGTGGAAGCGGAATCATCTGCTAGTTCCTGTACCTAAAACAGGCGTTGACCCATTGCCTAATTCCTTCAAAGGAACATTCTGATGACTATCCGATGGCGGCGTGTGCTGCCCATACTGCTGCCTGGTGCATTGTTAGCGATCGCGTTTTCCGCCTACGCTTACTCTCGGCCTACAACCTACTGCGTCATCGTCAACGAAGGCTTGCAAACGACCGTTAAAGCCTTTGGTGAGCGCTGCACGGCCCTGTCGTCTGAAGAAGAGGCAGTTGTCTTTACGCCCGATGGTGTCTATAGCGTCGGCGACAATTACTGACGCTATAAACACTATTCTCAAGCTACAGCAACCCTTGCTTCTTCAGCTTAGAGATCGCATCCTCAGCCGCCCGTTTCTCTGCCTTCTTTTTACTCAATCCTCGACCTTCCCCATAAAGAACGCCATCTACATAGACTCTGGAGTGGAATTCAGGCGCATGATCTGTTCCGCCTATTTGCTCAGTGACATATTTTGGGGGAGCCTTTGCACCATTGGCCTGCACAAACTCTTGCAGTTGGTTCTTTGGATCGATATTAGAGCGAATCTGTTGTGCGATTCCCTCATGAGCGCGGACGGGTGTGAGGTCATTGTCTACACCTTTGAACAGCTCTTCTAAGAGAGGCCGCACCGCTTCGAGATTTCGCTCCTTGTCCAGGTAGTAAGCCCCGACGACAGCCTCAAACGTGCTGCTGAGCAAACGAGGATTGTGATAGCCGCCCTCTTGAATGGCCCCCTGTCCTAGCCGCATTCTGAAATCTAATCCGACTTCAGTGGCAAACTTGGCGAGTTGTTTCTCATCGACAAGCGCTGCTCGCTGCCGAGTCATTTCATCTTCTCCAATTTCACCTTTTAGTTGGTAGAGATACTCGCCGCAGACGAACGTGAGCAGGGCATCACCGAGAAATTCCATGCGTTCGTTGTCACCGTCTGTATCGGGATTTTCGTTGATGTACGAGCGATGGGTTAGCGCCCGACGCAGAAGCGATTCATCTTGAAACTGTAGGAACTTATGCATGTTTTCTCACCGAGCTAGTTTGATTTGAGTTAAGTGAGAAGAAACGTTTAGGTGGATTAAGACTATCGCCACGATCGCGATTACAAGGAACGCAGGCAAGTCGCAGATTCTCTAAAGAGTGAGAACCGCCTTTACTTTGTGGCAATAGGTGGTCAAGGGTTAGTTTCTTCGCAGGTAAGGCACACCGGCACCACCAGCATTGCGATCCATAGTCTTTGAGAAGGCTTGCTTTTCTGGCCTGTCTTTGTTTTGTGCGCATCGGCATATTGAATCTTCCGTTTATTTTTGTCCAGTAGTAACGGAACCTCGAATGCAAGCGGCAGTACACGCTTCCGTATGGAAGCGCACTGGCTTAACACCTATGAATAAACGTCTCAAGCGTACTATCTCTAAGCCTCACACCAGCGCATACCCAGTAGGCTGAACCAGCGTTTACCCAAAATAGAATCTCTTATTTCAGACAAACGCCAGACCAGAATACTGGGGATACATTCATCCGAGGAACAGAAATAGTGCCCATGAGACGAACATCTAGGAAGTGATATTCGTTACATGACTCAATCGAAACATAGCTAAATGGAATTGTCAATGCTATTAACGAGCAAAAAAGCTAATTTCTCAGAGCATTTATCTTTTTGAAAGAAATCAGCACAAAAACTTCAATCTTCAACCAACTTGCTTTCATCAAAAATTAGTGTTGCTTCGTAGTGCTCGAATGCCTTTTTCAATCCCTCAGTCAGTAAATTGCCAGGGAAGTGTCTGTGGACAATGCTGTCTCGCTGCTCGTCACTCAGCTCTGGATGAGCAAGGGCTTTTTCTAAAGCGTATTCGTAGGAGATCGCGCCCCACCTCGTCAGTCGCGGCTTTCCCTTTTCGTTTAGTACCATGAGGATCTGTGTGAGCGACTCTTCGTACAGCTCTTCTGGAATTTCATAGCCAAGCAGAATAGAGTTTTCATCGTGGTCGTATGCCGCTACTGAATAATCCATGCCGCTGTTGAATGAGTTGTAATAAGGGTTAGGTTGCCCTATGGCTCAAGTCGTCTCGCCTGCCGGTTCAACTTCTGTTGAAAGCTGCTCAAAAAGCTGATGCCATTGCTGCCGTAGTCTTTGCGATGAGTTTTGTACAACAGCTTCTCCGCGTGAAATCGCTTCTTCGTACTGTGTTTTTAATTCACTGCCGAAGCCGTCCGCCTCAATATGGCGAATCAACGATTGAACAATCGGCAGGGTCACGCCGATGCCAAACAGCGTATTGAATCCAGCGACTACCGCAGGCGCTGACAAGACAACCACGATTTCAGGAAATAGCGCCATCACGGCGACAAAAATGATGAAGAAAATAGGCGTTGCGATCCCTGCGCTGACCGCAGCTTCAGTAAGCTTGCCCTTAAACGCTTCTGGAGTGATATCGCCTCGGTGTAGATCTAAGGTGTAGGCTAGAGCCGTGACGATTGCCTGTGTCAAAACAGCGGTTCCGGTTGCTGTGATACCTAGCTTAGCGACGGTAGTTGAGTTCTTTAGAATAGAATCTATCGCATTGTAGAAGCGGATATAACCCTGTTCACCTGCGGTCATCGTTCTGGCACCCCGACGAATGTTATCAGCGCCGACCTCCCACAAGATGTTCTTCGCGCCGTTGCTGCCGCTTTTGGAGTGAGGATAGATATGGCTACCGTGCTTGTCTGAGAGGAACACTCGGATGTCCCATTCGCTAGCGCCCAGTTTGGATGTGCCTGGAATCTTGTCGAACAGCCCCATGATGTCAGCATTGGTGCGGGGTGCATCGCCTAGTCTGGTGCCTGCAGTTCGGAGCCGACGCGCTAACTTCGGCATCTCTTCGGCAATCGCCTGAGCTGTACGCGGTAGGTCTTTCAAAGCATCGGCTACGACCATGCCAGAGGTGCCAAGGGCAGCTATTTCGCTTTGCCAGTCTGCGATCGCGTTTCCTATTGTTGTCGCGAACTGCTGCTGGGTGCGATCGCTAGCCTGTTGAGCAGCTTTAACAGTAGCGCTCAGTTCTACAGCGCCTTTTGCTGTCGATTGTTCGATCTGTTGCTTTATTACTGCTGCTGCAGTTGCCAGCTTTTCAGCTTCGTTCAATAGGTTCATTTGTGGTTTTGGCCAAGGATAGGAAGGGCGCACAACGCCTTGCTGATATCTTGCCTATGAAAGCTCAGAAAATGGGCTTATCTTCCCTCCCTTCGCTGGGACTTTGCCAAAACATAAACATTTTCCGAGCCGGAGCAAAGATTCCGTAATCAAAAATCATCGCGGCACACGTCTTTTCCCAACGTTTTTAGAGTACTGCGAGATTTTCAATTCGATCACCTCTTCAACCAATTCTATGAACCTGGGTCGTATGATGCAGGTGAATGAGACAGGGGCGACACGATGGGCATAGCATCACAGTACTTGCGCCGAGCCTAACAGTGCAGAGGTGGGCAACTTCACGCTTGATCATCCTATTTACATTAGTAAGCGCGATCACAATCAAGACGGTGTGGTCTGTGAGTTTTAGATGAACTCAGCTAGTCACGCCCCAGTGTGACAACAATAGATGAGACAGCTACACCAGTCCAAATTAAAGTAGCAGGAACGGTTATCCCGCATGTCAGAATCTATGTCACCGCAGCTATCGAATAATGGAAAAGTCGCCCGTCCATCAGATCCAGAAGGTCTAGAGAAACCCGTCCGCCGAAAATTCACCGCCGCTTACAAACTCAAAATAGTCGAAGCTGCCGAACGTTGCAGTGAACTGGGTCAAATCGGAGCCTTACTGCGCCGAGAAGGACTGTACTCATCGCAGTTGAGTGCGTGGCGCAATCAGCGACAACAAGGACAACTACAAGCGCTCGAAGATAACAAGCGTGGCCGCAAAGCCACGATTCCTCAGCCGATTCAAAAAGAGCTTGAGCAATTGCGCCGAGAGAATCAACGTCTGCGTCAGGAAATGCAGCAGGCCGAACTGATTATTGACATCCAAAAAAAAGCCTCACAGTTAATGGGGATCTCCCTGAATCCCGTCAATCACGACGAACCCGACTAAACGGTGCCGCTGAGATATTGGCGCTCGAAGTCGGCATGGCCCCGGCATGTTTGGCATTAGGGGTCAGTCGAGCGACCCTGTATCGTTAGCGTAGCCCGCCTGCGCCTGCGCTCATTAAGGGTCGGCCTAAACCACCGCGCTCACTCTCAACCGACGAACAGCAGCAGGTGTTAGCACTGCTTAATGACGAACGATTTATGGATTGTTCAGTGGCCGAGGTCTACGCCACGCTCTTGGATGAAGGCACCTACCTATGTTCAATCCGAACGATGTATCGAATCTTAGCCGCTCATCGTGAGGTCAAAGAACGACGGCAGCAGCGTCAACATCCCAGCTACACCAAGCCAGAGCTGTTGGCAACCGCCCCCAATCAGCTCTGGTCTTGGGACATCACAAAGCTGCGTAGCCATCAAAAATGGACGTACTTTCAGCTCTATGTAATTATCGATGTCTTCAGTCGCTATGTCGTCGGCTGGATGGTAGCCCATCGAGAGTCTGGCTCCTTGGCAGAACGGTTGATTCGGCTCACTTGCCAGAAGCAACGCATTGAACGGGGACAACTGACGCTCCACGCTGACCGGGGGACTTCAATGACCTCGAAGACCGCTGCCTTTCTACTCTCTGACTTAGGCGTCACCAAAAGCCATAGCCGTCCCCATGTTTCCAATGACAATCCTTTCTCCGAGGCACAGTTCAAAACCTTGAAATATCAGCCCACTTTCCCCAAACACTTTGGCTGTATCGAAGATGCCAGAGCCTTTTGCCAACATTTCTTTGCTTGGTATAACCAAGTTCATCATCATGGTGGCATTGGCCTACTGACACCCGAAATGATGCATTTAGGACAAGCTGAAGTGGTTATCCAGCAACGACAAATAGGTTTTAACCAACGCTTATATCGCCCATCCGGAGCGCTTTGTCCATCAGCCGCCAAGCCCACCTCTGGTGCCTACCGCCGTTTGGATCAATCCACCGATGGCTGCTGCTAGAGATCAGGAGGGGCTACACTAGACCTCTTCAAAAATAAGTAGAGGTGGCAAAATAGAGGTAATGGCGATCGCTAGTACATTCAATGGAAAAGCAGCTCTTCAATCGAATTTTACGTCTGCTCGAAGAGCGACCCCAGCAGGGCAAACGACTGGTCGGGCTAGGGTCGAAAGCGCTCTGGGAACTGTGGCAACGCATTGCCCTGTTAGCTCAATCCGCTCAGCAGCAGCAAGCCCACCGACTAGGGCGAAAGCGCCAACCGGGTGGCGGGCGCAAAAAGGAAGCCGAAGTTCTCTGTCGGTTGTTAGTGACGCTGCTGTACTTGAGGCAACACTGGACGATGCAAGCGGTCGCCGAAACGATCGGTTGCTGTGAAGCCACCGTGTGGAACTACATACACGAGATGCTCCCGTATATCCGTGATCAACTTCCGGCCAGCTTGCTAGAGCAGTGGCAACAAGAGTGTGACAGTGTGGAACGGGCCGAACTGGAGCAATGGCTAGCCGAGTTACCCGCAGGAGCACTGTTGGTGGATACTTGGGAGCAACCGATTCCTAAGCCTCAAGACAACGAGGAACAGGAAGCTTACTACTCCGGTAAAAAGAAACAACACACGCGTAAAAACCAAGTAATTAGCCTGCCGAAAGGACTCGACATTGTGGATGTCGTGATTGGTGAGAAGGGGCCTCGCAACGATGGCAAGCTCCTAGAGCAGACTCAGGCCGAGTTGCCAGAGAGTCTGCCGTTTGTGGGGGACAAAGCCTATGTCGGCAGAGCCAACACCACTGTGCCACACAAAAAGCCACCCGGTGGCACGCTCACCAAGGCTCCAAAAGCGTTCAACCAACAGGTGAGCCAAAAGCGTGTGTTTGTCGAGCATGTGATCCGCACCGTGAAAATATTCCGAATC
>JBBSOB010000128.1:0-12947 GCA_038260205.1 Phormidesmidales cyanobacterium
TGAGATCGCTTGGCGGTTTATGAAGTACGAGTGGATAGATATCAAGGCTTATGACAGCTGGCAAGCGCTCAAACATCATGTCGAAGAAATGCTCGTCGGCTTCGGCGATAAGTTTGTAATTAACTTTGCATGACCACTTACTTCTTTCTGCGCCGAGGTTTGGACGATTCCTCCCTGAGCCTTTTGCAATTCTTCCTCAATCATCGGCGGTTTCTACGCTCTCAGGTGTCTGAGCGGGTCGGGAGAAGCCCCAAGCAATTTGCTGACTGGACAGACCCATGCACATTGGCTAGAGTTGCTTGACTTTGAGCGCTTTCAGCGAGCTTAGATTCTGACGCTACAAGCTGATTGGGTAATGGATAGCGATGGCCTAATTTGGGCTGCGAGTGTTACCTAAAATTGCCCGAAACTGAACCACGCCCCTGTATGCTGTAATTTTACAACAGCACAAGCTATGCATTTGTCTATTTATCTTCATGTTGAGTTAGCAATAATAGCCCTATTTTTTTGATAGAGAGAAGCTGAGTTAGGTTCTTCTTACTCATGTTTCTGGTCGCGCTACTATGGATGTTATGTGCTTAGCGTCTTTACTTAGCCAGAGCCTCTTACTCAAGCCCTATTGAGTTTCTCGAGAATACTGTATGAATACTCTATCTATAGCAGCTGAGACGGTCTGGCAATTTAGCGATCGCCCCACCGAAAGCCTCTTACTCCGCTGCATCTCTCCTCAGACAGATAGCCAGATGATCCAGCAAATACAAGTTCTGGCCCAGGCAGAAATTGACTGGCAGGCTTTAGCTCATTTAGCTAAGGCTCATAGGGTAGTACCGTTGCTTTACAACAGGCTCAGCTCTGTTTGCCCCCGAGCTGTACCAGCCCCGCTGCTAGAGTCACTTCGCGGCTCCTGCAAAAGCATCGCTATCCGTAACCTGTCTACAACATCTGAGCTGCGTCGGCTCCTGCTATTGATGGAGTCAAAGGGAATCGACACCTTGCCCTATAAGGGGCCAATGCTCACTAAGATGCTGTACGAAGACTTAGAACTACGGCAGTTTGGAGATCTTGATATCGTCATACAGCCTGAGGATATGCGCTCTGTCGAAAAACTATTAATGGCCGAAGGATATCGGCCCTACTTTGGCGAGAAGACAGCGGCAGAGCTTAACGCCTATATGAAATCTAAAAATGAGCATACCTACGATTTCTATCATGATCGCAAAAAGTTTTTCATAGAGATTCACTGGCGATTTTGGCCATCGTTTTTTTCATCCGTTAATCCTAAAGATATTTGGCATCGCCGCGAGTCAGCTGAGCTAGCAGGCACAACTGTTTCTAACTTTAGAGTAGAAGACTACCTCATCATTCTTTGTATGCACGGCTCAAGGCATCAATGGGAAAGACTTGCCTGGCTATGTGATATTGCATTGCTGCTTTGCAAATACCCAAACCTAGACTGGCAGCAGACGTTCAGTCTGGCTGAGCAGTGGGGAGCTAAACGGATGCTGAGCTTGGGGCTTTACCTAGCTCATACTTGGCTAGGGGCACCCTTGCCAAAAATCGTAATTGCTCGGATATCGATAGATCCAGCCGTCGCGGTCTTAGCGGCTTGGGTACACAACCAGATATTTGAAATGACCAAACCGTCAGTGCGTTTTATGGGAACAACGCAGTACCAGATGAAAGCAAGAGAACGCTGGCAAGATAAAGCCTTGTATTTTCAGTCTTTCATTTATTGGTTGCTGAGAGGCTGTCCAACAGAACATCACACAACATAAGAGGCCATGCAAATGCTTGCCTGAAGCAACTTGCGATTTGTTTAGGCTCCAGCTAAAGCGGTGGATAGTTGAAACGAAGCGTGGAAACAAATCACAGCTACCGATATTTCCTATCGGTAGTTTCTAGCCTGGGTCTCAAACAGGTTAGCGTACAAGCCCTGCTGGTCTATCAGCTCGTCATGACAGCCACTTTCAACAATTCGTCCTTGCTCCATCACGTAGATGCGATCTGCCATCTTTACCGTTGAGAGCCGATGAGTCACTAAAATTGCCGCTTGGTCTCTAATAAGTTCTCTAAACCGCTTAAATACCTCGTACTCTGCCTTCGGATCCATAGCGCTAGTCGGTTCATCGAGTACAATTACCTGCGAACTTCGCAAAAAAGCTCTAGCTAGAGCTACTTTTTGCCACTGGCCAATGCTGAGCTCCTCACCTCCTGTGAAAAGCTTACCGAGTATCGTGCTGTATTCATGAGGTAGGTGCTTAATTACATCGTGGGCACCGGCTCGTTTGGCCGCAGATATAATGGCTTTGTCTGTAGGTGGAAGCTGAATATTGCCTAGCCAGATATTATCTTGCGCAGAAAGGTGATATTTTGCGTAGTCTTGAAAGATTACGCTGATGTGCTGTCGTAACTCAGTGACATCTAAATCCCTGAGGTCAATACCGTCGACTGTTATACGCCCGCAGGTTGGGTCGTAAAGACGGCAAAGCAGTTTAATTAGCGTAGTCTTGCCAGAACCATTCTCACCAACTAGCGCGATTGTCTCGTTAGGGCGCACGGTCAGAGAGATATTTTTTAAAGCTTGGCGAGAAGTGCCTTCGTACTGAAAGTCTACTTGGTTAAATATAATACCTTTTGCTATAGGCTGAGGCATCTGTTTGGGATAAGCTGGTGTAACGATACTGGCGCGAAGATCTAAAAACTCGTAGAGGTTGGTCAAAAAGAGGTTATCTTCATATAGCCCAGACAACCCAGTCATCAGCGCTTTGAGAGCGTTTTGTCCCTGCTGAAGAGCCTGATGATAGAGTACTAGATCCCCTAGCTTGAGCTTGCCCTGTAGTGCTTGGTGAAGAATAAATCCGTATATAGCACCAACCAGTATTCCTGAGAGTATGCCGGCTGCTAAAAACGACAGCACGCGCCGACTCATGAGTTGTAGTCTGGCTTTATAAAGTTGGGCGCGCAGCCGATCAAATCGTTGACTAAACAGGTCACCCAGCTCAAATAGTCGAACTTCTTTAGCAAACTGCTCGCCCGTTAGGAGCCAGGAAAGATACGTTGACTGTCGCTCTACTGGTGTCCACTCTCGCTGCCATTGGTATAGTTCGCGGGTGTAGCGGAGCCGTACCAACACCGGGGGAATCGCTACAAGGAGCAATACTCCAGTAATCCCCCAATTTAGGGTTAACAGTAGCCCTATCATGGCTAAAAGCGAAAGACTATTTTGCCCAACTTGTGCCAGCCGCGTCAAAATTTGATTAGGACGATAGGTAGCTTCTTGCTGAGCGCGCTGAAGCGTATCGTGATAGCGCGGATTTTCATAGTAAGCCAAGTCAATCTCAATAGATTTAGCGTGCAAGATACTCCGCATGTAGTCAGACACTTTTTGAGTCTGGGCAGTGTTGACCAGCTCAGAGAAAGTGTTACAAGCTAATATCATTAAAGCAACTACTGCCAACCCAACCAAAAGAGGAGTGATCGCCTGTAGGTCGATCTGGGGTCGGGAGTCTGTTAGTCCTTCAGTAACGGCATCGACCAGCAGTTTAACTAAATAAATGGAGGCAAGGGGTAACAGTCCTTGCAGCGTAATAAGACACGATCTAGCAATCGTCCATCCGTGGCTGCTTTGCCAAACCAGACGTATAGCGGGGATGAGACGGGCCGCGTTTTGTAGTTTGGCTATTAGCTGTCTGCGCATTCGAGCACCCGTTGGTTGGCGAAAAGATTTTGGCAGTCTTTTTTATTTCCGTTAGCTTTTTATCAAAGTAGACTCTTGGAACAAGCTAGCTACACTAAAGCCGGTACGCTCTTTGTTTCTATGTCTTGCTCAATTAGCGAGATGACATCCGGCAGCAAATCGAAGGAATGTGGCCGCTCAAGCAAACAAACAGGTACCTTTTGAGCTAGGTTAACGCATTGACAGATATGCTGAAATTTTTCGGATTGAGAAACTAACTGTAAGAATTGAGAACCTAACAACATCGGAATGTAGGCGTTCTCAGTCAATTTTGAGACAGCTTCTTGATGATCGAGACGAGAGATTTTAACGGTTGGTGTTGAGCCTGTCACCAGTACATAAATGCGTTCGATGGGCATTGGCTGCTGACAAAAGCCATCGGCAATAGAGCGTCCTACTTTTTTAACATCAGGATGAATAGGGGTCAAGCTTTCGGGATTTTCGCTCAGCGCGTGAGTAACAGACTCTGGCCATAGCTTAAGTCGAGGAAAACCCGGTAGCAATATGGGTGTAGAAGATCGGTTCAAGTCAATCGCGGCAACATCGTCAGTCATTATCTGATAGCCCCGACTGTAGAGGGCTGCCGCCGTTGTAGACTTGCCTTGCCCTGAGGCACCTAAAAACAGCACGGCTTTTCCATTAATGACAACAGCGCTGCCATGTAGCACCAACTGCTGCCGCTGGTGAAGGGCGATCGCTAAAACTGATCCTAAAAGCGGCAGGCGAAGCGTCTCTACTTCAACCTGAGGAAGAGGGTCTATAGCTATCTCCGTACCAGAACGAACTAAGAACTTTCCGATAATTTTCCAGTAGCAGTAGATTGATTCATCCTGTCTGTGAAAGTACTTCCAGGCTGGAGATGGATTTGGCAATGTCCACTCGACAGGTGCATACGTGATATTGAGCGCTGGTTTTGTTACTGCTATAGAGCTTTGCAGTTCTGGCAGAGAAAGGCTAGAGCGGATGTCAAGATCGTAGGCCCTGTAGCGGTACATAAATCTCCTTGTAAAGACTGTTTCTTGCAAACAATTTAAAATTTTAAGATAGTGAGAGGTCAATCTAATAATCCATCTGGCTCCAGGCTGCAGCAAGAAACAAATCTTTCTAGAAAAGGATCTGTAGGCTGACTGCGCCTGAAGCCGGACTGCTTAACCCACAGGTCGTTGACGAGTCAAGTCAACTTTGCTATGAGTTAAGCTGATTGACCTAGCCTGAGAAAGTTAGGTCACCGACGGGAGTGCCGGCCTGGTAAGTTGCATCCAAGAATCCACCGACCTTGCCGCCTTGGGTAAGTTCTTCGAATTTACCGTAGGTGGTTAGCACAGGCGCAGTGAACGTTTTCTTAGTCATGTCTTTCATGTTTGTACTCCAAATTTTAGTCATTTATTAGTCTTGAGATTTGGTAGAACCCGTAGTACAGCAAAACTTTCAACCCTAAGGAGGGTTTTTAGATCTGCTGTGCTTTGAGGTTTTTTCAAGAAAATAGCCCAGAGAACAACAGTCTTAAAAGATGCTTAGCTATATCTTCACTTTCCAGCGCAGTGTAGTACCTAAGGCTACTTTGTACCTAGATCCACATCACCTTGTTCAACAGCATATCGAAACCATAAAGCTAGTGAAGCTACAACCCATATCTGACAGACATCAGCATCGGAAGGAGCCTGGAGAAACCGCTGGTATATGTCTTCAACGGCCTTTGCATTTAAATAATTACTGAGTGGACTTGAGGGAGCGATCGCATCAGCTAGTCGCAATTGCTCTTTGGCCAAACCACGGGTTAAGTTAGGTGAGAAATCTGTTTTCCCTTTACGCCACTGCACCTCCGTTGGCAATATATTAGTCATAGCTCGCCGCATAACCATGCGATTCCATCCCTTCTTTAATTTTTGGTCAGATGGTAAGGCCAAACAAAATTCAACTAGTCGCTTATCCCAAAATGGGTAGCGGGGTTCAAGATCAAAAGCCGCCATAGATTTATCCATCGTTTCGAGGGCAAAACATGAGAGCCCCTGGGTAGCGATATTGCAATAGTGCCTCTGACGTTCATGCATCCCAAAATGGCCTTGCATCTGTTGCCAGTCTTGATGACGTTCTGGCATTGCTATCTGATGGATGAAGTTTGAGTCTATGAGCACACTCCAGTCTGGTGGCTTGGACTGGCGACTTCGAACAGGATAAGTGATGCCTTGCCATCCTTTGCGAAAGGCACGTAAGAGCCGGTGCCTATTGACTATTGGCTTAATAGCAAATTGATGAGTGTAGACCCGCATTAAGCGCCAGAATGACGTGTTGTGATTTTCAGCAATTCCTTTGATTTCTGTAACTAAGGCGAGCCAACGCCCTGCCCGTGCTAGTTCGCTTAAATACCCATATCCATCGGAAACAGTGGTATCGCCGTCGAACCCATCTAGAACGATGCGTACACCTTTGTTCTGAATATCTTCGTATAATGGCCAGTTCATAAACCAATTAGGTCCATTGAATGCTTCATCTTGGTGCCAGAACATCTTGTCTAGATGTTCGAAAGGAGTCGAGCGATCACCCTGGACATAGTGGTGCTGGAGTCCCCCCTGGGCTAAAATAGGCTCGATGTATTTTCGCTCGTCGCAGTCGGGTAACTGATCAAACACGGCTGAAAAGGTATGCAGCGGCAACTTCTTTTGTTCAGCTAGCAGGTTTCGCGCAGTGCAGGTAATCGAAGAAGAATCCAGACCACCGCTAAGCGTGGAGCCGATTGGATAAGCGCCACGCAAACGACAGCGAACAGCTTCTGTAAAAATTTCGCGAAACTGCGCTGCGTATTCCTCATCCGAAGCAGACGGTAATTCTCGGTCAGGATCGAGACGCCAGTAGGCGGTTAGCTCGACTCTCTCAGAATTCACAGTCATCTTGTGAGCAGGCGGTAGACGGACGATATCCTGATAAGAAGTAATCGTCGTATCATGAAACATCGACGCTAAATAGTCGCCAACTCTCACCTTATTTACTCGATGCGGAACCTCAGGTACACAGAGAATAGCCTTAATCTCAGTTGCAAAGACAAAGAGCGATTCCGAAGCAAAATAATAGAAGGGCTTCACTCCAAAGTGGTCGCGTGCGCAGAAAAGCTTTTGAAGCTGCCCATCCCAAATAGCAAAAGCAAAGTCTCCCAATAGCTTTTCTGGACATTGCTCGCCCCACCTCTCGTAAGCTGCTAATATGATGTCGCTATCGGTAATCTCATCTGTTTGACGGTCTTTCAAATTCAAAATCGGAATGAGTTCATCTCGATTGTCAATTCGAGCATCAGCCGTAATAACCAGTTTCTCTCTCGCCAAAGGAAGCTTTTCTACCATTGACTCTGATGTACTCCACAGCATCCGGTGCCCCAATCCCACAGACTCGTCACACCAAGCACCCGATCCATCAGGACCACGATGAGTCAGCTTGTTAACCATCTGCCACAAAACCTCAGGTTCTACAGACTGCCTGTTTAGACGATGAAGACCTACAATAGCGCTCACTACCTCGCCCCACCTTGTGTGCCTATGGCTGAGAGCGGCTGAAAGCAACCTAAATCGCTTAGTTTACCTATCACCACTCGCCCCTGACACTCAACCCAGGCATGTGCCCTAAACACCTGAGTAGCGCTCTTAGCAACGCCGATGTGTAGGCGATGAACGTACCCGTACCGACTGAGCAATAGTTGAGTTGTCAAAGCTTTAACAAGACACATAGCACCACCAGGCGTATAACGACCAGCCACTGTCACTGCCCACGCAATAAAGTCAACTGAGACAGACTCGCTCAGTGCGGGACAAATCCAAACGGATGAAATGCCTACAAGCTGACGCTTGAGAACTCGAAAAGGAAGCAGCCATAGCGCGAGGCGAAGCAGGTTCAATATTAAGCAGGCATAGAGTAATATTCTCCGCTGCTGCCACGAGAGGACAAAAAGCTTTCTACTCCGGTTCATCACTCACCTTGACTAAGCCAACATTCTTTAAATCCAGCAATATCTTTGTCAGACTCTGCTTACAGGCTTCCGCAGACACGTCGTACTCTTCGAGTAAAGCCTCGTATAGTTCGATAAAGCTTTGGGGTTGCTGAATAAGCTCCCAAATGCGAGCGCCTACCTCGTTTAATCCGTAGTAAATGCCCGAGTCTAGATTCAAGATAACGGCCTCATCAGCAAGTTCGGACGAAATTTGGCTCTGAATCGGTGAGATAGTAGCGTTCTCGGAAATTTCTAACAGTTGGGAAGACATAATTATCCTAGACCATCGACTTAAAGGCAGATTCAGCTACTACAGAGAGCATTCTAGGAGCTGCCAAGAAAACCAGTAGCTTTCAGCTAGCTGTCTGCTTTGTCCATCTTTACTAAAGTTTTTCTGGGTATCCGGTAAGTAGTCCGGGCTTTTATGTGAACTTCAAGCCGGTTTACTTTTACTTGATAGTCCTGGTAGGCGCAGATTCCGTAGAGAGCAAATCATGACTGATTCGAAGGCATCCACTAAAAATGCATTAGCTTGTCTCCATACTGCATGAGATCTCGAAAAGTGCCAATGCCTATCAAGACAATTCACAATTTCTTGATAGGAGAACCCAGTTGCCTGACAAAAATGAGCCGATTAGAGCTCAATCGCTCACCTGGCAGCAGCTTATTTATGTAAAGGAATCTTGCAGAATACTCTTTTCTGAGGCCAAGAGAAGCTTCTAAAAGACGCATGAATGGTTTGATCTACGACCTCTCAGCAGATTTTTGGTAACTTGCTGGCATCAAGACAGATGACCAAGACGCTATGATCTCGGTCATTCGGTTACAAAAGCGTATTCTTCGACGAGCTCTGAGCAGCAGTGAATGCTGCGCTAATAGCCGTCAACGTTTTAGATAAAAGCTTTGACTTCACTGCTGCTCAGAGCATCGTTAAATATCACGATTTCATCGACCTTCCCGTCGAACCCACTGCCACTGCCGGACACAATTCCATCATGGAAGCGCGTTCCCCCATTGATGCTGCCAACGCCAATGCCACCGGAATGCTCCCAGAGCTGAGAGCCAGCGGCACTACCGAACTGCTGACCATCCAAGTATCCGCGAAAAGCATTTTGAGTAACCTGACGGCCCCCATCAAGCACAAGATCAACGTGGTGCCATTTACCGGCTGAGATTTTGTCTGTGCTCAACCAAGTCCCCGACCAGCCGCTTTCTTTACCTGGCGTGTTCCATCCACCCATATAAAGCCTATCTTCGTCAATGTAGATATTTAGGCCGCGTATGCCTGCACCCTCTTCGTAGAGGACTTGCCGCTTGTCGCCGCCAACTTTGTCGGCCTTAAACCACAGCGAAACCGTCCTCTGATCTTGTGTGCCTAGGTTGATGTCGCTGGAGTTCTTTAGCTCAATGGTGTCGCCCTTGCCGTCGAGAGAGATCGCGCCTCCCTTCACCCCCTTTGTCCAGTTGGCGTTCCCAAGCAAAGCACCTGCATTATTCCGCCCCTTCTCAGAGTCATCCTGAGCCACCTTGCCCTGGCCTTTGTTCAAACTCAGATAGGCCACTGGCTGCTTATTACCAGAAAACGAAGGGCCAGCAGTCACAGGCTGACTTACCAATGGCTGAGGTGCAAACGCCCCAAACTCAAACGCCCCAACGTCCACTCGGCCATCTCGCTGGATGCCGCGCTGGTCGATTTTAGGCGCACCCTGAGTGACACCTGTATTGATAGCAGGGCTTCCCGACTTTAGCGGATGGATCAAGTCACCATTTACCGAGGTCAAAGTCCCTAGACGCGGATCGGCGACCCGACTGTTCTTAGTTACCTTCAGCGCCCGCGAAGAAGTGCCAAATTCCAGATTGCCACCGCCATCCTTAGCCTGAAAGCCTACCTGGTCTTGTCTGCGATCCTTGGCAGTATTAAAAGCAACAATTGAATTCTTTAGCGTCACATTGTGACTACGATCAAACCAAAATGCGCCATTTGCCCTGCCTGCCTTGTTATACACAACCGTTGAATTTGCTATATTAACAGGTGTAGAGCGATTATTGAGGAACAGCGCACCACCCGCATCTTGGAGAACCTGGTTACTAGAAAAAGTGCTATTGACAATGTCGATAGGTAAAGTTGTTTCCGTCCAAAGCGCGCCGCCTTGCTGAACAGCCGTGTTGTCTGCAAAGGTAGTGTTGCGGACATCTAGACCCATCTTTATCCAGATTGCTCCTCCCTTTCCTTTCTGACCTGTCATAGCTTCGTTATCGATGAATACAGAATCTTCTATAATTGCTTGATCTTGCTTATATCCTTGGCTTTTGGTGTATCCCCACAAATACAGCGCACCGCCGTCACCTTCAGCTTTGTTTTCTTCAAATCGACTGCCACGAATGATGATTTTACCGTCGTTGGCAAGCCCAGAAGAATAAGCACGTCCGGAAGAATAATCTTTGGAGCTAACGCCATCGGTGAAGATAGCACCGCCCCCCTCGTTCTTTGCAGTATTTTTTTTGAAGACAGAGTTTTCGACAACGAATGATACGCTGCTGTAGCTGTAAATCGCGCCACCGTTGAAGCCTTTGTTCTTTTCGAAAGATGTTCCTTTTATAATAAGCTGTCCTCGCGATTCATTGTGAGAGATTGCTCCAGCGCTGAATCCCTTATATTTGCTGGTCAAGGTTCCATCATTACCAACGAAACTACTATTGATGATGGTTGCCTTGGCGAGGTGTCCTACTCGCAGACCACCACCCAGCTCTGAGACATTGTTATTGACCTTGACGTTCTCTAAAGTAAGAGTGCTTTCGTGGCGCGTATCAATGCCACCACCAGCGCCCTTAGTTTTACCATTTGCAACAGTAAGATTTTTCAGCGTCGCCTTATATTTCTTTTCGAGTAAGAAAACTCGGCTCTTCTTGTTGCCGCTAATAGTCAGCCCAGAGGCCCCACTGCCATCAATGGTGAGATCCTTGGTGAGCTTAAGCTGCCCGCTTGTTAGCGAAATTGTTTTGCCAGCCAAGCCTTTAGAAAACTGAATGGTGTCTCTAGATTTGGCAGCAGCGATCGCCCCCCGCAGCGAGCCATTCCCTTTGTCAGCTGTAGTCGTTACTGTGATAATGCTCATGCTTAAACCCGATGGCGATTATAAAAAACAAGTGTCTTCTGGCAGGCCCTGGATAATCTAAATTCGAGATAAAAACCTCCCAATCAACAAGTCCCACTCCGTGAAAAGATACTCAAAAGTTAAATGAGGCCAGGCTATCTACGTGCTGTACGCAGCGCAGCTCACCCTAGCTTTCTTCCTAGAGGGGATGGCTCAGATGATAAACCTATACTTTTACGATCTCGGACTGATGTTTAAGTAGGCTCTGAGGGACCATACACCTCAGGTTTTGCAGTCCTTGAGATCTGTACTAAAATCTTGCGGTCTTGCTGCTTCCAGTAGGTATGAGAAGATTTGGGTGATCGTGGTATGCAACCGCAGCAGATGCATTCTTAATCGGTGCTGGATAACCTAGCACTTACAAGTGAAATGCACGAGTTGATACTACCCCGGCTACACTCAAAACAGTACCCTCTACCCATTGCAATCTCCAAAGCTGTAAAGGTTAAACATCAGGAAAAACTATCAGCACGTATATTTGTTCAAAGCTTCTACAAAATAGTCCTGTTGGCCCAAAATATTTTGGTATCTCTTAAGCCGATGCTCCTGAACCGATCTCTAGAGACAGACATGGCAGCGATCAATGGCACTGACTTAAGGCCAAAATTACATGACTTCACACGAGGCATCAGGGGTTTCAGCCGTTGATACATACTTAAGTCAGTGCCATTGATGGCAGTGATCGCTACAGCGTCATTAGATATAAAATTGAGCAGATAGCCAGAAAAGCACCTCACGCCATGACCCCTCTCACTGGCCAGTTCATTCCACAGAGCGATCCGCCCAAATCGCCGCGCGAAACCCTGCCCACCATGTACGACCTGCCCAGTGAGTTTCCCGATGAGCCCGGTTTGCCAGACGAATTTCACGATTTGCAGCCGCAACTCCTCAGCCGCACCCTGCATCTGCCAGACTGCGCCGCCGGAAATCGCTTTACTGGCTCAGACCTCAACCTCTATTACGATGCCCTACATCCGCTCTGGCACAAGCGCCCCGACTGGTTTCTGGCTCTCAACGTGCCCCGCCTTTACGATGGCACAGAAGCCCGGCGCAGCTACGTCGTCTGGCAAGAAAGCCAGGCCCCCAGCATCGTCGTAGAGTTTTTATCGCCCCGCACCGAACGAGAAGACCTGGGACGCTTTTACGACAGCGCTGACCAAACCGTAGCCGATCCTGCCAGCAAGGAGAAACCATCGAAGAGAACCCGACTACACCCGGCAAGCTATCCGTCTACGAACGCTATTTGAGAGTGCCACACTACATTGTCTATAGCCGCTACACCCAGCGTTTGCGCTACTTCAAGCTGGTCGGTACTCGCTATCAAGAGCAGCCCACCCAAGCCGAAACGCCTAAAATCTGGCTGGACGATCTGGCCATCGGCCTGGGACTGTGGGAAGGATACTTTGAAGGACTCCCCGGCCCCTGGCTGCGATGGTGCGATCAATCATGTCACTGGCTACTGACAGATACCGAGCAAGAGCGACAGGCTAAAGAGCAGGAGCAACAGGCCAAGGAGCAAGAGCGGCAGGCTAAAGAACAAGCTCAGCAACAGGCAACTGCCGCCCAAGCCCGAGCTGAAAGGCTAGCCGAACAGCTAAGACGGCTGGGCATTGAGCCCGAAGCGTAAGCTGCCTCTCCTCTCTCAATAAGCGCCTTGCTTTTTGAAGACAACTTGAACGGTCTTAAAAATCAGTGCTAGATCGTAAGCAACAGACCATTTGCTTTGATACAGCAAATCCATCTGTACGATCGCGTCAAAATCTTCTACAGTTGAGCGTCCGTTGGCCTGCCATTCACCGGTCATACCGGGTTTTACCAACAGTCTCTTTTGGTGGTGAACGGTATAGTTCGCTACCTCGTCCGGCGTCGGGGGGCGAGTCCCCACCAGACTCATCTCGCCCTTTAGCACATTCCAAAACTGAGGCAGCTCGTCTAAGCTGGTGCGTCTAAGAAACTGTCCAACGCGAGTAACGCGGGGATCATTGCGGTTTTTAAAGATATGGCCAGAGGCTTCGTTTTTAACCTGTTGCTTAAGCGCATCGGCATTGGTTACCATAGAGCGAAATTTCCAGATCCGGAA
>JBBSOB010000129.1:0-12927 GCA_038260205.1 Phormidesmidales cyanobacterium
CGCCGCTATCGGGCCACCGTTGAATCGAAAGCCTAATAGCGTCGCGATCGCCATCAAAACGATCGTCGCCAATAGCCCTCGCACCGTATAGGCCAGCACCAGTCCGGCCACCACCGCCACCCGCGAAATTGGCATCGCCCGGCAGCGCTGCATCATTCCCGTCTCAATATCTTTGGCCAGCATAATCGCCGATCCCAAACCCGCAAAATACAGCGCCTGCAAATTCACAATCGGCAGCAAGTACGGTAGATAGTCAATGCCTTGTTCGGCAAAGAGTTTTTGGCCCACTATCCAAAAGCCCAGCAGGAAAACCATGGGGAAAATAGCGATCGCCACGACCACAATCGGATTGCGCTTTAGCCGAATTAAATTTCGCCCGGTAATCAGCAGGCTATCCTCCACCGCTCGCCGCCATCCCGTCTCTCGCCGTTGGGCCACCATGGCGCTAGCTAGCCCGCTCACATCGCGCTCGAACCTGATCTCGTCTACTTTAGTCTGACTCATATCGTCCTCAGGTTGTATGGCCGGTCAGCGCAAAAAACACATCGTCTAGGCTAGGTCGCCGCAAAGAAATATCAGCTAGCTCAAGTCCCTCACTTTCTAGCTTTAACACAATCTCAGTCAGCGTCTTCGCCCCATCTGCTGCGGGTACGGCCAACGTTTGCTCAGTCTCGCCTTGCTGATCGCCCGTGGGCTGAGCGTAGTCGAAGCCCATCTGATCCAAAACCAGCTTCACCCGCGCCAGATCTGCCGCCCGCGCCAGCCGCAGCTCGCAAAACCGTCCGCCGACGCGATCCTTTAGCTCATCCACCGTCCCCTCCGCAATCACCTGTCCGCGATCAATCACCACAATGCGATCCGCCAGCGCATCCGCCTCTTCCAAATACTGCGTCGTCAGCACAATCGTGATGCCCTGCGCCTTCAAATCTTTTACCACCGCCCAAAGCTGCTGCCGACTGCGCGGATCGAGGCCCGTTGTCGGCTCATCCAAAAACAGCACCAGCGGCAGTACCACAATGCTCGCCGCTAAATCCAGCCGTCGGCGCATTCCACCCGAAAACGTCTTCACCGGTCGATTAGCCGCCTCACTCAGCTCAAATTGTGCTAGCAGCTCATCGGCTCGTCGCTTTGCGGCCCCTCGCTTCAACCGCAGCAAGCGCCCAAACAAAACTAAATTCTCTTTTGCCGTTAGGGCTTCATCGACAGCAGCAAATTGGCCGGTAAGTCCGATGAGCGATCGCACCGCCGCCGGGTCACTCACCACGTCATACCCCGCAATTTTTGCCTCACCGCCATCTGGCACTAGCAGCGTCGTCAGGCAGTTAATCGCGGTGGTTTTTCCCGCTCCGTTTGGCCCCAGCACTCCTAGCACCGTGCCTCGCTCTGCCGACAGGTTCACCCCACGCAAAACCACCGTCTGGCCAAAGCGTTTGGTCAGATTCGTCACCTCTAAAATCGGAGCCATTAGTCCTCAATAGCGCAGTTATTAGCACCATTATTACCAACAGCGCCGTGCGTTAGCCTAACACCAGGACATTGCCGTTGTACAAGCGCTCAAAGTTACAGAAGCTAGTTCAGCACGTTTTTAAACCGGTAAGAATTCGAATCGGTAAAGATTTAAACCGGCAAAAATTTGAAATTCAGCAAGTTCGTCCACTTAAAAAAACTTCTTCAAAATTATCAGCATCCAGCAGCAATTCGCTCACTTGTTTGACTCAGATAATATCAGCAGATTTGGGATGCCAGACAGCGTTACCCCAAGCGGCTTTGTCTTGTTTTTGCTTGCCTATATTGCTGCCAGTTCCACAGTTCCAACTTCATCATAAAGTTTCACCTTTTAAGATCACCGAATAGCTCAAAACCAATGCCCGAAGCGCCTACCAAAAACTCAAGAAAGCGCAAGAATATGACGGTGCTTAATCTCTTTGGCGGGCGATCGCAGGTAAAGAGAGGTGACTAAATCGCTGGAATACTGTATGCTAAAGGAGTACAAGCGCACAGGGAGATTTAATGTCGCTCAGGAGACTAGGAAAAGCAACAAGGTTAACACTAGCAATTGTGGGATTGAGTGTTATTCACAGCTTTTCAATAGGGGAGTGGACAATTGCAGCCAGCGCATGGACAGAAGACAGCAGAACCTGGCTCTCCAATAATCCGGCTACCGGACAAGTGAGCAAACCCGAAGCCAAAAAAATGGCAAATAATCGGACAACCGCCAATCAGACAGGGCATCGTTTAATCAATCAGCTTTCGATTCGCCAACTCATCGCTACGGCTCCTTAAACAAATATTATCTGAAGTAAATAGTATCCGGCACCATCTGTTCTAGAGCCAGATACTCCAACGCCAGTTCATTAGCGTAGAGCCAAGCTGCATTTTTAACAGGGCTTATTTGCGGCGTCGATTGGGGAAGCGATCGCAAAACTGAGCAGGGAAAAATATTTTCTATCCGTTCCCGCACGATTCCTAGAAAACACCTCTCAGTGCAGAGCGTTATTTTGTTTAAAACACTTAAGATCGTGCGCAGATTTCAGCGCTCTAGCGTTCTATAGCTATGCCCAACTCTTCCAACCGAGCCTCCGAGACCTTCAATCAAACCCTGGCCAATGCCGAACAGCTCGGCGGTTTGATGTCTGCCGTAGGCACTCAAATTTTCAACAAGGTGAGCAACGCGACCCAAGAAGCCACTAGTTTTTTCGGTAAAGCCGCTGCCGAAAGCGCACATACCGCACTAGAACAAACCACCGAAAGCGTCGGCGACACTCTTCAGCCCATCGCCGACAATCCGGTCATAGACTACGTTGCCAAAGTTCCTGGGCTGGGCTGGCTAACTAGCGCCTTAGGCCGAGTAGACAAGGAAAAAGCCCGCGCCGATATCGCCAAACTCAAGCTCAAGTATCCCACCGACTCTGCCGAAGATTTGGCGCATCACATCATTGTAGATAGCACCCTCAAAGCGGGCGGCATTGGCCTAGCCACGAATATTATTCCACCGGTCGCGCTGGGCCTGTTTGCCATAGACTTGGCCGCCGTTGCCTCGCTCCAATCCGAAATGCTGTACCGCATCGCTGCCGCCTACGACTTTGATGTCAACGAGCCAGCTCGCAAAGGAGAAGCTCTCGCCATCTTTGCGCTTTCGCTGGGCACCTCCAGCGCGGTTAAAACGGGTTTAAGCGTTGTCGAACTGATTCCGTTGGTGGGTGCAGCCGTTGGTGCTAGCAGTAATGCAGGAATTCTATACAGCTTTGGCATTGCCGCCTCTCAGTTTTACAAACGCAAAAGAGCAAAAATTTCGGCTCAGGCTTAGCCAAGCGGGTACAAACTAGCCGTTTCTGATTAGCCAGGAACTTGGTACTGGATTCGGAGGCGATCGCCAAACCGACTGCCTTTTTTTTGAAATCGATCTCGGGCGATCGCACTCAATCCCATCGTTTCAAAATGTGCCAGCTCCGGCTCAGAAAGCGGCCAGGGCGGGCCATCATCAGGCGCTTCCTCAGATTCGCGAGTGTAGGTAATTACCAGCACAGTCCCACCAGGTTTTGCCAACGACGCCACCTGCTCAATCGCCTCAGTCCGCACGGCTATGGGCAGCGCCTGCAGCGTGCGAAACTCAAACACCAGATCGAATTTACCCTGCCAGTCCGCCGGTAAATCAAACAAATCGGCCGCAGCGTAAGTGACCGGAGAATGAGGGAATCGCTGTTTAGCCCAGGCGATCGCACTCTTTGCCACATCAAACGCCGTCACCTCAAAACCAGCCGCCGCCAACGCCTCAGCATCATCGCCCAAACCACATCCCACCACCACCGCCGAACGTCCCTGGCCCCGATTCCTCGTTAGCCAGTCCGCTAGCGCAGGCGCAGGCCCCGACAAAGCCCAGGGAACTTGCGTGGCATCCCCATCGGCTTGAGCATACAGCGGATCGAACCAGTCATAGGTATCTGCTACTGAAACCTTCTCGCTCATTACGTCTCATCTCCTGAGTTCATCTGCTAAGTTCATCTGCTAATGCCGCCCAATCTAGCACGACTCAGTCCGGCTCGTAGCCCGTGTCATGGCCTGTGTCATGGCCCGTATCCTGTCCTGTCTCATCGTTGGTCTTAATCGCGCATCTCTAGGGCATTATATAAGGAGCATTACCGTGGTGAATCTCAACGGCTAACAAGGCTCACACTCATTTATGGCATCGTCTTCCGTCTTAGCTGCACCTACGGCTAGAGACTTTCCGGAGACGACAAGACCAAAGCAGTACACTGTATTTTACCGACTTCTGTAGTTCTCAACATCTATGGTACTTTCCAACCAAACAGTTTTAGTCACAGGCGGCGCTGGTTATATTGGCTCGCATACGGTTTTATCCTTGCGAGAGAAAGGCTGTAAGGTCTTAGTATTAGACAATTTAGAATATGGCCACCGAGACCTGGTTGAAGAGGTGCTAGGCGTTGAGCTAATTGTAGGAGATATTAGCGACTACGAGCTGCTATGCAATATCTTTCAGTCGCGTCAGGTGTCTGCGGTCGTGCATTTTGCCGCCTATGCGTATGTTGGCGAGTCTTGCAGCAATCCAGGGAAGTATTATAGAAACAATGTAGTCGGCACATTAACACTACTAGAAGCAATGAGAGATTCTAGCGTTAGTCAGATTGTATTTTCTTCTACCTGCGCCACTTACGGAGAACCCAAAGAGGTTCCTATTATAGAATCTCAGCCGCAAAATCCTATCAATCCGTATGGTTTTACCAAGCTCACCGTGGAGAGAATGCTGCGAGACTTTGATACGGCTCATAGCCTCAAGTCGGTTATTTTTCGATATTTCAATGCGGCAGGTAGCGATCCAAAAGGGCAGCTAGGAGAAGATCATTCGCCAGAAACACATCTCATTCCATTGGTGCTGCAAACGGCGCTGGGCCACAGAGAGGCTATCAGCATTTTTGGGACAGACTATCCCACGCCAGACGGCACCTGCATTCGCGACTATATTCATGTCAGCGACTTAGCAGAGGCCCATGTTTTAGGACTCAAATACTTGTTTGAAGGCCATGGCTCTGATGTCTTCAATTTAGGCAATGGCAGCGGTTTTTCAGTCAGAGAGGTGATTGAAACGGCTAAACAAGTCACTGGCAAAAAGATTTCTATTGTGGAGGAAAGTAGGCGAGCAGGCGATCCACCTGTTTTGGTAGGATCTAGTGAAAAGGCTCAGCGAGTACTTGGATGGAAACCTTTATATTCCGATCTAAGTCAAATTATTGAACATGCGTGGAACTGGCACCAAAAGCGCCACGAATCATCTCGCGCAGAGGCAGATTCATCAGAGGCTAATGCCTAATAGCTGAACATAACTGGAAATAACTGGAGATTTTAGGCTAAACCGGGTTTAGCATTAATGTCTATAAACTAATATCTGCAAGTTGATATCTACAAATTAATATCTACAAAGCTGTTTAATACTTTCTATTTGTCACCCCTACTATTTGTTATTAGCGTAAATTATGTTAACTATCTGGCTTAAAAAGAGTTTGTTTGCTGGCTCTATGGGAACAGCGATCGCGCTAACGATGGGCACTGCCTGGCCTAAAGCAGGATATGCCAACCCACTTCAGTTAGCTCAAGTGGCTTCTCAGACGGCTTCGCTACAGCCGCAAACCATTTCTGTTGTAGGAGAGGGCAAAGCTTCTGTAACCGCCACTAGTGCGGCAATTGTTTTTACGTATGTGTCCAACTCGTATCCTGAGTACTCAGAAACGGGCGAGCTAGTGACACCTATAAAGATTCCTCAACCTTCCGATATTCAAAACATTGTGGATGCGGTTAAGGCTGAGGGCATTGCCTACGATATTCAGGTCTCGCAAAAATATTACGATTATCAGTATTTGCAGATGACGGTAAAGCTAAAAAATCCCACGCGCGATCGCGTCGATAAAATTAGAAGTATTGCGGCCAAAACTGCGATAGAAGACGGGAAATTTTCGGCAAATCCCGCGAGCGTAATTTATGCGACAGATAGCTGCGGGGGAATAGAAAGCACCGCACGGAATCGGGCGGTTGCCGATGCGAAAGAGCGAGCCGTTTTATTAGCAGAAGCTGCCGATCTAAAGCTAGGAACATTATCAGCGATCGGCGAAGGGCCTAACTTTAGCTATTACGGCGCTGCTAATCTCACTTGCCCAACGGATTTGGACAAAATTTTAAACGAGGGTGACGGTAGTCTAGTTGGTTTTGAGAACTACAACTCAGCGTCTTCAGAGATTACGGTCATCTTCAACGTATACGCTACCTACAAAGTCGAAGAGTAGAAGACTCAGCAACCTTGAGTAAAGCCTAAGGGAACGGCTTCGTACCGTTTTGATCGGGTGACATCCGCTTTGCGGTGAAGCTAACCTTTGTTTTCCACCACCAGTTGCTAGGCCACCACCAGGGTGCGCACTGAGCCATAATCAAGCGGTTAACCTTACGATCCACGGGGTCTAGCGCGGCCTGAATTCTAATTTGTGCGGCAGCCTGCTCATCTTGAAGCCTTGCTGTCGCGGTTCCAAGCGATAGGATTAACGCCTCAAACGACTGATAGTCACCCATCAAATCAGCGATAGTTGCGATCTGAGCCTTTAACTCAACGGCTTCTCGATATTTCTCGTCTACAGCGGATATTTCCTGCCGGGCTGCTTCTACCCGCCGAAGGGCTGCGTTGATTTGAGTATTCGTCTGCTCTGCACTTTGTATTGAACTAGTCAGCGAAGACAAACACGCCTGTCCTCGCTGTGCCTGCTGAGCAATATCCGAACAGAGCTGTCCATACTCAGAACCCGATTGCGCTAACGACGCCTTTTGTGCCAAGGCCGCTGATAATGCGGATTCAAGCGCTTCACGCTCTTGTTTAGCTTTGCGCTGATTGTTTGTAAGCGCCTTACGAGATTGTTGAAGCTCATCTCTAGTCTGCACAAGCTCCGATCTGGTCTGTACCAGAGTTTCTTCGTCCCACACATCTTGCAGCAAAGCTTCAACCTTACCAATTCCGCCGGTTATCAAACCCTCCAAGGTTTCTAAAGACTTCCACATTTCTAAATCGCTGGTCGTTTTCATGTCAATATCCTATTTTTATCTGAAAATTGTGCTTAAGAATGTTCACTAAAACCTCTACAAAATTTCCTTCCGTCTGGGCAGCTTCAGGGAAAGGAAAGTGAGCTGGGTAAGGAACCTTTAGCGTTTGATGTCTTAGCCTTGCTGCCTCGACGCACAGCGCATTTGCTTCAAGCATCTCTGCAATGGCTTCGACAATCCGCTCGTGTTCGTTTGGATCGGTCGTTTTTAGGGCGTCTATAGCTCGTACGGCTCCCCAATACTCTCCCATTGCGCGAAGCAAAAGCGACGTGAGAATAGGGCTGTTCACCGTTTTCTCAATCGCTTTAAGCTCTGCTGCGATTAGATCGTCAGAAAAATGCTGTTGCATTAGCTGGATCATTTCTTCTTCCAGCGCTGTGCGATCTTTTCCGCGTATGTTCAGCTCATCTAGCACCTGATAGGTATCCCAATAGAGCAGAGGGTGTTCTTTTCTAAGCGCACTGAACAGATAGCGTTTCACAATTTCTTTTTCTGCGATCGCAAAGGTAGCATCGTTCTCTTTTTCTGCGGTTGTAAATGTAACGTCGTTGCTTTCTGAGCGAATCCATCGACATAACCAGTTAATATCACTTTGACTCTGATCGCACCGAGATAGAATCTCGGGCACATGCGTTTTGAGCAGTTCATACTGCGCCTGTGTCACAACGACTAACAGGCGAGAACGCGTTCGAGTTAGCAAGGTGTACCACTGCCACCAATCTTCAGAAGCAGGCGATTGACCCACAAAGGTAAAAATGTTGAAGGCAATGCAGGCATCAAATTCTCTGCCCTTCGCCTCATGAACGTTGAAGAAGTCTAACTCGTCGCTGTGCTGCGATTGGTAGGTTTCGGTCGTCAGAATCTTAACTCGACTGGCGAGTTTATGAAACAGCGACCTGCTCTCTTGAATGGTATTAGGGCCGACACCTATTGACTGTGAGAGCTTGCTTAAAAAGCCTTCCGCTGAAGCTTGATCTGAATAGACGACTAGCCTGACCGGTTCGCCATCTTCGTAGGCTTTATCAGGGTCTGCTGGCTGCTGGGGAAGTCTCGCACTCTGCCGATGGGAGGCTTCTATTACGGGAGAAAGTAAAAGATTACTAAACTGCAAAATATGCTTTGAATTGCGAAAGCACTGCCAGTCTGTTATCTCACTCTTTACGAGTCCTAGCATTCCCCAGTCAAAATCAACTGGCATGATTCTTTGATTGAGATCGCCTAGTAGCCACAGATGAGTCGGATGACTAGCGCTATGCAACCGCTTACACAATTGTTTGAGCGCTTCTATCTCGCTAGTCAAGTAATCTTGAGCCTCATCAACAATAATAATGCTACCGACTTTTTCCGCTGTTAAAGTGCTAGTGGCAGCCTGCTTCCATTCCTGATTAAGATCCTGCGCAATGTTAGAACGAGATTTTTTTCCTAGCTTCGAGAATTCTTGATCCCACCATTTTGATTTGATATTTTTAAGGATCTCGATCCGGGACTGATTCTCTTTATAAACAGAATTTTTATGCTGCTCTAATTTTTTATCGAGAACAAACGCTTGAAACAGAATGAGATCTCTTAGCCCTATGTTCTGGCGCTTTAGCTTTTGGTTCGAGCGTGCCGCGCGATCCGCTAGGGTTTGAAGAATACGCAGCTCATCTTCGAGAGAGAGCGATGACTGCGATAAGTCGGGGGAAAAGCGCGAGACCCAATCTTGAAAAGTGCCGCAGAAGAAACCCTGCCTTGGGTCAGAAGGGATCGATTGCATACAGCGAAAGCTTTTTACATCTTCTATCAGACGCTGGGGTAGTAGAAAAACAACGTTCCATCCAGATTGGTACAGCTCGCAAGCACGCGCTGCTGCCATAATCGTTTTGCCGGTGCCCGGTGGGCTTTGGGTAATATGAGCAAAAAACCCAATTCGAGGGTCTACCCCATGGGCGTTATAGCTGTTATATTTATTGTCTTTTCCGACTTTACTGCTGGTTAATTGTTGTTGCTCGGTAAGAATTGGGCTGGCATTGTATGCGCCATTCATAAATAGCGTCCAGTCAGCATCTGATCCGCCTTGCCATAAATAGGCGGGTTCTTTGGGAAGCTGTTTGAGGTCAAATGCATAGGTGTCGTCATCTCGCTGAGCGGCATATAGGAACCGAATGGAACTATCTTTTGTGTTCTCGGTCCAAACGAGTCTTAGCGAACTGCCACCATCTAAATCTATACGGGATCTCCAAAGGCGGGCATATCCACTGAGATGTATGGTGTGTGCAAACTTATCTCCTTCGCTGGTCTTGGCTAATTGATGAAGCAGTCGCTTAGGAATTACAGAAGCGCCGGATGACTGTAGCTTTTGTAAGTCTTTAATTGCCTTTCTGGTGAACTGGATCTGACGCATTAAACTGATGGGTAGAAACGTTTACAAGCGAAATACGGGCAATAGACGTGGGTGACGCTTACAGTGGGCCTATTTTATCGCTCCACCTATGTTCTACTCTGCCGACGCTCTACTTACAGCAAGTTTTCTGAAACCTTATTGAATCTATGATGAAGTTTGAGCGCGCTAGCGATTGACGCGATGGCGAAAGAAGTAGCCGATTCTAAGAAAAATGTTGGTGTTGGTGACGGTGAGGAGAATTAGGCTGAGCTTGACGCTGATGAAGGAGCAGGCGATCGCTAATAAACACATCAAGGGCGTCGAAAGAAACGTCCGGCTCGTGGCGGAAATCAGCTTAGCGCTCAAACGCCGGTCGATCAGGCGGTGCTGGTGGCTGGCGTAGCGCCAGTGAATGTAGCGCAAGAGACTAGCGGCTAGAATGTTGGTGCTATAGATAATAACAGCGACCTGGCTACGAGGCTGAGCGCCTAGCAGTGAGGAGGAGAAGGGCACTAGCGCAATAAACAGCATAAAAATTAGGCTGAGCCAGATATGAACATCGTCTGATATGCGGATATAGCGAGCTTCTAGCTGGTGGCCTATCCAAAACAGTCCTAAGATAACGAAGCTGAGTATATAGGAGAAAAATTGGGGCCATAGAGCCGCAATTTGATTGAGCAATGCCGCTTCTGAGGTGGCTTCAGGGACTCTAATATCCAGGACTAAGAGGGTCAAAACGATGGCAAAAATACCGTCTATCAGCGTGTTAAGTCTGTCATCATTAACGGTATTATTTGACATTGCGGCTAGGCTGATGAATACACGGGCAATCGAATTTTGACACAGATAGTTACGACAAAAACGTCTCGGCAGCGACTGGTCAAGCAGGTGGCGCGCCTGTTTCCAGAAGGCTTGTTTTATAAACCAACGTCTGAAAAGGCGATCGCGCTAACCATTGATGATATGCCGACGCCGGGTGAGCGGGATGATGCCTCATCTCAGCTGATCTTGGATGCGATCGCCGCTCACAACCAAAGCCTGGAAAAAACTAGCGATCGCGCTCGAGCCACTTTTTTCATTATCAGCAGCCATCTAAGCAACCAGAGCAACCTGCTCGCTCGCATCCTTGAGCAAGGACACGAAATTGCTAATCACGGAACAGCGGACGAGACGACTGCGCTACTGAAGCCAGCAGCCTTTGATGCCCAGTTCAAAGAGGCTCATCAGCTCATTACGCAACAGATTATCAGCCCATCGCAGCATCCCTTGAGATGGTATCGCCCAGGGCGAGGATTGTACAACAAGGCGATGCTGCGCACTCTGAAGGAGATGCCGGGCTATGTCCCCCGATTTGCGCTGGCTTCTATGCTGCCGGTAGATACCTTCAAACCGACTCACGATGCTGAATTTACGGCTTGGTATGCAAGCCAGCATTTTTTTCCTGGCTCGATTTTGGTGCTTCACGGGGGTTCGCTAGAGCGCTGTGAGCAAACAGCTAGAGCGTTGCCACTCATTCTCACAGAACTTCATAAACAAGGCTACAAAGTTATAACGCTGAGCGAGCTATGGGATCAGATTTGAGTTTTCGGTGATGCTATTTGCGATAGCATCTTCTCAAGAGACTCTCTTTATAGCTGCCTTACTGCCATGAATACTTCACTCATTGCTGTCGTAGTTACCGGCGTACAGATTTTAGGCGTGCTGAACGCGGTTGATGCCATTATGAATGTGCGATCGCCCCAAAGCGCAACAGCTTGGGTCTTAGCCCTATGTTTGTTTCCATGGATCGCTATTCCGCTTTACTGGGTCTTTGGTCGGCGCAAGTTTAATGGCTACGAAGAAGTCTATCAAGAAATTGATAAACAGTACCGCGTGCAGGCAGACGAAATTTATCAAAAGATTAACGCCCATGCGGTAGAGGCCCCTCAAGAGATTGCGTCATTAGGCCCCTTGGCTAAAGCGCTAGACAAGTTTCCTTTTTTGGGCGGCAATCGTACTCGCCTATTGATTGATGGCGATCGCACCTACGAAGCTTTAATAGCAGCAATTGAAACCGCACAGTCCTATGTTCTCTTCCAGTTCTACATCATCAATGACGACGAAGCCGGTCGAAGGTGTCTGCGAGCACTGGTAGAAAAAGCGCAGCAGGGCGTTAGCGTTTACGTTCTGTACGACAAAATTGGCTCTAGCAAAATGTCATCGGCCTATATTAAAACCTGCCAGCAAGCGAGCATTCAGATTGCGGCATTTCGCAGCACGCTAGGAAAGAATAATCGCTTTCAGTTTAACTTTCGCAATCACCGCAAGGTCGTTGTGATTGACGGGCATATCGGGTTTGTGGGTGGTCTAAATATTGGCGACGAATACCAAGGCAAAAATCCTAAATATGGCCCCTGGCGAGATACCCATATGCAGATTGAAGGGCCAGCCACAAAGGTATTACAGATCTCCTTTTCTAAAGACTGGTTTTGGGCAAATCGGGAGTTTCCGGTCGTCAATTGGGAGATCGAGCCAGTCGGCTCTGAAAACATTATTGTATTACCCACGGGGCCGTCAGATCGCCATCAGTCCTGCACTTTATTTGTAGCTAGTGCGATCGCTCTAGCGAAAAGGCGGATATGGATTGCCAGCCCTTATTTTGTCCCAGACGAACCGACGCTCGCCGCCTTAAAGATGGCGGTGCTAAGAGGCGTTGACGTGCGAATTATTCTACCTAAAAACCCTGATCAATTGATTGCTTATCTCTGTTCTTTTTCCTATTACACAGGGCTACAAAACACGGGCATCAAGCTCTATCGCTATCGCACCGGCTTTATGCACCAAAAGATATTTCTAATTGACAACGACCTAGCCGGAGTAGGAACCACTAATTTAGACAATCGGTCTTTCCTACTGAACTTTGAGATCATGGCCTACGTGACCAAAGGTGAGTTTGTGCAAGCGGTAGAAGCCATGATGAAAGATGACTTAGCCGCATCAGAGCTAGTTGATTATTCTAAATATGCAGAGCGCTCTTGGCTCTCTAGATTAGCTATTCAGTCGGCCCGGTTGGTAGCACCTTTGCAGTAGCGCGACTTAAAAGAACTTGTTGCTCTAGATCGCGACTCGGTGCTTACCTTTTTTTCGGACATTCTGACGTTAAAGGCCGATCAAGAGACCAGAGCGGTAGCTGATCGACTTCTTCCAAGGTTTGTTCTAAGTAAGAAGTGTTATTGAAAGCGATCGCCTCGCCAAAATAGCCTTCCGAGCCAGTATGATCTGAAGTGCCTGAATTGCACACCGTGTATCGCTGCTGCTGCTGCGCTTGGTTGACGGGAGAACCCACCACCCAGGGCCATCTAGCCGGAAAAAGAACGTGAGGCAAATCGGTCACCCGATCTCTATCACCATAAAAATGATAGACATGCTCGGCATTATTAAACCCTTCTCTACCCTCAAAGGCACCTCCGATAGAAACCACCGTGATCCGA
>JBBSOB010000130.1:0-12861 GCA_038260205.1 Phormidesmidales cyanobacterium
AAACGGTGCGATCGCTGCGCAACTACGGAGCCACCCGTAAATATTTCCACACCGAGCCGGGCGGCGTGAATAGCCGACTAGATACGGTACAAGCAGGCATCCTCCAGCTCAAGCTGCCCCATCTAGAAGCCTGGAACCAAGCGCGTAATCAGCTCGCCCGTTACTACGACACAGCGATCGCCCCTCTCGCTCAAAAAGGCATTGTCCCCATGACCAACGTCAGCGGGCCAGGACATGTCTATCACCTCTACGTCATCAAAGTCACCGCCGACTGCCCCGTAGATCGCAACCTTCTACAGCAGGAACTGAATGCTCAAGGTATCCAAACCGGCATTCACTACCCAATTCCTTGCCATCTTCAGCCCGCCTTTGCATCACTAGGGCATCAGCCGGGCGACTTTCCCTATGCAGAAGCGCTCAGTCAGGAAATTCTATCCTTGCCGATGTACCCCGGACTTACCTCTGCGCAGGTAGACCGCGTCGTGGGTGCGATTGGCTCAGCCATCAGTGCGGCTAGTGCGGCTACTCGCGAACCGGTTGCGGCGGGCACCAAGCGGCAGATTGCAAGCTGAGGGTCTGAGGATTCGAGGATCTGAGGATCTCACGAGGGTTTTACCCGTCTACAACACTGTACAAATACGCCGTCTTCTGGTCTCCCCTGCGATGCTAGCTTCCAAATCCAAACCCCCCATTCCCTTAGCGTGGATCATCCTTGGGCTAGTCGTACTGCTGTACGGGCCGCTGCTGGCGCACTGGGTAGAAGGCTGGCTAAACAAATCTATTAGTATTCAGCATGAGTACTTTAGCCACGGACTGCTAGGGATTCCTTTTGCTGCCTATTTAGTGTGGGAAAGGCGATCGCAATGGCAGTCTCTACCCGATCAAATTCACTGGCTAGGATTGCTTTTGCTTGCGATCGCCGCCGTTTTCTACAGCAGCAGTCTGGTCGATATGATCAATCTTTCGCTGCCGCTGCTGCTAGCGGGCCTACTGCTATCGCTGAAAGGCTGGGCCGGGTTCAAGCTCAATGCCTTTCCCTGGATACTGGTTCTGCTCTCTACGCCTACGCAGCTCCCGTATTTAATGGAACCCTACATACTGCCCCTCCAGGGCTTTATTGCTGCTGTGGCCGGGTTTATCTTGCTCCAGATCAACATGGACGTGCAGGTCGATGGCATCTATCTCACCGTCGGTAATCAGCTCGTAGAGGTTGCGCCTCACTGCGCCGGACTCAAAATGCTGTTCACCAGTCTCTATACGGGCCTCATTTTGGTCTATTGGACGGGCCTTAACCAATCGAAACTGAGAACAGCGCTCTTTTTTGGGGGCATTTTGGTCATTAGCATTGTGGGAAACATCGTGCGGAATACCCTGCTGAGCTTCTTTCACGGATCAGACATGAACGCTGCCTTTGACTGGTTGCACGATAGCTGGGGTGGCGATCTCTACTCAGCGGCGATGCTAGGTCTGCTAGTTTTCCTGGTCAGTCTGCTAGAAAACTACGTGCCCAGCAGCTTGAATAGGATGGCCCAGGGCGATCGCGCAGAAATAGCTAACACCCCCTCAAGCCTCAGACCCAATCAGGCTGATCTTAGCGCTCCACCTCTGCCGCCTAAACCACCCCCGCGAGATTTCTTTTGAGCCGCTTTAGCCCCAGCGCTGGCATTCTTCAGTCCTCAGCTCATCTTTAGCAGCCTTTACCTATTGTGTCTTCTCCTACTCTGCCTGCTCCTATCCTGTCTAAAAAAGCGTCAAAAAATGCTTTTGTCCCGTTTTTAGTCGCGGCAATCCTGGCGCTGTTTGTGGTTGTCGGGGCGCTGCCTCGCTATCTGAGCGACTGGCCCTGGGCCAATAATCCCACGGTGCCCTATAAGTCGGCGCTGATTGCGGTTAAAGCGCAGGGGCTGACGATTCCAGGTTGGCAAACCCAGGATCAAACCACAACTAAGTTAGGCGGCCAAACCTGGTCAATTCAGCAGCTTACTGCCGAACCGGAAACTAGACGAGCGATCGCTCCAGAAGATCCTAATGACATCTTTTTATTATTGCGATCGCAGGTTTGGTACGCCGACCAGCCCGAAGTCGAATGGATGGATATTCAAGGCTCCCAGCGTTGGAAAACAGACCATCGTCAAAAGCTGTTCTTTTCGGCTTCACGCAGCATCCCAGTCTCCGTTCCAGTCTCAAAGAGCGCCCAGTCCGTCCAGGTTAGCAGCGACTTTTTCCGCGCCTGGAACCAAAACCAAACCTACGCCATTTTGCAGTGGTACGCTTGGCCTACTGGCGGCAGTGCCTCCCCGGCAAGCTGGTTTTGGATCGATCAGATCGCGCAGTGGAAGCACAATCAAAGAACGCCCTGGGTGGCGGTCAGCCTGTGGTTACCCATTGAACCCTTTGGCGATATTTCTTTACACCGAGCGATGGCCGAGTCTCTGGGAAAAACCGTTCAGACCACATTATTAGACACCGTATTTTCAGACAAGGCGCTTCTAGACACAAAGCCGTCTTAACGTTTTTGGCAGCCTCTTTATCTATTTCGATACCGAATCTCTTTCCCTAACAACTCTCGTTCTTCACGCTATTCACGATTTGGTTATGAATAACGATTTATCCGGCCCTAGCGACTATCTCAATCCTAGCAACTGTCTAAAGCAGACGGGCCAGCGGCTATCGACGATGGTTTGGCTAGTTGGGCTAGCGATCGCCCTCTCTCCCCCGCTGGCTGCTCAAGGCACTGAAAATACGCCCTCAATCAACCCCAAAGACAATCTTCCCGTACTGGCTCCCTCTTCGCTGCCCGCGCCCACTTCTAGAGACATTAGAGACGCCCGTGTTACGCCCGCGCCTAGTGCGCCTGGTTTTCCTGGTGCGCCTGTCTCTCCTGGTGCGATCGCCCCACCTGCCGACTTCAACCACTACCACTTAGGGCCAGGCGACGGCATTTTTGTCAGTGTTCAGCGCTATCCCGATCTCAGCTTTCAGGCCACGCTCGACTTACAGAGCAAAGTCGTTGTGCCCATACAAGGTGCCGTGTCTTTGGAGGGCCAAACCCTGCCTGAAGCAGAAACAACCTTGCGCAACATCTACAACCAATATGTAGACATTAGCCGCACCTCCGTCGCCCTAACGCTCGTCGCCCCAAGAGGCGTTGAGGTAACTATTTTAGGCTCCGTGCAAAGACCCGGATTCTACCCGTTGCAAGATCCTAGCGTTGCGACTGCCTTGCTCACGGCGGGCGGGGCCATGCGCACCTCAGACTTACGAGCCATTCAGGTGCAGCGCCAGATCAGGCGTAACGGCATGCTCCAAGAAGAAACAATTAACGTCGATTTATTTACGCCGCTCAAAGCAGGGAGTCCGCTACCGAATGTGCGCCTAGAAGATGGTGATGTCGTTGTTATTCCAGAGCTAGACGCCAGTCAGCTAGACGAATACGATCGCTTTTTGGTAGCTCGCTCTACGCTGGCCCAACCGGTGATCAACGTTCGCTTTATCAACTACGCGGGCGGCAGAAGCAGTGTAGGCACCCTCAACCTTAACAATGGCAGCACCTTTGTCGATGCCGTCTCGCTGCTAGGCGTCAATGCCGACACCGCGAACCTGGGCAACGTCGCCCTCATCCGCTACGACCCCGAAACCGGCAGAGCGATTACCGTTGGCCTCGATGCTAAAGGAGCCATAACCGGTGATATCACTCAAAACCCACCCCTCGAAGACAGCGATGTCATTGTGGTCGGACGAAACTTGGTGGGCCGACTGTCGTACGCGCTGCAAACGATCACGCGGCCCTTCCAAGATGTTTTTGGCTTTACCAACTTCATCAACGACGCCTTTTTCGACGGCTCGCCGCTTCAGTAGCGATTCTGGACACTCGATTTCTGTTTTCTGCTAGATAATCTTCTTCGCCAATCTTCGCCAATTTTCTTGAAAGCTTATGGCATCCCCCTTTATCAAACGCTATCTGCTTGCCCTAGACCGCTATAAGTGGCCGGGCCTATTTACCTTTTTGTCTATTTTGGGCTTGTCTAGTTTGGCGGCTTTTCGGCCAGCGCCACCGCCCCAATATTATTCTGAAAGCGTTTTGGTGGGTAATTCGCCGCAGGTGGTGTTTGCCAATGTTACGGGAGAGGTACAGAACCAGGGCAAGCTGCTAATTAATGAGGACTCGCTGCTTTCGGGCGTTTTGCTACAGGAGGTTTCTAGAAAGCTAGAAGCGCAGGGTACTAAACTAACGCCCGCACAAATCAGAGAAAACACCAAAGTTACCGTAGTAGCCGCTGGCGATGCGAAAGATATTACGACACTTACTCAGCAGGTGACGGTGCGCTATGGAGGGACAGATCCGAAAGTGACCGAGCTGGTTTTGAACGTGCTGATTGAGGGCATGATTCAGCTGAGCCAAATTACCAACCGCCAAACGCTGACGAATATTACCGAGGCGCTAGATCGACGCGTACCCGAGATTGCCAGTGAATTAAAAACGGCTGAAAATGAGCTAGAGAGCTATGACCGGCGCGAAGGCCCGGCTATTTCGTCGGCGATAGATGGCAGTTTGCTTAGCGCCATTGCCGGTAGCCAGCAGCAGCTAAGGACAAATAACATTACGTTGGCGGGAATTGATGCGCAAATTCAAAGCATTCAAAATCAGTTGGGTATGTCGCCTCAAGAGGCTTATGCTTCTTCTGCTCTAAGCGCAGATCCGTCTGTAGCCCAGCTAAGAGCGCAAATTTATGAGGTAGAAACCCAGCAAGCGCTGCTCCGAGAACAGGGGTTTAAGGAACTGCATCCCTCTATGCAAGAGCTGCAAGGCAATTGGAATGCCTTACGCGCCAGATTGCAAGAGCGGACAAATAGCGTGCTGAAAGGGGATGGCACCGTTGCGACGATTCCGGGTAATGCTCAGACCAATTTGGATCCGGCTAGGGCGGCCTTAGCCAATCAGCTTGTTTCGCTCGATACTCAACGGGAAGCTCTGCTGAGTCAGCAAGCGGTGATTAGCCAGTCGGAGCAGTCTTTGCAGCAGGAATATTCTACGCTGCCCAACAAGCAGTTAGAGCGCGATCGCCTAGCGAGTGAGACGGTCAGGCGACGAGCGCTTTACGATCAGCTACGGGCACGGCAGGTAGATGCTCAGGTGGCCCAGGCTGAAACGGTTAGCAGCTTATCGATGGCGGTGCCTGCCTTCACGATACAGGCTCCGAATGAGCAAGCTGCTGCCTGGATAATTTTGCTCGCTGGAGGAGTGGGCGGGTTAGTCGTCGGCGCTGGCGTTGTCTATTTGCTAGATATGCTGGATGGCACCGTGCGCACGGCCGAAGAGCTAGAAGGTCTGTTGCAAAATCAAGAAGTGCCGATGCTAGGAATAATCCCGGCGATGAAGACGCGATCGCCCGGTGCTGTCCCGGTATTAGTTCAGCCCGATTCGCTTTATAGTGCCAGCTACGAGCGGTTTTTGAGCCGGTTGCGCTTGGTCGGTACAGAAGAAAGTGCGATTGGCCCTCGAATGGTTGTGCTGACGAGTACGCGATCGCAAGCGGGCAAAAGCGTCAGTGCTTATAATTTGGCGATCGCTTCGGCTAGAGCCGGTCGGCGGACACTCCTAGTCGAAGCCGATTTAAGATCAGCCTCAAAATCCGAAATACTAGGACTCCCCATCCATGCTCAAGCGATGTTAGAGCCACTGCGCTACTACAGCGGCCATGTAGGCGAACACCTGCAAATGGTTTCCCACGTAGAAAACCTTTATATTTGCGCCTCGCCCGGCCCCCAGCGTCAGCCAGCCGCCATTATCGAATCTAGCGAAATGCAGCAATTCTTAAAAGACGCGCGCGCCCGCTTCGACATGGTCATTCTCGATACGCCCTCCCTCACGCGCTGCGACGATGCCCTACTGCTAGAAGAACAAACAGACGGCATCGTGTTGGTCACCCGCCCCGGCATTACCGAAAAAGCCGTGCTCAACACCGCGATAGAAGCGCTAGAGCTAAGCGACGATGTGCGACTACTAGGGGCGATTATCAACGCTGCTGATGTCAATCTCAAGCTAGAAGTGGATATTGAAGGCGTCTTAGAACCGATAGAACCGTCTAGAGCGCCCGAGCTTAGCACTGTCCCTTCTGGCCGGATAGACTTTTAGATTTGCCATGTTTGGGTCAGCCCCTCAAATTTACTAGATCTATTGGATTTACTAGATTTGCTACAGTGGCACAGTCTTTTTGGCAGGTCGCGTCATCGTGAGATAATCTAATCAGGCATTTGCCCGCCTGGACGCTTTCAATTAAAACAATGACAACCTATTACTACGTGGCGGCTAGTCAGCGCTTTCTATTAGAAGAAGAGCCACTCGACGAAGTGCTCAAAGAACGCTATCGCCACTATCAATCAAAAGAAAAAGAAGTAGACTTCTGGCTAATCAAGCAGCCTGCTTTTCTAGAAGCCTCGGAGCTGTCTGCGATCAAGGCCAAATGCCCACAGCCCGCAGCCGCTATTATCTCCACCGACAAAACGTTTATCACCTGGCTCAAGCTGCGCCTGGAGTATGTAGCCACAGGCTCTTTCGAAGCGCCCAGCCATGATATCCCTGACCCGCTATCGTCCTTAGAGGCCGTCTCCTGATTTGAGCTGCTCACCCTAACTCTTAAAATTTCGTATGCTATCTTTCTCTCGCTTAGCTCTTGCTGTGTCAGTGGGCGCTGCCACACTGGTTTTAACGCCAGGGACTGCGCTGCTGCCGATACGAGCAATGGCGCAGTCCAAACTACCGGCTTGTCCGCCACCTGCTGCTCAGGAATACCTGCTGCTCGTACGCGGAGAGAATGAGACAGAGCGCCGTCAGATTGCTGCTGCCCTACCGGCTGATAACACCGTGCTGGTTTGCCAGTATCTAGACGAAGTGCTGGTAAGAGCAGGCGGCTTTACAAGCTTAGAGACGGCTAATGCCTGGGCCACCTATATGAATACGGTAGAAGGCTACGAAAGCTTTGTCTCTAAGCCGACAGATGGCACCGCTCAAACGAATCCTCAGTCCGCTGTCCAGACATCAGCCGGTCAACCGGTTCGTAGCTCGACTAGTGGAGCAAAAACTTATCAGCCGTTGCGGCTAGGTGCGGGCTATGCCGTTTTGGTGAACTATGGCGATCGCCCAGAAATTGCCGATACCGTCAGTCAGATAGTGCGCCCGGTCGGACTGGCCGTCTACCGAGGGCAAGCCTACCTGCTAGCCGACTACACCAGCGACTCGGACAGCGCTGCCGCCACCTTACAGCGTCTAAGCGATGCTCAAACCACCGCCATTATGGTGGATGCTCAAGAGGTCGTTCGGATGATCCCAGAAGTGGCGCGTTTTTAGCTCACTTTTTTTAGAGCGACATGCGTTAATCAATTTAGCTAGCAATATTTAGCTAGCAATGTGGCTATCGCTAAGCAATGGGCGCAGTCAACCAGGCAATCACCACGCCCAAGGCAGAGCCAACAATCACCTGCACGGGCGTGTGGCCCAGCAGCTCTTTGAGCCGATCTTGATTAAATTCGGAATGCTCTTGAAACAGCTCGTCTAAAATTTGATTGAGCACTTTAGCTTGCTTGCCAGCGGCTTGACGCACACCCGCCGCGTCGTACATAACAATGACTGCAAATACTGAAGTCACGGCAAACGCGGGCGTATTCCAGCCGATGGTTTGCCCGACCCCGCAGGCTAATGCCGTCACTAACGCGGAGTGAGCGCTAGGCATTCCGCCCGTTTCAACGAGGACTCTGGGGTTAATGGAGCGGTGTTGAGCAAACTCGAAGACGAGCTTGAGAATTTGAGCTGTGAGGCAGGCAACTAACGCTACCCAGAGCACATGATTGTCGAAGATTTGATTGAAGTCGTTCATGAGACTGAGGTGGAGCGGCGTGGGTAGAGAACTTAAAAGAAATGTGCGGTTAGTGGGTGCGGGCGGTGATGTATTTGGCGATCGCTCTTAAAGGCTCAGCCGATTCACCAAAGCTGTCCAAAGCTGAGATGGCTTCTACTATTAGCTGCTCTGCTCGCCGCTGAGACTCTTCTAATCCCCACAAACTAGGATAAGTTGCCTTCTGTGCCGCCACGTCTTTCCCTACCGATTTACCTAAGGTTTCGGGCGTAGAGGTGATATCAAGCACATCATCCACAATTTGAAAGGCCAGCCCAATGCGCTGTGCATACCGGCTGAGCTGCTCGACTGCGATCGCATCCGCGCCCGCCAGCATTGCCCCAGAGGTTACCGAAATCTCTAACAGCGCCGCTGTCTTGTGCATGTGAATGTAGGTCAGCGTCTCTTCATTGACGAGAGTGCCTTCCGAAGCCAAATCGACAATCTGACCGCCGACTAAGCCATCCGCGCCGACCGCTTTCCCGAGCTGAGCAATCACCTTCAAAATTTGCTCAGGGGCGGCCCCTTGAGTTTGCGTCGCAATATATTCAAAGGCGTAGGCCAGCAGCCCATCACCCGCCAAAACCGCCACATCTTCGCCATAGACCTTGTGGTTTGTGAGCTTGCCGCGGCGGTAGTCGTCGTCGTCCATCGCGGGCAAGTCGTCGTGAATCAGCGACATGGTATGCACCATTTCTAACGCGCAAGCGGTAGGCATGGCGACACTTTCAGCCGCACCGAGCATTTTACAAGTTGCCAGGCACAAAATGGGTCTCAGCCGCTTGCCACCGGCTAGCAGCGAGTAGCGCATGGCCTCATAGATTTGCTCGGGATAGCGCATCGGCAAAGATTGATCTAGCGCCGCCTCGACCTGCTGAGCTTGCTGGGCCAGATACGCTTTGAGATCGAAAGCGCTAGAGGCGTTGGGGTGGGTGCTGTCGAGGTTAGGGGTGTCGAGGTTGGTGGTCACCATGGGGCAGTGATAAGTGATGAGTGATGATTGGGAGAGAAGGGGATGCCTAAGGGCGAGCAGTGATGTTGAGGCGATCGCAGTAGCTAGAAATCGTATTTTCCAGTAGCATTGCCACGGTCATAGCACCGACGCCGCCGGGCACGGGCGTGATGGCTGAAGCTATCGGTTCGACAGCCGCAAAATCAACGTCGCCGATCAGTTGGGCTTTGCCGGTTTCCGCATTTTCTATGCGGTTGATGCCCACATCAATAACGACAGCATCCGGTTTGACCATTTCCTTGCTGACAAAGTTGGGAATGCCAATGGCTGCTACTAGAATATCGGCTGAGCGGGTCAGTTCTGATAAATTTTGAGTTTTAGAATGGGCAAAGGTCGTCGTCGCATTAGCTGCTAGCAGCATTAGCCCGATGGGTTTGCCGACCAAAATACTGCGGCCTATCACGACGGCGCGTTTTCCAGCGGGCGCAATATTATAGGCTTCGAGCAAGCGCATAATGCCCAAGGGCGTACAGCTTCTGAGTCCCGGTTCGCCTCTAACTAGTCGGCCCAAATTAGTGGGGTGCAGCCCATCGACATCTTTATCTGGGTCGATTAGCCCTAGCAGCGCCGTAGAATCTAAATGCTCAGGCAGCGGTAGCTGAACGAGAATGCCGTCTACGTGGGGATTTTGGTTGAGAGACTGAATTTCTTGGGCGATCGCTTCATAAGTTGTTTTTTCTGGCAAATGCTGCCCCAAGGACGCAATGCCCAACCGTTCGCAGGCCCGCTCTTTGCCGCGAACGTAAGCCGCACTTGCGGGGTTGTTGCCTACCATCAGCACGGCTAATCCCGGCGGTCTACCGTACTGGGCTTGCCAAGTTTGAATATTCCGGGCGCGGTCGGCCTGAATCTGTTTGGCGATCGCCTTCCCATCTAGGATTTGGGCCATAATGTTAAAATGCTCTATTGACCGAATAAATCTGAGCGATAAATGCGGGTAACCCGTGCTAACCGCTCGCAGTAATCGAGGCGATCGCATCCGAGCGCTGACACCAGATTACCAAAGCAGCGGATGAAAAAATGACTCTATGTGGGTAATATGGCGACCAATCCCGCGTCAACTTCATCACGCCAGCCTTTTGTTCAACCTCTTGCCTCACGTCTTGAAGCGCCTAAACTTTAAAAAATGCTACTAACTCGCCTTGCAACTCTATTTAGCTCGCGTTCTGCAACCTTAGCCAGCGTGGGTTTAGGCATTCTTCTCGCTAGCGGAACGATGATGGGTGGATGCACCGCCGCTGAGGTCAGCCCAGAAGCCCCCGTAGCCGAAGCCCCGGCCCGGCTCCCGGCCTTTCGCTCCTCTCAGCCCGCCACTGCCATTGATGCGCTCACGGATGGTCAGGTTGACAACACCATTACCATCTCTGGAAAAATTGCTCAGAAATCGGCTGTTTTAGACGGTTGGCTCTATCAGGTGCAAGACGAAACTGGCAGCCTGTGGGTACTGAGCGATCGCGATGCCCCCGATGTCGGCGAATCTGTCACCGTTGAAGGAGCCGTTCGATACGAACCGATTGTGGTCGGCGATCTCGACGTCAGCGAGTTTTACTTAGAAGAAACCGATCAGCAAACCCCAGATCGCTAGGCCGATAGCTAGAAAGATATGCCCACTTACAAAGAGCATGAAATTACAGAAGCTAGCTTCGCCCAAATTGATCGAGAAATCGGCCCCCACTCTTTCACCCCCGCAGAATATGCGGTCGTTAGAAGAATTATTCACACCACCGCTGACTTCGACTTTGCGCAACTCGTTAAGTTCAGCCACGACCCGTTTGCCGCAGCCTACGCCGCATTCACCACCGATCCTATGCTCGTTACCGATGTCTCAATGGTGGCCGCAGGCATTGCGACGGTCGGCCAAAAGACCTGGAATCCTCAAATCAATATTGCTGTAAATGCTGTGAAGCAGACTAGGAGCCAGCCGGGGCAAACCCGGAGCGCTGATGGCATGAGTCTATGTGCTGCCGCCTCGCCGCAGGCAATATTTGTCATTGGCAACGCCCCCACGGCGCTGTTAGCGCTATGTGACGGCATTCGGCAGCAGAAATGGCAACCCGCTCTGGTGATTGGGGCACCCGTGGGCTTTATTAACGTTGTGGAGTCTAAAGCCGCGCTGGCTCAGCTATGCGTGCCTCATATTTTAGTAGAAGGGCGTAAGGGCGGCTCGGCGGTTGCCGCAGCGATCGCGAATGCGCTGATGATAGGCGCTTGGAGACAGTCATCTTGCCAGTTATCCTCGGACAGCGATGACTGAAGCAACAACTGATTTGCCGTTGATTCATGTCGTTGGTATGGGCATAACCGGCGCAGATAGCCTGTCGCCAACAAAACTTGCCTTAGTGGAGTCGGCAACGGTGTTGGTCGGCGGGCTGCGACATTTAGAGGCGTTTGACTATTTGCTTCAGCCACCTTCGCCTGTGGAAGGCTGGCCGCTTGGCAATTTTATTCAAACGTTTGAAAAAATGCGATCGCGCCACCAATCCCATCCCGACACGCGAATCGTTGTTCTCACCTCTGGCGATCCGCTTTTCTTCGGCTTGGGGCGTCTACTGCTCGCTAACTTCCCGCCTGAACAACTGATCTTCCATCCTCACATCAGCGCCATACAGCTAGCCTTTAGCCGACTCAAGCTGCCCTGGCAAGATGCCACCTTGATCAGCGTTCATGGGCGCAGCGAGACACTTTTGCTGAAAGCCATCAAGCGCGGTGATGCCAAGATCGCCCTGCTTACAGATAACGTGATGACTCCAGGTGCGATCGCCCATCTACTCATCCGTCTCGATGTCCCGGTTCAATACCAGCTGTGGGTCTGCGAGAATCTAGGAGACCCAGACGAACGGGTTTCCCAGTACAGCCTAAAAGAAGCTCAGTTCAAAACTTTTGCTTCGCTCAACGTAGTGGTACTGCGCCGACCGCCAGCCGATGAACTTGATGAGACTATAGGCCAGACTATGGGTCAGACTATAGGCCAGCCTTATCCGGGCGTTCGCCTCCCGTTAATAGGGCTACCCGACGCCGCCTTCCACGGCTTTCCAGATCGCCCCATGCTGATCACCAAAAAAGAAATTCGGCTATTAATATTAGGCGAGCTAGCCCCGCTCAATGGTCAGGTCATCTGGGATATCGGCGCAGGCACTGGTTCCGTCAGCATAGAGCTGAGCCGACTATGCCCTGCCGCTCGCCTGTATGCCATCGAAAAAACAGCGGTAGGCGCAGCGCTCATTGAGAAAAATGTTAGAAAACTGGGCATAGCCCCTATTCAGGTTATTCAAGGTAGCGCGCCCTCTGCGCTAGAAGGCTTGCCCCATCCCCACTGCGTATTTATTGGCGGCAGCAGTGGTCAGCTTTTGCCTATTTTAACGTTGCTATCGAGCCTGCCTAGGGAGGCCCCCCAACGGCAGCCTTTGCAGAGAATCGTGATGGCCTTAGCCACTGCCGAACATCTCGCTCAGGCAATCTCTTGGGCCACCCAAAGCGATATCGCTACGCGTTGGGCTTATCATCTCACGCAAATCAACGTGGCCCGTTCTATTCCGGTCGGCCCACTCACTCGCCTCAATCCGCTCAATCCAGTTACCCTCATCACCTTACAAGCCTTATAGCAGCAGCAAAATGTGGAGCGCCCGCTAATCTTAATCGTCTTTCTGAGACTCATCAATTTGTTCTAATCGAATGTGTTTATAGCCGAGCTTGATGACAAATTCATCGCCAGGTTTAAGGCCCATTTTCTGTGTATAGGTAGAGCCAATCACAATCTGACCATTTTTGTGAATACTGACGCGATAAGTCGGTTCGCGTCCTCTTCCATCTTTGGATCCTTCAGGATCTAAAAAAAGACCTTTGGCCTCTAACAGTGCTTTATAAAAATCAGCTAGGTTAGCTCTTATTTGATTATCTCTTGTTAGCGTGTAATAACCACAGCCTTTAGCCAACTCGCCTTTAGACAAAGGGCCTAAT
>JBBSOB010000131.1:0-12846 GCA_038260205.1 Phormidesmidales cyanobacterium
AGCCAACCTAACAAAAAACTCGAGCCGCTAAGAACAAGCGATCGCATCCACTATCAAAGCTTTCTCGCCCCCCCTGATAAACTGCCCAGCTCCCGAACCCACTGGCCCGTACTCACCATTCAAACCACTCGCCCTAAAGCCCAGCAGCTCGTCCAGCAGATTCAGCAAGAAGGCGGACTCCAGGCCATTTGCTTTAATGCAGGCAGCGATCCGATGAGTGGCCAAATTTTTCAAGTTGGGCTGCTACAAACGGCCTTGGGCCATCTGCACCTTTTTAACGAATATGAAGCAGACAGCTCCAGCGACCATCAAGATCTAGATCGGTGGAAGCAGGCGAGCGAGCAGAACAATCGCTGTGGCGGCTGCATCATTGCCACGGGTGCTTCGGGGTCTAAACGAGGAAGGCCCACTGGCAAAGAAGTGATCGCATTTTTTGAGCTGCGCGATCGCCAGCCCGAAGAAATTGGCCTTGCTCCCCTAGTTATGAGCTACGCCGTAGATGGGAACCAGTCAGAATGATCGTTGCCGCTAGCTTGAACGCTATGATAGCCGCAGCCGTTGGGTGGCTAGCCTATCGGCTGTGGCAATGGCGCAATCATCTGGTGGGCCTAAACCAGGCGCTGCGGCAAACCGCTATCTCCCCGCAAGCGACCAGATACAGCCTGATGCTCAAACGAGCGCAGATTGCCCAAACTCGACTGGCGCTAGCTCAAATGCAAACGCGATCGCAGCAAATGCTTCAAACGTTAAGCACAATCCGAATGCTACAAACCGTTCTGCTATATCGCAAGCAACGAGATTAGCAAGCACTGAGATGAAGATCTTAAAAGACGATTTAAAAAAACGCCAAGCTTTTAATCACGCGTTTTATTAGCTTTAATTGATTTCAACGACTTAAACTCGCTTAACAAAACACAGGACATAAATCCGTCATGTCAGATCATAAATCAGGTGGACTTCTCAACGGTATTCTCATTGGCACTGCCCTCGGCGCGATCGCGGGCGTTTTAGCTACCCCGCGCACCGGCAAAGAAACTCGGCGCGTCTTAAGAAAATCAGCCGATGCCCTGCCCGAACTAGCCGAAGACCTAGCTACCAGCGTTCAGTTTCAGGCCGACCGCCTTTCTGCGAATGCGCTGGGCAATTGGGAGGAAACCCTAGAAAGGCTTCGAGAAGCGATCGCCGCCGGACAAGTTGCTAGCCGCCAAGAATGGCAACGCCAGGCCGAGATTAGTCAAGACCAAGATCAAGACCAAGACCATCAGCATCCTGAAGGGGAATACAGCCCCACCCCAACAAAAGTCGCCGTTGCCGAAATTGCCACCCATCCGTCAGCATCGACCCAGCACCCAAAGGAATAGCTTCAAACCCTAGTGAACTCACCCTTCTTCTGGCTTGGCATCTCTATTCTGCTAGTCGCCATCAGCCTGATGGCACTGCTAACCGTAGCCATCTTAGTCTTGCAAGAACTGGCTCGGGCTGCTCGCAGCGCCGAAAAACTGCTCGACACTCTCAACCGCGAACTCCCGATCACCCTCCAAGATCTCCGGCTTACCGGCAAAGAACTCTCCGACCTCTCAGAAGAAGTCAGCGGCAGCGTACAAAGTGCTCGCAGTGTCGCCCAGCAGGTTGACCAGGGCCTCTTAGCAACCAAAGCCCAGGCGCAAAAAGCTCAGATTACCACTCGCAGCCTTCTAGCCGGGGCCACCGCTGCCTTTCGAGTGCTGAGCACCCCCCAGCGTCGCCCCCCCAATCGTCGTCGTCGCCGTCCACCCACACCGCCGACTTCCCAGCCATTTTCTCGGCAAGCTGCCCAGAAAACGCCTGATGCAGCGATGCCTAAGCCATCAGACTCATCACCACCAGCTACAGAAACCCAAGCAAACTCATCCTCAATGAGCGAATAGCATTGCGAAGCGTCTGGTATCTTAAAATTAGGTAAACAACTGTAAACATTAGGCGTTATTGCCTCTGGCCCGACCTTATGAAAATGCGCTTCCAAACCGTGTTCAGACAACTGGCAACCCTCTGCTGTGTGGTGCTGCTAACCTGGTCGCCTATGGCACCAGCACAGGCGGTTAGCCACCCAGAGCTGTTGCCAGACGAGCCAACTGTGGTGATCGATCTAGCTCGCATTCTCAACACTGCTCAAGAAGAATATCTCAACGAAAGCCTGCCTGCCTTTGAAGCCAAAACCGGTTGGAAGCTAAGAGTGCTCACCCAGTTCGACGAAACGCCGGGACGGGCCGTGAAAGATTTTTGGGGACTAGATAGAAAAAGCGTCATGCTAGTTGCCGATCCTAGAGGCGGCAACCTTCTCAACTTTAGCGTCGGCGACGATGTCTTCCCGCTGCTGCCCCGCACCTTCTGGATTGAGCTACAAACCCGCTTTGGCAACCAGTTTTTCGTTCGCGATAACGGCGAAGATAGCGCTGTGCTGCAGTCTATTGATACCCTCGAAGAATGCCTCAATCGCGGCGGCTGTGCCGTGGTGCCCGGCCTACCTCGCGAGCAGTGGATTTTGACGCTAATTACGTCTATTTTGGGCGGCGTGATCTGCGGCTTTGCGGCTCAACCGAGAAAAGAAGGTCAGGGTATTGCCTGGCAGTGGGCGCTGCTGTTTTCGCCTTTGTGGGGCATTCTATTTTTCGCCTTTGGACTGGGGCCAGTGGTGACGCGTACGCCTGAGCTGCTGCCGGTTGTTCGCAACGTTTCGGGCTTTTTAATTGGCCTGATAGTAGCGTTCTTAACGCCTGTGTTTGGCAGTCCGCCTCCCGCCGATGATCAGGCGTAGGCTTCGACTACGCTCAGCCTGTGGGATCAGCGGGCTGATAGATAGAGAAGCTAGGTGCTGATGATGCCTGCCCACTGCACCTTTTTTTCTTGCGTACGGCGGTAAGAGAAGAAGGTGTCGGGTTCTTGATAGGTACAGTGGAGCGCGATCGCAATGCACTTTTCATTCAGTCCCATTTGTACTAACTGCATTTGGTTAATCCGCCGAACATCTAAGCGCACCCTGCCCTCATTTGGATCGCTAAGCAGTGGCGGATTTTTGATAGATAAGAGATAGGCGATCGCCTCATCCTCAGAAAAGGCTAGCTCAGCAGGCAATACCGTTGCACCCACCTCAGCCGCCACCGTCCGCTCAACCTGATAGACAGAGCCATCAATTGCAGGCCCCAAGGCCACCCGCAAATCTGTTAGCGCGCTTCCATCAGCCTGCATTTTCAACACCGCCGTCGGTAGAATTTTTTGCGCCGGTCCTCGCCACCCAGCGTGAACCGCTGCTACTTGCCCCGTTTTAACATCGGCAATTAACGCTGGCGTGCAATCCGCCGAACAGGCCCAAACCGATTGCCCAGGCCGCTCTGTGACAATGCCATCGGCCAGTGGCAAAGAAGCCAAACTGTCATCCTCAAGCTGAGGCAGTCCGGCTAAAACAGCCTTGTCAATTTCAGTTGGCCTTAGCACATCGCCGCTGTGTACCTGCTTGACTCGGTAGACGGCGACCGGCGCGGAATCGCTATTGGCGATCGCAGCTACTAAGTCTTCAGGCCCTTGCGGGTAAAAATGTTGGGTAAAAAATCCATGCGCCATCGGGAGCAGATCGCAGGTCAAAAAAGAGCCTGCTTGGGCAGCTTTCCAAGTCCACAGTTGCATAAAGGTTTAAAAAGTGACGAAGCCTAACTAGACAGCATATTCTTCTGACGTTACACTCCGCTGCATTGTGAAATACACCCAATGGAATCGATGCCTACTATACATGGCTTGAGATACGCGGCTTAGGACATACGGTTCAAAACATACGGTTCAAGACATATGGTTTAAGACATACGGCTCAAAGCAAAACCCAAAAAACTGTGTCTGATGAATCGTCCGGTCGTGATAAGACCGGGTAGAATCAGGAAGAATAGTAGACGTAATAGATAAAACCAATGGGGTTGAACACCAGGTTTACAGTCGGCAGCGTTATATTGGCCATTCTATTGCTGTCCATCTTCGGTGTCAGCAGAGCTTTTCGCTCACTGGCTAGCAACGCTCCAGACGCGCGCCAAGAGTCGTCCAGAGTAGACACGTTTGTAGCCTCTAACGAAACTGACGCTAGCTCTCGAACCCCTAGCTCGAAGGACGCGCAGATACCAGATGTTCGTACGCGCAACGCGGCGGGAGAGTTAGAGTTTACGCCGCTGCAAACTGCCGGTACGTTCATCCAAAGACAACAGGGCATTGAGGCCAATCCAACCGTATCAGATACAGATGTCAGCGTTTTACCCGTCGCCGATAGCTCAGCTGCCGACAGTCCCGCTACCCCTGCTCAGGGCAATACGATTCCTGGAAATCCGTCCGCCACTCCGAACCCAAACACCTCTACTAATAATCCAAAACCTAATCCAAAACCCGCCCCTTCACCCGCAGTGCCCGCACTGTGGTAGCGGCCTATTTTCCACTCAGCCTTAACCTTTCAACGACATTAATTTAGATATGGGGCGCTCAGACGTATTAATTGTAGGCGGTGGACTCATCGGGCTAGCGATCGCCTTAGAACTGCACCAGCAAGGCGTCCAAGTTACCCTTCTCACCCAAGATTTTGCAGCAGCGGCGGGAAATGCGGCGGCGGGGATGCTAGCACCTAGCGCCGAGCAAATTCCGGCTGGCCCCATGAAAGATCTTTGCCTGCGAAGCTTGGCCCTTTATCCCACCTGGGTCAGCAAGCTAGAAGATCTAACTGGCATCAACAGCGGCTACTGGCCCTGCGGCATTCTCGCACCTCATTTAGCTAGTGATTCAGCTACTGACTCCGGATTGCCTAAAAGTAGCCTTGATGCCCAAGCTATCCGCAGTTATCAATCTGGGCTTGGCGCAGACGTAGTGGGCGGCCATTTCTACCCAGAAGATGCTCAGGTGGACAATCGAGCCTTGATGAAGGCGCTTCAGCTCGCGGTACAAGAGTCCGGCATTGATCTGCAAACGGGGGTTACCGTTGAAGGCTTTGTGCAGCAGCGCGGCAAGGTTACACATCTGAGAACATCTGCTGGTGATAGGCAGGCCGCCCACTACGTATTAGCGACCGGCGCATGGTCTGGTGAAGTGTTGCCAGTGCCGGTTTTACCGCGCAAAGGACAAATGCTGTCGGTACGAGTTCCCGTGGGCTATGGGCAGCGCCAGCCGCTAAGACGAGTGCTGTTTGGCGAACAGATTTACATTGTGCCGCGCCAGGAAGGCCGCATTGTCATGGGCGCAACGGTGGAAGACGTTGGTTTTACGCCGCACAACACGCCCGCTGGGATGGCTCAGCTTCTGAACGCGGCGATCGCGCTCTATCCCCCCTTACAAACCTTTCCGATTGAAGAACAATGGTGGGGCTTTCGGCCTTCAACCCCCGACGAGCTGCCCATACTAGGCGCTGGCCCCTGCGATAATCTCACGCTGGCCACTGGCCACTATCGCAACGGCGTTCTCCTCGCGCCTATTACCGCTAGCCTTATTGCCGCCCAAGTTCAAGGCAACCCCGATCCCCTGCTCAATGCCTTCAGCTATCAGCGATTCCGACAGCCAAAACATCAGCCTTCCTCATCTACCGTCTCTCTAGACCATCATCCCACCCCCCATATGCAGCTTACCGACACCCCGCTCTCCGCTACCGGCTATCCTGCCACGCCCGCTAACTTTTCCCCTAGTCCCGAAAAAGACGTGCTGGTGATTGCGGGCAAAACCTTTCGTTCTCGGCTAATGACGGGCACTGGCAAGTTCGACAACCTCGAAACGATGCGCCAGAGCTTCGCCGCTAGCGAGAGCGAAATTGTGACCGTTGCCGTTCGCCGGGTGCAAACCAACGCCCCCGGACATGAAGGCTTGGCCGAAGCTATCGACTGGCAAAAAGTCTGGATGCTGCCGAATACCGCGGGCTGTACCAACGCTGAGGACGCTATTCGAGTTGCCAGGCTAGGTCGCGAAATGGCCAAACTATTGGGGCAAGAAGACAACAACTTCGTCAAACTAGAAGTCATTCCGGATACGAAATACCTGCTGCCCGACCCTATAGACACCCTAAAAGCCGCCGAGCAGCTGGTGAAGGAAGGTTTTGCCGTACTGCCCTACATCAACGCCGATCCGCTACTGGCCAAACGCCTCGAAGAAGTGGGCTGTGCTACCGTCATGCCATTAGGCTCGCCCATCGGCTCTGGGCAAGGCATTCGCAACGCGGCTAATATCGAAATCATTATCGAAAATGCCAATATTCCAGTAGTGGTTGATGCTGGGATTGGAACACCTAGCGAAGCCGCTTATGCCATGGAGCTAGGCGCTGATGCACTGTTGGTAAATAGCGCGATCGCTCTAGCCAAAAATCCAATTGCGATGGGTATGGCCATGGGCATGGCTACTAAGGCCGGTCGCTTAGCCTATCAGTCTGGCCGCATTCCTATCAAAGTCTATGCCAGCGCTAGCTCTCCCTCAACGGGAACCATCACCAGCTCGCCAATTTTTAAGCGGTAGATATCCTTCCTTCGGCAGATATGAGCCTAAATTATTCTGAGAGACTGGCAAAGTTCCGTAAGTTTTGTTAATATAAGTTTACAAGGCAAAAAGAGGCACCGTTACATGCGTTACACAGAAGACGAAACTGGTTTGTTGAACAACTTCGCCGTCGAACCTAAAATGTACGAAGCAGAAGCACCTACCGGCGCAGAGAAGCGCAACTACATTATTTTGGGTAGCGTTGCGGCTAGTTTGGTGGTGGGTTTGTTTGCGATCGCCGCTGTCGTTTCCTAATTAACGCGCTGCCATAACCAATTTATTAAAGGCCCACCATTCATTTTGTTTGGTGGGCTTTTGATTAGCGGCTAATTGAAATCAGCTTGGCTCAGTGAAATTAAACCGGTTGCATTGGCTCAGGCCAATAGAGTCAGAATTTCTTGTCAGAGCCACTGGTTATTAGATCAGGCTACAAGTCAGGCGATAAAATAAGATAAAAACAGTGCGGATGTATCAATCTTAAGACGGCAGCTTAAATGGCATCTTTTTGGGTATCTGGCCCGGCTCGTAGCGGCAAAACGCAGCAGCTTATCACCTTTGCTCAAAATACCGGGGCGGCCCAGCGCCATCCCTTTATTGTGTTCGCAGCGAATGGCGATAATCGCATCCTGCTAGCCAATCGCCTCACTGATGAGCTGAGCGATCGCACCGCCACCCTCACCACCACCCCCGCCGGATTCATCCAGGACGAGATCATTCTTTTTTGGCCTTTACTCGTTCAGGCCCTGGGCCTAAAGGCGCAGTTTCCCCTCAAGCTGCGGCCCGAAAACGAACAGACATTGGCCACTCAGCTATGGCGATCGCGCCTCGATAACGCCACCCTCCAAGTAGATGGCTGGCGAGAACAGCGCATGGTACGCCGCAGCCTAGACTTTTTGCAGCTAGCCTCACAAAGCTGCATTCCGTTAGCAGATATTCCCAACCGATTAAAAGCAGGAATGCCAGGGTCAATCGCGCCTGCCGCCCTGTGGGAAACCGTCGGCGCAGCGCTGAGCGACTGGCAAAGCTGGTGCCTGGAGCGGGGACTGCTCACTTACGGAATTATGAGTACGCTTTACTGGCAGCACCTACTGCCCATGGAGAAATACCAGGCGCAGTTGCTTTCCCGATTTAGCGGACTGCTCGCAGACGATGTGGATGAATATCCGGCGATCGCCCGGCCTTTATTCTCTGTTTTCCTCGCGGCCCAGCGACCCTGCCTCTTTACCTTCAATCCCCAGGGCAAAATCCGTCTCGGCCTCGGCGCAGATCCTGCTGCCCTACGGCCCTTAGCCAACCAGTGTGAAAAGACCCTAGAACTCGCCATCCCTCAAAAAGACTCGCTAGGCATGTACGGCGATCGCTTTGTCGAATGGGTAGAAGATCCGCTGGCGCTGCCCGAGCTGCCCGAACCGGTTTCACTGATTCAAGAAACCTCGCGCGGCCACATGCTGCGAACAACGGCGGAAGTCATTGCCTACGCCATCGAAACCAAGCAGGCAAAGCCTCACGAGATTGCCGTGATCGGCCCCGGACTTGATGCGATTGGCCGCTACAGTCTGATTGAAATTTTAGGCAATCGCGGCATCGCCATTGAGTCATTAAACGACCAGCGGCCGCTGATTAGTTCACCGATGGTGCGGGCCTTGCTATCTTTGCTAACGCTGATTTATCCAGGGCTGGGAAGATTGGTTGATCAAGATGCGATCGCCGAAATGCTTGTTGTTCTCAGCCAAAGCCTCTCAGGACTCTCCGCTGCGCCCAATCAAAATATTCAGTCTCAGGCGATCGCCCCCGCCCCCATTCCCTGGTTCGATCTGGTCGCCATCGATCCGGTTCGCGCCGAGCTGATCGCCGACACCTGCTTTGTCACCAGCATCGAGAATCCGCACCTGCTGCCCGCCGAAACTTTCGACCGCTGGGATCGACTCGGACATCAGGCCGTCAGCGCCTACAGCCGCATCTTAAAATGGATCGAAGATCAAAAGCAGCTCCGCCGCCAGCACCTCACCTTCGGCCCCGTCATCACCATCGACCGCATTGTGCAAGATTTCCTCTGGCGCGGCAACCATCTGCCTTACGACCAGCTCGCCACCCTGCGCGAACTCATGGAAACGGCCCAGTATTTTTGGGAAGTAGAAAGCCGCATCCGCCTCTATTCAGCGCCTACAAACTCAGCACCTACAAACTCAGCGCCTACAAACTCAGCGCCTACAAACTCAGCGCCTACAAACTCAGCGCCTACAAGTAATCTCACTCCCGACCAATCTGACAGCGACATCGGCCGCTTCATCCAGCTTTTGCAAAAAGGCACCGTCTCCGCCAATCCCTATCCCGTCAAGCCACTATCTACAGAGCGTCAGGGAGTCACGCTCTCCACTATTTATCAATATCGCGCCCAGCGACTGAGCCATCGCTGGCAGTTCTGGCTAGATGCGGGATCACCGCTCTGGGGCATGAGCAGCGGCGAAATGTTTGGCGCCCCGATTTTTCAGCAGAACTGGCCGGGCCGACCGATGACGCTAGCCGAAACTGAGGTTGCGAATGAAGCTCAGCTTAGCCGAACGTTGCGAGACTTATTAGGGCGGACAAAAGAGCGCGTTTTTCTATGTCACAGCGACTTAGCGCTAACCGGGCAAGAGCAAATGGGGCCGCTACTGTCCTTAGTCGGCGCGGCCAAACCGATTGAGGATTCGCTAAGGGCTGAAAAAGTGGTGGCTGAAGATCTTGTGACTGCTGAGTAAGTGGTTGGTTCTAGCCATCTAGACCCAGTAAAGTTGATATAACGTGGATGACAGGTATTACAGGAACGGCAGCAGTTCTGTCAGCACAGGTTTTGCGAATGGATTCTATGACGACGCTTTCTACCAAAGACATTTCCAATAAAGATCTCTTCAAATACTGGTATGACCGCGTTGAGTTTAAGAATCTGGAGCTGTTGGCCGCGCCGGGTCATTTAGAGACGTTTAAGCTGCGACACGAATGCACTAACTATGACGAGCTGTGGAAGAGTTCGCAGGTGAACGTGCTGTCGGGATTAGAGCGCGATCGCGTCATCGCCATCATCAAATACGAATGCACCGCTCGAGTGCTACAAAAACGCGCCACTATCTTGAGAGAGCAAATTGCCGAAGCTGAAGTGGGCTATCGGGGTGTTAGTCAAGAATATTCCAGACTTCGCAAAATCCTTCGTGCCCTACAAGAAGCACTCTTTGGTAAAGAGCAAGAGGTTACTCAGCTCAAAAGTCAGATTTTCGCGCTTAGAAAAGAGAATGAAGCGGTTCGCGCCGAAGCTGAAAAAAGTAAAGCTTACGCCGAGCTATTAGAAGCGTTTGATAAGCTGCAGCAAGAACATGCCAAAGTTCGTAAAGACTTAACCAAAGTCTCCAAACGTAAAAAAGAGCTGGCCCACAACAACATGAGCTTAGGCGGCAGACTTGCCCATACCAATCGTTACCTCAGAGAACGCGACGAAGCGAGAGTAATCCTCGCTGAGCAAAAAGAACAAATTGCCGAACTAAAGAAATACAATCAAGCGCTACGGACAGACAATCAGCGACTAACTCAACAGTTACAAACTAAACGTTAGATCGTAAAAAGGATCGCGAAAAGCAGCCCTCTTAAGCCCTACCGCTGAGTTCTAATCTATGAAGCTATTTGAGAAGCTATCTGAGCTAAAAAAAGAGGTCTACCGCGTCGCTAGGGTCACTACAACTCAGCAACTGAAGGCAAAGTACGACAGCATTAAGCCATTGGATATGCGCTACAAGGCATCTTGGGAAAAAGCGCTAGAGCAGTTAAATGAACCTGAAGCGGTAGAAACAGACTCGACAGAACTGAGCGCGGAAACCCAAACAGAATTTGAGCATTGGTTAACTAGTCCGCCCGACGAGTACCAATATTTGTTTGCTGAGGCAGAGGCAGCGTTTACTGCGATTGATGACAAGCTCGCGAAGGGCAAAAAGCTGATCAAGACCGCAAAGGCTATGGTCGAAAGCCTGAACGAATTTGCCGAGGCTAGCTTAGAAGACTCTCAGCAACTGGCAAAAATCACTCAGCGTCGTCATGAGGATGCTAAACAGGCGGATCTTAACTAAGGCCGATCCTTAAAAAGGGATCGTTGATAAGTAGCGTATTACGCTGGAGGAACTCAGTGCCCCTAGGTGCTCGATATCCCCTCCCCCCGGATTGCTTTGAACGGCTGTTGGCGCTAGGGTAACCTTGCTTGCGCTAAACGCATACTGCCCGGCACAGCGCTAGCTAATAATAAGCGCCCTTTAAAAATAACGACTGTCCCCTTCGTTTGTAGCTATATATTTATGTTGTTTCAAGGGACTTTTCAGTCGGCGATCGCCCTCCCCGGCTCGCCGCTTCCCCTTCTGCCTCCCGTTTTGGGCTTGCACATTCCCGACGGCTTTTTGAGTCTGCCCGTTAGCCTGTTCGGTTGGATCATTGCAGTGGTCTTCATTGCGATTTCGCTCAAACGAGTAGAGTCTATGTATGGCGATCGCACCGTCTCTCTAATGGGCGTTTGTGCGGCCTTCATCTTCGCTGCTCAAATGATTAACTTTCCCATTCCAGGCGGCACCTCGGGGCACTTACTAGGTGGCACGTTAGCAGGCGCATTGCTTGGCCCCTGGGCAGCTTCGTTAGTGATGAGCGCGGTCTTCATCGTCCAGGCCGTACTGTTTCAAGACGGCGGACTGACCGTTCTCGGCCCCAATATTTTTGTGATGGGCTTAATCGGCACCTTTGGCGGCTACTACCTTTATCGGGCGATTCGCTTTGCCATCGGTCGCGATAAATGGATAGGTGCGTTAGTTGGTTTGGCGATCGCCGCTTGGGTGAGCGTAGAAGTGGCCGCTGTAATGGTAGCCATCATGTTGGCGCTCTCTGGCACTGTTCCATTTGGCGTTGCCCTGGTCGCTATGGCTGGCTGGCACGCCCTCATTGGCATTGGCGAGTCGCTAATTACGGTCGCAGCAGTGGGCTACGTCTGGCGCATCCGTCCCGATTTGCTGTTCGATCCGCCTCGTAAACGTCAAGATCGTCTTTCTAGGGATCAATACACATGAGCAACCGTTCTTCTCAGATGCAGTATGGTAAGTTTTTTCTGATCGGACTGGGCGTGGCGCTGATTATTGCCGCTGTGGTTTCGCCCTTTGCTAGCTCTAATCCAGATGGACTAAATCGAGTTGCAGAGGACTTAGGCTTTGTCGACAAAGAGCATCCGGAACCGCTAGCTAAAAAGCTGCCCTTTGCGGCCGTTTTTGATGGCTATGCGCTTCGAGGCGCCCCCGCTGTAGTGGCTACACCCGTTGCCGGAGTTGTGGGCGCGCTGGCTGCGTTTGGCGTGGCCTGGGTCGCTGGAAAGCTACTCATTCGCAAGTCTAGCCCTTCGTCTAGCTCGCGAGTGGATGAGCCTGAAACCCGCGATTAGAACGTTTGACGATGTTTTTTCTCTTTAAAGGCACAACTTAAAGGCATAACTTGAAGGCATAACTTGAAGGCATAACGCAACTAGATGGTTTTACTACACATCGGAGGCTTCCGCTTCGATATCGACAGTCAAAAGGATACTTTCTGGCAATCATTAGCGCCGCGTACTCGGGTTCTATGCGCAGCGCTGCTGGTGATGGCGATCGCCTTTACGCCCAATGCTCACTGGTTGACTTGGGCGGTCTATAGCGTGGTGCTGCTTTGTCTGATGCTGATCAGCCGCATTACCTGGGTGGTGCTGTTGAGAAGAGTCGCCGTTGAGTTTGCCTTTATCGCTACGGTTCTGCTGGGCACGTTGTTTCACGATGGCGGCGAAGTGGTGTGGCAGTGGGGCCTATTGCGAATTACCAGCGAAGGACTCATTGTGTTGGGCAGCGTTACTCTCAAGGCGGTGCTTTGTCTGCTGGTACTTAATCTGCTCACGCTAACTACACCTATTCCGGCCCTACTTCAGTCTTTAGTGCAGCTCCGGGTGCCGCCATTGTTGGTCGCTATTTTGGCCTCTATGTATCGCTATATTGGGATTTTGATTGACGAGCTGAAAGCTATGCGTCAGGCGGCGGCTTCGCGAAATTTGGCGATCGCCTCTAGACGGCGACAAAGGGCGGTAACTGGCAATATGTTTGGCTCGCTGTTTATTCGCACCTATGAGCGAGGAGAGCGGGTTCATCAGGCCATGTTATCGCGTGGCTATACGGGCGTTCCGCATATTAAGGATTTACCGATGGGAGGGGCTAGAGATCTTTGGATGCTGAGCGCGATCGCCCTCATCGCTATATTAGGTCAAGCTCTCTATCTACCCAGATTTTTGTCGCAGCTATCGTAAGCCTCAAG
>JBBSOB010000132.1:0-12710 GCA_038260205.1 Phormidesmidales cyanobacterium
CAGCTTGTCAACGCTAGACCTGTCTGGTTTGGAAGCAGATGCTGTAGGAGTTCCATGAGATTGGCCGAGGATAAGGATCTTAGTCTGTTTCTCCTATGACCCTTAATGGATCACCTAAAGTGCGTAAGAACCCGAAGTTGGGTGTGAATGCAGGCTGGAGTAATCGCAAAATTGTCGCCCCGCTGACATTCAAAGGCTATTGCAACACGCTGCTGATCGAAGCCTGGATTGAGCAGATTCTAGTGCCTGAGTTAAAACCCCACCAAGCAGTAGTTGTAATGGACAATGCTAGCTTCCATAAGTCCAGGAGATATAGTCAAGTCTGGTGTATGAGATAAATTAGGCGACCTTCTGATCTTCCTGAACCGCGATCGCTTTTTCCTCCTGCTGGCGGATACCGTCTTTAAACTGAACGCCTTCAATCACATCGCCTAAGAGCTTAAAGCCTCGGATGCGATGCCAGTGCTTTTGAGCACTTTGCACGAGCTTGAACACCAGCGGCGTCACCGTTGTTTTCGAGAGCGCCCCTCGGGTCTTCTTCGTTCGCAACCGAACGGTAGAGAAGGTCGATTCAATGGGATTAGAAGAGCGAATGTGCTTCCAGTGCTCGGCTGGAAAGTCATAGAACGCGAGCAGCACGTCTCGGTCTTTTCCTAAGCACTCAGTTGCTTCGGGATACTTGGCCTGATAGGTCTTGAGGAAGCGGTTGAAGGCTTGATTCGCATCGGCTTTAGTCTCCGCTCGATAAATCTCCCACAGCCCGGACTTAGCGTTGGGCTGAAGCTTCTTCGGCAGCTTATTGAGGATGTTAGCCGTCTTATGTACCCAGCACCGCTGTGTCTTCGTGGCTGGCCAGACCTGCGGCAGCGCTTTCCAAAACCCCAGCGCCCCGTCGCCAATCGCTAGCAGCGGGTCATGCTGCAACCCCTGGTCAACCAGTCTGAGCATCAGTGTTTTCCAGTTCAGTGCCGATTCTCGATAGCCTGCTTCCATCCCCAGTAGCTCCTTGTGTCCAGTATCGGTGACGCCAATCATCACCAGAATACATTGCCGCTCGTCGTCGCGGATGTTGAAGTAGATCCCATCTGCCCACACGTACACATAGCGCTTATGCCGCATCGAACGAGTTTGCCAAGCGCTATGTTCTTCCTGCCACTTCGCCTTCAAGCGGCTAATCGTGGCCGACGACAAGCCTTTGGCTTCTGGCCCCAGCAGCGCCGATAGCGCTTCTGCAAAGTCTCCGGTTGAGATGCCTTTGAGATATAGCCACGGTAGTACCTCTTCAATGCTGCGACTGCGTTTGAGATACGGCGGTAGCAAGCTTGAGTTGAACTTGATGCCGCTGCCAGTACGGTCTCGCACTTTCGGCACCTGCACTTCGACTTCACCCACGCCAGTAATAATCGTGCGAGCGGGCAGATATCCGTTGCGCACCACCGTCTGACGGCCTGAGTCATCTTTCAATGCTTGATACTCGCCCAGCAGCTCATTCAGTTCTGCTTCGACTGCTGGCGCAATGATCTGCTGAGCGCCGCTGCGAATTAAGGCACTCAGTGCATCGCTAAAGCTTTCCGGGGTCTCTGGTGTTTTGAACTTGACTAGATTATCTTGAGTCATGGTGTATCTCTTTCTGGTACTTTTGCTTGTCCAGAAGGATACGCCTTTTTTTATCTCCTACGCCATACACCAGAATTAGTTATAACTCCTAAGTCCAGTCGGATTCGTGAGCTAATTGAGCAAGCAGAGTGTGAACTTATCTTCCTGCCACCCTACTCGCCGGACTTCAACAAGATTGAGAAGTATTGGGCCAGACTGAAGCAGTATATAGGCAAAACAATTCATCAGTTTGATAGCCTGTGGGATGCCGTCGATGATGCTTTCAGACAACCGTCCTAACTAACTCCTCATCTGCAATACCTAAAGTTGCCCAAAAATGAACCACGCCCTTAACTGCGCTCAACCTCGCCAAGTGGAACGCCTATCAGCAGCGTGACCCGAACCAACCTTTTGTCTTCTCCATAGCTTCTTACAAGCGCCGGAAACTCAATCACCATCTGCTTGAGTGGTTTATTTGCAACTTAGACCTGGACGAGACTTTGATTAAATCCCATCCTAACTATTAGAACCTCTGTGACTACTGCGCTCTAGTCTCCTAGTTCTGTCCGGAGTATTGTTAGAAGAGGTGTATATGAAGAAAAGAATTCACTCTTCTTTAAGCTACTTAACGCCTAGTGAGTTTGAAGAAGAATAGAGGAAGGCACATTAACTGTCTACAAATGATACTGACAAGTCTAGACTTTATATCACCTGACTTTACTGTCCAAGTTTAGAGGTTCACTTCACTTTCTTTTGCACCTGCCTCTGCTAATTGCGCTGCCGCTGTATCCCGTTGAGCTTTTCCAGCTAAAGTTTCTGCTGCGTCCGCTTCCTGCTGTGCCTGTCGTTGTTCTTGCTTAGCCTGCTGCGTTGTTGTCTGCGCAGCGACGGTTTGCGCCTGCGCTTGCTGTGCTTGCGCCGACGCATTCTCTACTTCTCGGTCGGCCGCCACTATTTTCGCCGCCGATTCTACCTGTATTTGCTCACTTTCTTTTTTCGCCTTCTCTAGTTCTACCTGTGCTCTTTCTCTCGCCTTTTCAGCATTTCCTTTTTCTTTCTCAGCATTATCTTTCGCCTCTTCAGCACTTCCTTTTTCTTTCTCAGCATTATCTTTCGCCTCTTCAGCACTTCCTTTCTCCTGTTTAGCCTGATTTGTCGCTATTCGCGCTGCTTCAAGCTGCTGCTGCGCTTCAGTTCTCTGAACATCTGCCTTTGCACTAATCTCCCAAGCACTCACGCCCGCCACCGCTGCCAGCGCAATCGTCCCCGCTAATATCCCGGAGCCAATCCATAATCGTCGATTTGCCGTTTTCATCCGCTCAGTCGCTTCTCGATTCGCCGCCTCCAACGTTCGATTCGCCTGCGCCTTTGCGTCCAACTGCGTCAGTGTATCCGCCTGCTCCAACTCCTGACTTGCCGACAAAAACAGCCGATCCTCATCCGCCAAACTCCGGCTCTCATTCGCCCAAATCAACGCATCCCGCAGCGCCTGCCCCCGTAACAATCGAGAGCTATCTTGCTGCCCAGATGTTAGCCAGTCGGCGATCGCCACTCCGTAAGGCCGCAATTTCAGCAACACCGCATCAATCCACACCGCATCAAACACCGCCGCATAAATCGGATTCGCCACCCGCAAACAGTTCTGTTCTTCTCGAATCAACCCCGACAGCCGCAGCTCAATCTGTTCATCACTACCATCCGCAGGCACCTCTCCCCGCAATATTCGCTGATATAGCCCTAACAGCCGCCCCGAACGGGTCTCGTTTGCTAGCAATCGGTCTCGTATCGTCTTTAGATGTACTGATACGTCCTGCGCTTCCCAGTCTTCTATTACGCGCGATCGCACCAGCCGCTCCACCAAAGCCCGCTCGCTGCCTGCCGCCAAGTTAAAACTCGACTCGGCAATGAGCTGACATAGCCGCTGCGTCAAAAACGGCTGCCCCTTCGTCCAACTCAAAATCTCTCTCAACACCGCCGCTGGCGCTTCCGCCTTCTCCGCCAATCCTATGGCTAGCGGCTCCGCTTCTGCCGCACCAAATCCCTTCAAACCAATCAGCCGCCCACCGATATTAAACGAGGTGCGCTGCTTGTCTCGAATTAAATCTTCCGGCGTCGCCACCCCCAACAGCACAAAGCTCAGCCGCCGATACGACTCATGCTCTGCTCGCTCCTGATAAAACGAGCGAATCAACGCAAAAAAGTCATCATTAAACTCATACGTAAACAGACTGTCAATCTCATCAATAAAAATAACAATCGGCTGCGCTATCGACGGCAACAACACATCTTCTACAAACTCACTAAATCGCTGAATCGGCGATAGCCCGTCCCGCTCCTGCCACCATAGCAACACCTTCATCCTTAGCCCCAGGCTCCGACTCAGCCGCCGAATAATTCCCAAATACCACTGCTCCGAGGTCATCCCCTCGCCCACAATGCTAGACACCTCAACCACCCCGCAGGCCACCCCCTCCGCCAATAGCTGTTGCATCACCCGCACCCGCAGACTCGACTTGCCCATCTGCCGCGAATTAAACACATAACAATACTCCCCCTCCCTCAGCGCCGCAGTCAGATCCGTATCCGCTTGCCGCGTCACATAGGTCGGGGCATCTTGCCGCAGCGCACCGCCCGTAATGTATTGATAAGCCGGGGTGTCAACCATCACTTAACCCTCTAAATGATCTCTAAAATAATCGCAATACACTTCGCAGCGCGGCGACGCCTCATTACCGCTTAGCCGCACCAGCCCCATACTCTCCAGCTTAAAAGCCACCTCCGCATCAATCTCCACCGGACGCCCCTTGCTCACCACCTGCCGAAACGCCGCCGCCAGCAGCGGATAATCTCGCAGCACGTACAGGTGTCGCCGCAAATGGTCGCCATATATCCCCGACTCTGTTGCCGCCATTTCCGCCAGCGCCGAAATCGTCATATCTTCTCGCCGCAGATGATAAAGCGCCTTCCGAATTAAATACGGATGCCCGCCCACTAGTGCCATCAGCGCATCTGTATAGCTCGCACTGGCGCTCAGTCCATAGCGACCCGCCAAATCCTGCACCTGCGCGGCGCTAAACTCCACCAGCTCTACATTCTTACCCACATTAAAGGGCGACTGATTGATATTCAGCGGCACATAGGCTTCTGTAGAATGCACCATCACCAGCCGCAGCTTTTCCCACAGCTCGCTACCAAAGTCGCCATACCGTGCCGACTCGTACCAGGAGCGCACCAGTGCAAAAAAATCATCCGCCACCGCAGGATGAGGAAACACCATATCCACTTCATCTAGCGCCAGTACCAGCGGCGTCTCCAGGTCTTCTAGCAAGCACTCCTCAAAATAGGCATTGCACTTGTCCTTGCTGCCAAAGCCTACCCAGTAGTCTTCTAATTCCTGAGCCTTTTTCAGCCGCCGACCCACCTGCGAGCAAAACCACTTCAGTAACAAATCCAAGTCATTAAACAGCCGACTGTCCGCCCGCTGAAAGCTAATCGGCACTGTCTGATACCCTAGCTCCCGCGAATGACTCAAAATCCGCGCCATCAAGGATGTTTTCCCCATTTGCCTCGGCGCTTTAATCCGAATCAACGCTCCCGGCTGCTCAATTTCTGCAAAGCAATCCGCCTCAATCGGCTCACGCGCCACATATAGCCCCGACTTTAGCTGCACCGCGCCCCCCGGCTCTCGCTTTAGCTCTGGTTCGGCCACCGGCAGCGGCGGTCGGTCAGCACTCTCCACCGCTGGGCCGACTGACTGGCCAACTGACTGGCCAGCTAGCTGGCCGTCCGCATCTACAACCTTAACTTTACGCCCGCTCCCAACCTCGACAAACCCAATATCTCGCTGGGCCGTCTCTTGCTGGGTCGGTTCTGGCAAAACAATTTCTGCTGGGCGTGGCTCGGCCTGCATCAGCTCCATTAGCTCTGCCAATAGTTCAGGAGTGTCTGCCTGCGATCGCCACTCCCGCTGCTGAATCTGCTGCAAATAGCCTCGCAGCTCATAGTTCAACGGGTCATCTAGCGGAAACACCACCCGAATCGGCAAAATTGATGGACGGGCCTGCTGCTGCTGCGCGACTCGCTGATCCTGCAAAGCCTTAGCCCGCTTCACCTCCTCTGTCACCATTTCACTCGTCGCCGACAGCGGCGAAAGCAACAGCAAAAAGTAATCGCACTGGCGCAGTTCTGTACTAATTCTCGCCTGCCAAGCCTCTCCTAGCTGAATACTCTCCGCCGCCATAAACGCCGCATACCCAGCTCCCAAAAACGCCTCATAAAACGTCTGAGCCAAATCCTTATCGGGCGACCGATCTCGATAGCTAATAAACACCCGCTTCGTCGCCCGCTTTTCTCCCGCACCCTGAGCGGAGTCGAAGGACTCATTCATCACCCGTCCCGTCCGCGTTCGCAGCACCGGCGTCGCCCCCTCGTCTATCCCCTCCAGCTCAATCGCTGTGCGCCCCATCTCATAGGCCGCTTTGTAACCTCCTCCGTTCCCTAGCGACGTATAAAACCCTCTGGCAAAACTAATCGCCGCCGGGTCGCCAATCGGCTGATTCATCCCCACCACGAAAGACACAAACTGACAAATCGCCTGCGCCTGCGTATCCGAATAGCAGGCATTTAGCAGCACACATTCCACACTGCTTACCTGCTGAAATAATCGAGCCAGCGCCCGCGTCGGTACTAGCTGCGATCGCCCGCGACTATCCTCTAGCACCAACCCGCGATCGCCCGTCCCATGCCCCAAAAAATGCACAATATGCGGATTGTGCATCACCAAGAGCTGCATCAAATCTTCTGTTCGCACGGCCCACTCAGACACCAGCTCAAAGCGATCGCGCTCTTGAGCCAATTGCAAACTCCGCTGAATTCCCCGCACTTCCACGTCCAGCCGCAACCCAGAAGTATTTTGCGGGTTCGCTGCTAATACTAGAATCTTACGAACTGGAAACTTAGAACTCATCAGCACCCTACCGGCTTAAATATGCAGCTATAGTCCTATGTACCAGAAAAGCGGCGACAATACTGTTATTGCAAGCTTTCTAAAGGTAATACCACTATTGCTGCTTACTTCTAGCCATCTGTGCGCCGGTGATTAGCACCAAACGATACGTCCTCAGCGGAGTGCTTTCTGTTGATTGGGGCGATGGAGCAGCGTATAAAAGCAGGGAATGATAAACAGCGTTAGCAGCGTGGCTAATGAAAGGCCCGAAAAAACAACAACACCTAGCGGCTGTAAAAACTCCGAACCTTCACCAATACCTAGCGCTAGAGGAAACATTCCTAGCACAGTGGTGATGGTCGTCATTAGAATCGGTCGCAAACGCTGAGGAGCCGCTTTAATCATGGCGGTGAGATGATCGCATTCTTCCTGCGCGTAAATCTGATTGGCCAGCTCGACCAAAATGATGGCGTTGTTGACCACAATACCGACTAGCAGCACCGCCCCAACAATGACCGTTGCGCCAATGGCCGTTTGGGTAACAAACAACCCTAAGATGCCACCTGCCAAGGCCAGCGGCACCGTTAGCATAATAATTAGCGGATCGATCAGTGAGTTGTACTGTACGGCCATTACCGTAAAGACCAAAAAGGCTGCGAGTCCGCCTAAAAGGCCGAGTCCGTCTGTGATGGCGGCGTTGCTTTGGGCGCTGTAGCTAGGCAGACGAGTAATCCCTTCAGGCAGGGTAACGCTGGCAAATATTTGATCTACTTCTGCTAGAGCTGCCCCCAAGCTTGCGCCTTCACTGAGTCGACCTTCAATGATAAACACCTGACGCTGGCTGATGCGTTGAATTTCGCCTGGAGCCTGCCCTTGTTCAATTTGGGCAACGTCGCCTAATCTGATCAGCTGGCCTGTGCCATTGCCACTGGCCGTGAGCAGGGGCAGTTGGGCTAGTTCATCTGGATTTTGAACGAGCGTCTCGGGCGTTTTGATCCGCACATTGACCAGGCGATCGCCCCTTTGCAACTGAGTCGGCACCGCGCCTGAAAGCACCGTTTGCACTGTGCGACCAATAGATTGAGCAGACAGCCCTAAGTCGGCGGCACGTTCCCAGTCGGGGCGAATTTGGACTTCACTTTGAGGGGGATCGGCGTTGGGCGAATAGCTGGCCAGCGTGGCTTGCTGATCTAAAGCGCTGAGAACCTGCGCGCCTGCGGCTTCTAAGTTCGCGATATTGCTACCTTGAAGAATGACATCGACATCGCCGCGCACGGGTGAGTTGTTCAAAATGAGGCCGCGTACGTTGCCGGGGGATACGTTTATTCGGGTTTTTACCAGATTAAACTGATTAAATTCGTTGGTTAGGCGATCGCTAAAAGCCTCTACATCGGTTCCGGGCACCAGCGTTAGCGTACTAGATCCTCGCAGCGCGTTTTCGCTCGTGCCGCTGCCAAAGAGAAAACCACCCGAGGTAGTAAAGGCATATTCCACTTCCGGCTGAGTCAAAAGCAGGTCGTCCACCGCTGTCATCACTTTTTGGTTTTCGGCGACGGTGGTTCCCGGTGGGAACTGGACTCGCAAATTGGCTTGGCCGGTAGCAATACTCGGTAAAATCTCTTGAGGAATATTTCCTATCATGAGGAAGCTGCTGCCGCCAAAAAGGAGAAAGGCGATCGCCACCGTCAAAACTCGCCGCTGTAGCACCCAGATCAGCGCTTTGCCATACTGCCTAGTCAGCCCTTGCAACTTTAAATCGAACTGACGGATAGGCCAAAATGACTGAAACCCGCTCGACCAACGCACCGCTAGCAACCGAGAGGTGAGCACCGGGACAACCGTTAGCGCCACAATCAGCGAGGCTCCAACCGCAAAGCTCACGGTCAGCACCAGCTCGTTAAACAGCAGCGAGATAAATCCACCGATAAGTAAAAAGGGCAGCACCGCCACTAGGTTAGTAGTAGTTGAGGCAAACAGCGCCGATTCTAGTTCCTGGCTACTGATCTCGGCCTGGCGAACAATCAGTCTGTTGCTGTTTTGCACACCCTCAACAATATTCTCTAACATCACGATGGCATTATCCACCACAATGCCTACGCCCAGTGCCAGTCCGCCCAAGCTAAACACATTAAGCGACAAACCAAATAGGCCCATCAATAAAATTGCCACCAGCGTTGCTAGCGGAATCGCCACCATAATAATCAACGTTTGCCGCAGCGATCCTAAAAATAGCAGAACCGTAATCCCGGCCAATCCCGCTCCGATCAGGCCCGAAGTGGCAACGTTACGAATAGAGTTTTGAATAAAAATAGATTCATCTAAGGTCGAGTTAAGCACCAAATCTGCCGGAAACAGACCCGACTCTTTTAGTTCTGCGAGCCGTTGCTTGACGCCGTTTACCACCGTAATGGTATTGGCCGCTGGCTGTTTTTGAATGCTAACTTTCACCGCTGGCTGACCGTTGAGATTCACAAAAATGCGCTGCTCTTCGGTGCCGTCTGTTACTTTTGCAAAGTCTCGTAGATAAACCTGTTGCATGGAGGACTGCACCGAAGATTGCGCAGAAGGCTGTACAGAGGATCGAGTAGAAGAGTTTGCACTTTCTCCGGTGCCGCCCACTTCAAAAATCAAATCGCGAATCTCGTCAGCCGATTGAAAGCGTCCGGCCACGCGGGTGAGCGGCTCACCATCAGTGCCTCGAATCCGACCGCCCGACGTGTCCTGATTGCGCTCTGATAACGCGTCTAAAACATCCGTAACACCCAAGCCCAAAGCCTGTAGCCTAGAAGGGTCGAGGTCAATACGAATCTCTTCTTGCACGCCGCCTGAGACATCAACACTAGCGACCCCAGGCACGGTGATTAATTCGCGGGCTAGCTCCTGCTCGGCAAAGACACGCAGATCGACACCTTGTAATGAAGGGGAGGTCAGCGCGGTCTCGTAAACGGGCAGTTGGGACGGGTCGAGCTTGAACAAACGAGGCTGCTCTATGTTATCGGGCAGGCTGTCTCTAGAGCGGTTGAGGGTAGCGGTGGCATCGTTGAGCGCCTGATCGATATTGCCTCCAGGTTGAAAATACAAGTCCAGACTGATTTGGCCTTCTCGGGTTTGAGAAACTACTTGAACCACGCCTTCGGTTGCGGCCAGGGCTTCTTCAAGGGGGCGCGTCACTTCATCAACGGCAACCTCTGGCGATATGCCGGGTGCGTCGGCGCGAACGCCGATCCGCGGATAGGTAATCGACGGCAGCAAATCGACAGGGAGCTGTTGAACAAAAAATAGACCTAATATAATGACGGCGACGGTTAGCACCAGGGAGGCAATGTGTCGCCGAATAGCGAGGGTGCTCAGGCTAAATGCAGGCGTCGGTTCTGTTGATTTTGAGGACGAGGTAGGCTGCATTATTTTGGGGTAGGAGCTATTTAGACAGAATGCTGATCCGTACGGGTTGGCCTGAAGTAAGGGGGCGATCGCTCTTTACGATAAAGGACTCACCGGCTTCTAGCCCTGACCTAATTTCAACGCGATCCTGGTTTTTCTCTCCTATTTTTACTGGACGGGCGATCGCCTTCGTCAGATCTCCCTCACCGTCAGTTACAAATATCATATTGTCTTCTGTCATATTGTCTTCTTTACCAACAGCTAGCGCACTCGCTGGAACTACGACTTGGGACTGTTCACCCGCCAAAAACTGCACTCTCGCTAGCAGGCCGCTGCCGAGACGTCCACTCGTGTTGGGAATACTCACCTGTACGGGAATCAGCCGAGACGTTGGGTCGGCCACGGGTGAAATTTGTTTTATTTGACCCGTAATAGCGCCTTCGCCGGGAAAAGCATCGAGCTGAACTCGAGCAGACTGGCCTACGCTTAGCCGCGCAATATCTAGCTCAGAGACTTGTACAGTCACTTCTAAACTGCTCAGATCGCCGAGTTCTAGAACCGTCGCACCGGATTCAACAAAGTCTCCGACATCGGTCTGCCGGGAAAGAACAACGCCGGTTAGGGGCGATCGCAAATCGGCAGAGGAAAGCTGCTTTTGAGTCTGGGCCAAAACGGCCTGCTGCGCATCGACCTGATCAGAGGCCGAAGCCACGGCCTGCCGCTGCGCTGCAACTTGGGCCTGCGCTGAAGCCACAGTCTGTTGCGCATTTACCACCGCTAGCTCTGCGGCCTCAGCTTCCTGCTGCGAAATCGCCCCCTGGTTGGCCAGCAGCCTGATCCGATCAGCGTCTATGCGGGCCTGATCGAAGGTCGATTGGGCTTGGATAACCGCTGTTTGGGCGGCGCTGATAGAGACTGCCGCCTGGGCCGTTTGCGCCCGCCTAGCAGAGAGTTCGGCCTGGGCCTGGTTGAGGTTAGTCGTTTGCAAATCGCCATCCAGCTGAGCGAGGATTTCACCACGGGTGATCGCATCACCAATATCAACCGATAGGCTAATAACTTCGCCTGAGATCTGCGATCGCAGGGCAACTTGTTGAGTGGGGCGGGTGGTGCCGGTATAGGTTAATCCACTCGCAACAGAACCAGTTTCAGCAATAGCCGTCTGTACAGCGACGGGGCCATCGGCTCTTCCGGATCGTCCGCCACGGCCAGGCTCGGGCTGTGCAACCCCTGCGGGAAGGAAATTACAGGCCGAAAGCACAGTGATTAAGGGCAACAGCAGGCCCATTTGAATGACGGTTGATTTACGATATTGACGGGAGGGAGAACGATCGCTCAATGGACTGACACCTTTGTTAAAATCTCCTAAACGATTGTCTCTGATTGATCATCTTTGATTGATTATCTCTGATGATCGCTTCTAGGATAATACATCACACCTTTATTTGGAGCAGCTAAAAGTCACCGTTTACCCACGACGGAATCGCGGTCTTGGCAGTGCGATCCAGGCAAACCCCAAATTATTCAAGGGCAAGACAAGTTTTTGTCTCATAATAGTCAGTGCCTCTCCACAAATTGTTTTTACAGGGCAATGACTTTTGGAAACACTCTATTCAAATCAAACGCTGGTTGTTCCAGTTTTAATTAGTACAGGAGCGATCTGGGGTGCGTTAAGCCGCTATTTTCTGACTATTGCGTTAGCTAAGTGGTTAGGCACTCGTTTTCCGTACGGTACTTTTTTTATTAATCTGTCCGGTACGCTACTGATGGGCTTTGTCACGACGCTGACACTCCAAAAGGTGATTTCGCCAAACTTACAGCTTCTGTTGGCAACCGGCTTTTTAGGATCGTACACAACCTTTTCTACCTACGCACTGGATACGGCATATTTGGCGCGATCGCGTCGGCACAGAACCGCTTTACTCTACTGGGCAGGCAGTGCCGTCATTGGCGGAGCTAGCTTAGAACTTGGCATTGGCCTAGCGAGGCTACTCATGTGAATATGCGAGCTTCGTTTGCGATTGGGCTAGGGGCGATCGCCGGATCGCTCAGCCGCTACTATCTCACGTTGGGTCTTAACCAGTGGCTCGGCACCGGGTTTCCTTTCAGCACCTTTGTCATCAATTTGACGGGCGCTTTTGGCATGGGCTTTTTCGCTACCCTAGCCCTAGATCGATTAGGAATTTCTCTTGAGGTGCGTCTGCTCGTCACCGTTGGCTTCTTAGGCTCCTACACCACGTTTTCTACCTACGAGCTAGACGCTGGTACGCTGTTCGCGGGTGGCAATTGGCACCTCACCCTTCTCTACTGGGTGTGTACCGCCGTCTTAGGTGTGCTGTGTTTAGAGCTGGGCAGCTTCTTAGCCAAGAAAATATAAGATAGCCGGTATCTGCCGGTATCTATCAACCCAATATCCATCGCACTGATAGCGCCGTCCTTCTGTGAGCACTCACACAATGGCTATTTGTCGTAGTTAGACTGCTGAGGAAAGCGGTCTATTTCAACACTATTCATTTTGGAAGGGCTTGTTTCGCTGAACATTTCGCGAGGCATCAAAGACAAAATAGCGGGGTCGTTTCCCAATCCATCTAGAATGTCACTTAGAGATGAAAACAAAGAGGCTAGCAGTTTTTTCATGGTAAGAGGCTCTACTTAGGTTGTTGGATGGGTCTAGGTTGAGTACTGTGTCAGGCTTTTCTGCGCAATCTATGACTTGAAGTATAGGCAGAATGTGATTGAGCAAAACGATTTATGTAGTTTTCTTCATTACTGCGGCTAGTCGCTTCGA
>JBBSOB010000133.1:0-12540 GCA_038260205.1 Phormidesmidales cyanobacterium
GAAGCCTTTCACGGCACTCAAAAGCGTTTCAGCATTGGCGGGGAATCCGTGGCGGTGCGCATTCCTGCTGGCGTTAAAGCCGGTAGCAAAATTCGACTGAAGGGCAAAGGCGTAGCGAATCCCCAAACCCAGCAGCGCGGCGACGTTTATCTCACCGTAGAGCTGTCGCCTCACCCGTTTTTCAAACTAGATGGCAGCAAATTAACCTGCGAGATTCCCATTGCACCTGACGAAGCTGTGCTAGGCGCAAAAGTATCCGTACCTACGCCAGACGGCAGCGTCACGGTCAGCGTACCAGCAGGCATTAAGTCTGGTCAGTCTCTGCGGCTAAAAGCCAAAGGGTGGCCGAAGAAAAAGGGCGAGGAAAAAACTGACTTGCTGGTAAAAGTCGTCATTACGCCGCCGAGCAATCTGAGCGAGCAGGAGAAATCTCTTTATGAGCAGATCAAGGCTAGTCGGAGCAGCGATCCGAGAAGTGCGATCGCCAATATCAAGCTCTAGCATCACCTATCGGCACAGTATTTAGACGGATGTAGTCTAGCCCGATAGCTTGGCCCGATAGCTTGGCCCTACAGCAATATCCATCTTGGGGAGCACACGGCGCATTCATGGATTAGCCTATTCTACTAAAGTCATAAAGACGATAAGAAAAGTCTCTTCTTTGTCTTGAGACAGAGAATCGAACCCTCACTTTTAACGCTCCTTTAGTAGGAAAATACTATGAAGACTTCCATGATTCATTCACTTCAGCAGATTGCCAAAAAGCTAGCCCTCTTGATAGTGAGCGCAGTCATGTTTTTAGGATTGCTGCAACCCGCAGTGCAGGCATCTCCTATTCCTGAAGATCAATCGACCACTCAAGACATTTCCCCTGAAGAGCTAGCCCAAAAGCGAGCAGAACGCCGCGCCAAACAAAGCCGAGCCTCGCAGCTAGCAGACACAGAAGCCAAAACCGATAAGCTAAATCTAGAAGAAATCGCTGAAGAGAATGTACTGACCAACGGTGGCAATGGCGTACCTGAAGAGCTAGGACGAAACAAAGCAATGGAAGATCGGCTGAACTAACTATTAGCTGAACTAACCGTTAACAGATAGCCTTCTAACGTTAAATATATAGCGCAGTATTTGAGCGCAGTATTTGGCCTCCCCTTTTCCAAGAAGGATTGGGGGAGATCTGTTAGGTTCTGGGCTTCGGACGCTTTCCCAGCCTTTTCCCTCAGTTTTTTAATAAAGAGAAACCAGCTCTGTCTAAGTGTTTGGGCTAAACTCAGGGCTTGGGCTAAACGCTTATCTCCGACGGCGAAGAGAGCCAATTGTACAAGCCCTAAGACATCTTTTAAATAGTATCTGACTTCCGCTGCCAGGTAGCCTTCAACGTATCCAAAAAGGCAAAGACCGGCGGCGTTTGCAGTGCATTTGCCAGCGTAATTACACCAATGACTCTTTGCAGCGGCTCCGGCAGTTCTCGCACTGCCACATCATTCGGAATTGGCTCAGCGGCTAGCTTTGCAATAATGGTTGCCCCTAATCCCCGGCGCACCATACTGACCACCGTAGAGTCTTCCTTCACCTCGTAGGCCGGTCTCACTGCCTGCCCGTGCTTCACCAAATATTGATCCACATTGTACCGACAGCCATCATCGGGCATGGGCAAAATCAGCGGCAGCGCCGTCAACTCTTTCCAGCTAATTGGCCCTTCATTCGCAGGCGCTTTATCTTTTGGCAGTAGCGCCACATAGTCATCGCGAAACAGCTCCCAAGCATCAAATGCGTCGTTTACCGGCAGATAAGTAAAGCCTACATCGGCCTCTCCGCGTCGCAAAATTTCCTCCGCGCCGCGCACGTCGCTGCCTTCACCGATAGAAACGCTAATTCCCGGATACTGCCGCCGAAATTCCTCGATCACCATCGGCAAAATATGCGTTGTCGCGCTGCGAAACCCTACCACGCGCACCAGTCCGGCCTGCAGTCCCTTAGCATCCTGCGCCCGACGCCCAATCCGTTTTAGATGCGTCAGCATGGTCATCGCTTCATGCGTAATTTCCTGACCTACGGGCGTTAGTACCGCGCCCTGACGTCCTCGACTCAGCAAGCTGACGCCTAGCTCTTCTTCTAGCGTGGCGATCGCATGACTGACCGCCGACTGCGACAAATCCAGTTGAGAGGCCGCATCGCTGAAGGTGCCGGTCTGTGCGATCGCCACGAGCGCCCGCAACTGAGACAGCTTAATTTTGTTGACATTAATCTCAGCCATAATATTAATAATACCGAAGGAATTCCATTCGTCGATTATCTAGTTACGCATACTCACAATTCATCACTCATTACTCATCATTCACCTTTTCCATGCCCCCTTTAATCACCGTCCGCCCCGAAGGACTTTACTGCACCGCTGGTGATTTCTACATCGACCCCTGGAAACCGGTAGAAACCGCCATCATCACCCACGCTCACGCCGATCATGCCTACAGCGGCCATCAGCATTACTACGCTACCGCCATCTCGGAAGGCATTCTCCGCCGTCGGCTAGGTCAAGATATTAACTTGAGCGGGGTCAGGTATGGCGATCGCATCAAAATCAACAACACCTGGATCTCCTTCCATTCCGCTGGTCACGTCCTCGGCTCCGCCCAGATTCGTGTAGAACACAAAGGCGAAGTCTGGTGCATCTCCGGCGACTACAAACGCGACGCCGATCCCTCCTGCGGACCCTTCGAGGTTGTCGAATGCGACAGCTTCATCACCGAAGCCACCTTTGGCCTCCCGGTCTATCACTGGGACAGCGGCGAACTCACCGCCGAGCAAATCTATCAATGGTGGGAAGGCGATCAAACCCGACCCTCCCTTCTCTTTTGCTACTCCTTCGGCAAATCACAGCGCGTCCTCGCCGAACTCAAAAAGTTCACCAACCGCACCGTCTACCTACATGGCGCAGTCCACACCCTCACCGAAATCTACCGCGAAGTTGGCGTCGAAATGGTGCCCACCGTTCCCGTCTCCGAAATGGAAAAGTCCCACAAATTTACCGGAGATCTGATCATCTCGCCGCCTTCTGGCCACCGCTCTAGCTGGATGAAACGCTTCAAACGCCCTCAAACGGCCTTTGCCTCCGGTTGGATGGCCATACGCGGCAACCGCAGACGACGCGGCTACGAACGCGGCTTTGTTCTCTCCGATCACGCCGACTGGCCGGGGCTAATTAAAACCGTCGAGCAAACTAAGGCCAAAAACATCTACGTTACGCACGGCCAAAACGACGTGCTTTCTCGCTACCTTACTGAAGAGATGGGATTGAACGCAAAACCGCTAGATACGCTCTTTGAGGGAGAAACGGACGAAGGAATGGACGTTTAATTCGACTACTTGCTTAGCGAAGTGCATTTATATCAAGTCGTTGGTTAATTGAAAGCCACTGTTCTCGCCTTTTGGAGGCCGAAATAGTGATTCCTGCAATTATCATCAGCCCGATAACACTAAAGAACAGTTCGTTATTTCAAGAACTATTAAGCCTGAGTAGTTACAGTTCCCGATGGCTCGCCCGTCCGCGCAAAGACATGACCTCACCAACATAACCTCACCAAAGAGCAACTTCTTAATTTCCATTCTTTCGCACAATCTCTACACCCACTGTCCCACTAAATCCAGGAATCGGCGGGGTCGGCTTAGTCACTTTCACATTGATCTCTTTGATGCGATCATCGCTGTTTAAACCATAAGTCGCGATCGCATCCGCCAAACTCTCAATCAGCTTATACTTCTCAGTCTCAATCAGCCTTGTAGTCTCCTGCACAATCTCCACATAGCTATGCGTATCCTCTAGCGCATCGCTTTTTCCGGCCTTCGACAAATCAATAGAGATTTTAAGATCTACCTCAAACCACTGACCCAGCACATTCTCTTCTTTCAGCACGCCCAAGTAGCCAAAAGCCTTGATGCCGTTGATATGAATAATGTCCATTAAATTCCTAGATCTGTATGGGTAAAAGGTTTAGCGTTCTCTCCAGAGTAGGTTGCAACAATATGCCCGTTACCTTCTAGCTGATACTTGTAGGTAACCAGTCCTTCTAAACCAACCGGGCCTCGCGGCGGCATCTTTTGAGTGCTAATGCCTACTTCCGCGCCAAAGCCATAGCGAAAGCCATCCGCAAAGCGGGTAGAACAATTGTGATAGACCCCAGCCGCATCTATTTGCGCCATAAAGGTATCGGCAGCCGCCTGATTAGTCGTACAGATTGCCTCGGTATGCCGCGAGCCATAGGTGCTGATATGGTCAATCGCTGCTTCTAGAGAATCGACGACTCGAACCGCCAAAATCAAATCGCTGTACTCGGTGGCCCAATCTTCCTCTGTCGCGGCGGCAATATCGGGCAAAATCTCTTTAGTTGTGCGATCGCCCCTCAGTTCTACGCCTTCTGCTTGCAGCGCCTTAGCGATCACGGGCAAAGCCTCAGCCGCGATCGCCCGGTGCACCAACAGCGTCTCAATCGCATTGCAGGCCGAAGGATAGCCCGCTTTTGCATCCACCGCGATCGCACTTGCCGCCGCAACATCAACCGCCTCATCGACATAAAGATGACAAATCCCATCCGCGTGACCCAACACCGGAATCCGCGTATTGTTCTGCACGTACTGCACAAAAGAATTCGACCCTCTAGGAATAATCAAATCTACATACTTATCTAACGCTAGCAGCGCATTCGTTTCCTCGCGCGTCGTCAGCAGTTGAACCGCATCTGGGTTTTGCCCGGCCGTCGCAATTCCCTGCCGAATCGCCTCTACCAGTGCCGTACAAGATCGAATTGCCTCACGGCCACCCTTCAAAATAACGCCATTGCCAGATTTAATCGCCAGCGTAGAGATTTGCATGACGGCATCAGGGCGAGACTCAAAAATAATGCCAAGCACCCCCAAAGGACAGGCGATCCGTTTTAGAACTAGCCCGTCATCCAGCTCTCGATTAATCGTGACATGCCCCGTCGGATCGGGCAGGCCCGCCACGCTGCGAACGCCTTGAATAGCGCCTTTTAGCTTGGTTTCATCCAGCTTCAGCCGACCGTAAAGCGGTTTGGCCAAATTGTCTTTTTGCGCCGCCTCAAGATCTTGTTGATTCGCCTGAATAATGTCCTCAGCCGCCGCTTCTAAAGCCTGAGCGATCGCCTCGATGATCTCATTTTTTTTCTCTCCAGAAAGCTGAGCCAATCCTCGGGCGGCTTGTTGGGTTTGCTGAGCGATCGTACTCAAAGACAAAGCAGTAACAGTAGCAGTCATAACAACAACGGTGTTTAGCGTTCAGACGGTGTTTAGCGTTCAGACGGTGTTTAGCGCTCAACTAGTCTAGCAACTTCCGCCACCTTCATCGCTATTCGCGCTCCCGCCCCTGGCTCGCCCATTCGCCGCTTTCCGTTCTGATAAATCAGTTGCAGCCGATCGGGGTCGTCCATAATTCTGGCGATCGCTGGCCCCACCTGCTCAGGCCGAGTCACCATTTGAACCGAAGGCCCCAGCATTTTAGATTGAACCGTCGCAAACGCCAGCGTAAACTGAGGGCCTGCGCCCGGCAGCGTGATCGCCGGTTTGCCCAAGCCCACAAACTGCTCAGTGGCTGTGCCTGCCGTCGCGATCGCAATTTGCGATTCCTGCAAGCAGTCACCATAGGCATCATTCACCAGCAGCAGCGTCGCATTTTGCCAGCGATAGGTCAGATAAGGCGACTCACGCGCTAGCGTCCAATCATCAGCGCTTAAATGAGACTGCAACGCTGCCAACGGTAAAGCCGGGGCGATCGCCGCCAGCAAAATCAAAGCCCGATGGCGAAACGTTTGACACAGCCCCGGCACCGCGCTCAAAATCCGCTCCCAGTTCTCATAAGCTTCCGGCTGACGAGATCCCGGCAGCAAAGCCACTGTTAGCGGGATGGTAGCGCGGCGTTTTTTGCTCACGTATAGTGCCATCGCTCTCGCCTTATCTGGAGATTGAGCGATCGCGGGCACAGAACTTCTCAAAGCCTGAAGGCAGTCAGTCAGCCGTCCGGTGGGAACCAATCCATCCATCATCGGATTGCCTGCATAAACAGCCGCAATGCCCAACTGCTGAAGTCTCATCGCCGTAAACGCATCGCGCACAAAAACGCCCTGACAAAGAGGACGCCCCATCAGCCAACGCTCCCAGGGCAAATAAACCGAGCCAGACCAGCCTTCAAAGCGGTGCCAAAAACCGGCCCCCGGCAGCTTACCGGTCTCATCGCGCAGCCAATATTCAGACTTAGCTGTTCCCAAAAAGGCATAGGGCAATCCGCTCCGGTGCGCCATCAGCAGCGGCACGATATCACCGACTGCCAGCACAAAATGCCCCTCAGCAGACCAAGTCTTAATGGCCAAAAGTTGCGATCGCGTCAGCCCAATCAATCCTTGCCGAACATCGCGGGCCAACTGAGCCGCATCACGGTTCAAAAAACCGCCCGAGGGCAGCGCCTGAGCCAACCCAATCAGCGGCACGCCTGCTTTTTGATACGCCTCACCGTCCCCCGAAATCGGCAGAGCGGAAATTTCTATATCGGGCTGATGTTGGCGCAAGGCCGAGAGAATGCGAAGGGCGATCGCATCCTCACCATGACCATTACTAATGCACAGCAGTTTCATCATGCGAAGGCTACAAAGTGGGGGCACTATGCCTTATAGCAGAAAAGGCACCGATCAGTCGGCGGGAAAGTGAAGAATAAAGACCCGCTACTATTCGGCCTCCAATCCTGTCTGCCCATACTGTTTGATAGAAGAGACTACTTTGAATTTGTTGCTCAAAAGATTATCGTTCACCAGGGCACCATTCGCGTTAATCAGACGATGGCGATCGCAGAGATAATTGCCGACCTCTACCGTTCGGCACATATTGTTAGTTAAGGAATGTAAAGCTTCCCCCGACCCTATTAAGAAGAGTGTTTTAACGCAGGGAATCAACAATTTCGCCCTTAACTGCGTTAAACCTAGAGAGAACATAAAGGTTTTCAAGAAAAGATGGATATTAAACTAATAAGGCAACTATGGTCTACGGTGCAATCCGCCTCGGCAAAGGGCCTTTCGCAACTAGATGACACGATGCTCATGCAGTCCCTTGTAGACGTTATGCGAGAAGACCCCGGCTTTGACCCTGGCAATTTAGCCGCCATGAATAGCTATATCCAAACCCGACTACCGCTGATTCGAGACATTGCCAACCAGACATAATTGCTAATCAGACATAGTTGCCAGCCAGGCATAGTTGCCAGCCAGGCATAATCGCTAATCAGACATAATTGCTAACCAGACATAGTCCAGGCATAGCAGAGAGAAACAGAGCCAGTATTCAAAAGCAGACGGTTGAAAGACGTTCAAAAAGAATAGACGGCGGTGCACTGGTCAAAAAAAGTGGATCTGAAGCCTTTTTCCACCATCTCGCAGAAAAAGGATCGCAAAAGAAAGATCGTAGAAGAAAGAAGTCATTCTTATCACCCCTTCTGTAGCAAAAGAACAACAGATAACAGAATAGATGGTGAGATAGAGGATAAGCATGAACGATGAAGTGACATACTCCCGGCGCTGACAGCAAGCTGTACAGAGCGGGCTTCCTCAGTGACTCTAGGCTAGTGCCCGGACATTTCCTGAGAGATTGAGAGCCTGACATCCCACGGCCCTATTGAGAATATTCTTGGCAGCATTGACATCGCGGCATAGTACCAAGCCGCAATTACAGCGGTGCATTCGCTCAGCCAATGTTTTAGGTACTCGCTCGCCACAGCCTGAGCAATCAATACTGGTGCTGCGTGGATTCTGAGGAGACGTAAGCTTGGCAGCTTTTTCAGCTTTCCACTTGCCCATCTCCAAGAATTGTCCCCAGGCAGCATCTAGTATTGACTTTGCCAGTTTTGTTCGGACGAGTCCTTTTATGTTTAACTTTTCATGTGCAACCACATCGTATTTTGCAAACAACCAGTCCCACGTCTTCGAGAAGAAGTCTTGGCGCTGGTGAGAAATATGTAGATGTAGCTTGGCAACTCTGTTGGCCTGCTTGCGCCAACGATGAGACCCTTTTACTTGCCTAGCTAGCTGTCGTTGCAGTTTGGCAAGCTTGCGCTCTGACTTTCTGAAGAACTGAGGAATACTCCAGGCAATTGTTCGCTATCGCTCACCTGGCTATCATCCCGACGCTCACCTTGCAGATAGAGCGCGGGGCTTCCCGCCGAGTAGCTAAAAATCTCTTTAATTCATCGCTTGTCACCCTTTCTACATGAACTTACCGGCCATTCCCAGCATATCGCCCATATCCACATCGCCGTCCCCGTCGCCATCTAAAAAGGCAGTGAGAATTGGATTATTGTTGGTTGTTGGTGTCCCACCTTTAACGTTGCCAGAACCCAAAAAGCGCATCACCAGCGGCAAAACCAGCGGCAAAATGCCCTGTACCTGATTGGCATTTAGCCCAGACTTTTGAGTGACCGCAGAAACCATCTCAGTGAGCTGACTGTTACTAAACAGCTTAGGAATGACAGAAGCCCCATTCGCTGAGCCTTCCTCAATCAGCGCCTGAGCTGCCTCTGGCCCCTGAGTCTCCCTTTTATCTTTGAGTGAAGCGCGCACAAAGCCGCCAATCACAGACATCGCCTGCTGCATATTGTCAGAGCTGGCGTTGTTTTGCTGGCCGATTTGCTTAGCCGAACCCAAAATATCAGTCATCTGCTTAGCGCTAGCCTGACGTTTGGGATCAGCGATCGCACCTAGCACCTGATCAAAAAGTCCCATTGAAAATTGTCCTTACGAAGTGAACATGAGGTGGGGGTTAACCATTTCAGCATTGTATAGCAATCTACTAGCCGCAAAGTGATCGCAGTCTATCCGCGGAAGCAGCATTCTGTTTGCGCTAGTCGTTCGTGCTAATAGTCCGCGCTAATATTAGACACAGCACTGGTTATGGTAGACGATGCGGCAACGCTCAGTATTGATATTCGCGATCGCTCTCCTGATTATTCTAGGCACTTTTCTCGGTGCCATCGGCTCCCTTGGGCAGATCTACAGCGCCGCCTCAGCCCTATCGCCGCTACTCGCTCAGATATTAGTCGGGCTAATTGTTCTGGCTTTGTTAGGTGCGCTTGGCGTTATCGGTTACTACGTGTGGTTGTTCCTCAGGCCAAAGCGAAAGCCAAGAGCGATCGCCCTACCCGAGCATCCCGATGAAGTCGCAGCGATCAGCCTTCAGGCCGCACAGCAGCAAATTGAGCAGGTAGAAGATGAGATTGCTAGGCAAGCACTGGCCGCGCGATCGCAAGCGATTGCCCAAAGACTGATGCTGCAAACCGTTGAGATTGTGGTCTTTGGCTTAGGATCAGCAGGCAAAACCGCCCTGGTAAATGCGCTGCTAGGTGAATTGGCCGCACCTACTGCGCCGACGTTAGGCACGACTCAAATTGCGCAAACCTACCGAGTCGCCGTCTCCGATGCCAGCGAACAGGCGCAGGAAATTCTCATTACAGACACCCCCGGATTGCTAGAAGCCGGTGCGTTAGGAGAAGAACGCGCCCAGGCAGCCAAAGAGCTAGCAACGCGGGCCGATCTGTTGTTGTTTGTCATTGATAATGACCTGCATCGCGTCGAGTATGAGCCTTTGGCCCTGTTAACTAGCATGGGAAAGCGATCGCTCCTGGTCTTTAATAAAAGCGATCGCTATTTACCCGAAGAAAAAGCGCAAATTCTGCACCGACTAAGAGAACGGACGAAAGGATTAGTTGCACCCGAAGATATTGTGGCGATCGCCGCTAGCCCAGCCGCTGTACAGCTTGATGACGGCACTTGGGTAAAGCCAGATCCAGAAATTAGCGCGGTTGTAGAAAGAGCGATCGCCATTTTGCGCAGTGAAGGCACTAACCTGATTGCCAATAATCTATTATCACAGTCTCAACAAATCAGCGGGCAAGCCAAAGCACATCTCAACGACCAGCGACAGCAAAAAGCCGACGCCATTGTAGAACGATATCAATGGATAGGCGCTGGCGTATTAGCCGCTACGCCGCTACCCATCGTAGATATGCTTGCGGCTGCCGCAGTCAACGCGCAAATGGTTGTAGAGCTAGGCCGAGTGTATGGCGTCAGCGTCAGCATCGAAGAAGCCAAAGCCCTCGCCATATCGCTGACCAAAACCCTAACCGCCTTAAGTTTGGCAAAAGGAACCATGAAGCTGCTCGCGGTCGGATTGCAGGCAAACATAGCCACCGCAGTAGCCAGTAAACTTTTGCAGGGCGTTAGCGCCGCCTATCTGACGAGAATCGCAGGCAAAAGCTTTATCAGTTATTTTCAGGCCAATCAGGACTGGGGCGACGGCGGGGTGCAAGCAGAAGTAGAGCGGCAATATCGGCTCAATCAGCGAGATGAGTTTATTAAGCAGTTTCTGCAAAGTGCGATCAAGCGGCTCACTTAAGGACAGGCTCACTTAGAAACAAGCTCACTTAGGAACAGGCTCACGAATCCTGCCGCCTGTCTTCTATCAGCGCCGTATGCGTCCAAACCCCTTGAGCATTGTAATAGCGAATTAAGCGCGATCGCGCCCCTTCCTTTCGCAACCAGCCCACCTCCACTCGAAACGCCTCGCCCTTACCAATCGTCTGCGGGGTCAAACAATATGTCCCATTCGGCAAAGGCATTAGTTGATAGGGCAACGCACCTTGCAAAGTTACTGGCCCCGCCGCCGCCAAATTCGCCGCCTCACCAGATAAAGAAACGCTTTGCTCACTCTCATCAAATCGCTCTCGACTCGTCAACATCGAGTCCTCAAACTGCCACTCGCTGTTGCTCTCACTCAGCGGATTCATCGCAGCATGTAAGACCTCTGCTTTGCCTTTCCACTGACCGAAGAGCGATCGCGCCCATAAAGCTGGCTCCTCAAACTGCCCGTCCTGTTCCCGAGTTTCGCGAATTAACGTAACGTAATCTAGCCGACTCGTTCCCTCAGCCGTACTCTCATACATCACCACAAAGCGCACTCTTCTATCACCCGCTTTTATCGACATCTCCACGCCAAATTGCTTAAACGCCGACCACTGCGAAGCCCCTTGAGAGAACGCACCGCTCTCAAAAAAGTAAACGTAAGGCGCAGGCCCCGGCGCAGAAAACGTTTGCCGAACGGTATTTGTGCTTTCTCCCGATGGCGTGCGCTCTAGCGTCAGCTGCATCTTCTTGTCCAGCTCAGTTTCTTCTAGCATCAGCACGCTAGGCGTATCTTTTACCTGCTCGCCATCAGCCGAAAACTGAGTAAAAGAGCCGTACCAGGTGCCAACATTTTGCCGAATACAATCCCACTGAGATTTCATCCACCGCTCCCTTCTATACAAACAGTCAAGCCAACGGTCAAGCCGGTTCCACCGCCGTCGTCCTCTTTCCTGGCCTATTTTCCATAGCAGGACGCACCGACAAATAACCCAAAATTCCTAGCAGCGGCAGCAGCACCGCCGTCCAAAAGACTGCCGGATTCTGAAAATTGCGCTTCGCCATATCATCCGCTAGCAGCGGCGCAAAAATCACGCTGAGCAGACAAAAGTCCAGACTCATCACGTGGATAAACTGGCTGGTTTTCCACTGATAGACAAAATCATGCCAATTGGCGGCCAAATCGCCATTGAATAACCCGTAGCTTAGCAGCGCCAATGCACCTAATAGAAGCAAGCGGCCTGTCCAGGTCGACTCTAGCAAGGAAAGCAGTTTGGACTGAGGAGGCGTAGAGCTAATGTTCCGGTTGCGCAGCGCCATATAAGGCAAAATCGCAAACGCCCCCACCCCAAACGAAGCCACCACAAAAGGCCAGGCCGGAACCTTCTGCCCTACCCCGTCAATCAAAATCAGACAGGCATAAATCATTGGCCAAACGCCCATCAAATTAAACAGGGCAACAATCAGCGGATTAATGCCCTCCCACTTACCCGTAGAGAGATTGACAATCAGATCGAGCGTGTCCGGCTGGGTAGGAGGTGCCAGCGTAAACGCATAGACGCTAAATCCGAGCCAGATTAAAGCAAAGCCAATTTTTCTGATCACTAGTTTGAAGAAGAGATGGAAAGGTTAAAGACAGGAGGATGCAGAACGTGGCGTTTAAAAAAGATAAATATACAACATAAAACAATAACGTTTACGCTGCTTTTTGAAGTTTTTAGTGTCTATGTTACTAAGCCGCAGCATTGACACACGCCGTCCTACCTACAGCTTATCTTAAGAGTCTGGTGTGACTATCAGGCTTTTATCGCTTATGGATCAAGCTCTTTCTAAAGACGTGAAATTTACTCGTCCGATAGAAGCAGCTTCATGGCTAGATCACCTTACCTGAGCCGTTCAGCTAGGGAGCTAGTTAGGTAAAGTCATAAACCGTTAGTAAACGTAGGCCGTTAGTAAACACAAACTGTTAGTAGATACAAACCGTTAGTAGAAGCGAGCTGAACTCGGATAAAGACGACATGAAATCAGAAGATTTTTTGCGGCTCTACGAACAGGGCTATAGAGATTTCAAAGGACTCAACTTATCAGGAATAGA
>JBBSOB010000134.1:0-11990 GCA_038260205.1 Phormidesmidales cyanobacterium
ATCCCCGTAGACCAAAGGCAAAACAAAGGCGTTCCGCTCATCAGCTTGCTCCCGCCCGCCGTCGCTAGCGAGCCAGACAGCGTCATCACCCACATCGTAATGAACGAGGAGCGCCTAGCCGGTCAGCTCATCGTCGTCTCTAGCAAAGGAAAAATTAAGCGACTCCCCGCCGAAGAACTCACCCACATTTCAGGCCGTGGCCTCACCGCACTTAAGCTTAAAGGCGACGATACCTTGCAGTATGCGCTCACCGCCGAAGTGGGCAGCGATTTGGTGTTGGCCTCCTCCGGCGGACGTCTCTTGCGTTTTCAAATCAACGACGAGCAGCTTCCAGAAATGAGCCGCGCCGCTCAAGGCTCCCAGGCCATTCGTTTACCCAAAAGCGAAACTTTGGTGGGCTGCGTTGCCGTGCGCTCCAAAGACTCACTGCTGCTTGTATCCACCAAGGGCTACGCTAAGCGCATCTTGGCTAGCAACTTCCGCGCCTCCAATCGTGGCGGCATTGGCTCCCAATCTTTTAAGTTCAGCTTGAAAAACGACTCGCTAACCTCGATGATATTGGCAGCGCCCGAAATGGATTTCAACGTCCTCACCGATCAAGATCGCCTAGCTAGACGGTCTATCAATGACGTACCATTGCAGGGCAGAAGTCAGCCGTGCGATCGCCTATTTACCACCGGACGCAGCGAAACCATTACTGAGGCTCTCATCACCGATCTTCCAGCAGAGGCCCTCAGAGAATAGGTTGACTTTCTCTGTAGGTTTATTGTCTTCGACCAATTCAGTTTCTTAATTCGTTTTTTTACTCCAACGCTCCTTCTCTCTTCAGCATCGCCTTGGCAAAAGTTGTCCTAGAAAATATCTACAAAACCTTCTCAGGCGATTCCTCCTCGAAGAGCATTCGCGCTAGCTCAACGGCATCGAAGCAAACCGCCCCAGAAAAATCGGTAAAACTCCCAGCAGATCCTAGTCGTCCTGTTCTTAGCAACATCAATCTCACGGTCGAAGACGGCGAATTCATGGTGTTAGTTGGCCCCTCTGGCTGTGGTAAAAGTACGCTGCTTAGACTCATTTCCGGCCTAGAAACGCTCACGGGCGGGAATGTTTGGGTGGGTGATCGCAAAGTCAACACGCTTCCCCCCAAGCAGCGCGACATCGCCATGGTGTTTCAAAGCTACGCCCTTTACCCACACCTTAGCGTCTACGACAATCTTGCCTTTGGGCTGAGACGTGCCCCCGATCAAGAGGGCGCTCAAGAAAACTTTGCGGCCAACGCTTTTACCCACACTTTTAAGAGTGCCCTTGCCAGTTTAACCCGTTCGTTGCCAGGCGCACTTCAGTACCGGCCCCAGGCTGAAAAAGCGATCGCCCAGCGCATTCAAGGCATTGCTCAAATGCTGCAAATCGAAGATCTCCTTGCCCGTCTCCCCAAACAGCTCTCCGGCGGACAAAAACAGCGCGTCGCCCTCGGCAGAGCAATGGCCCGCAGCCCCCAAGTCTTCCTCATGGACGAGCCGCTTTCCAACCTCGATGCCAAGCTGCGCACCGAGACGCGCACCCAAATTGTCAGTCTTCAGCGGCAGCTCGCCACCACCACGCTCTATGTCACCCACGATCAAACCGAAGCCATGACTATGGGCGATCGCATCGCCGTCATGAACCAGGGCAAAATTCAGCAGATTGCCGCCCCGCTAGACCTCTACCGTCAGCCCGCAAATCGCTTCGTCGCCGCCTTCATTGGCTCGCCCCCCATGAACTTTCTCACCGTTACAGTCAAAGGCGCACAGCTTATTCATCCCGCGTTCGCGGTGCCTCTTTCAGAAAATTGGGAGAAAGCGATCGCCCCCCATCAAAACCACCTCATCACCCTTGGCATTCGCCCAGAGCACGTAAAGCTCGGCCAACAACCCGGATCCATTCCCGCCACCGTCACCCAAATCGAGGCCCTCGGCAGCGAAACCTTTGTCCTTGCTCAGCTCACCAACAGCGACTCCACAGATACCGCAAACTCGCTTCAAATCCGCATCTCTGCCGATCAACCTGTACAGCTCGGCAGTACGCTACAAATCAACTTTCCGCTGGCCAAAATCCATCTTTTCGACAGCCGCACAGAAGCAGCCATCCGTCCTACCTAGCCTCTAAAGCTCGTCCTCATCCACCATATTTGGACTAATCAACGTAATATCAAACTCATCGGGAGCCGCACCCGTAAACGTATCTCGCGCCAACTGATAAAAGATAGCTCGAGCCTGCGGCCCAAACACAATTTCATCCTCATTGCTCAAATCGTGTGCCTGCACCTTTCGGCCATTAATCATCATGCCGTTCGCACTCGGCTTCCCTTTCAAATTACCATCCACAATCCGGTAATAATCCGTCTCATTATCTTTGGGCAACTGCACCAAAGTCGCATGATGACGCGACACAAACTGCGACGCCAGTCGAATATCGCACTTTGGATCTCGACCAATCGAATATACCGAGCTATCCAGCGCAATCTCCCGGCGTCCCTGGCTATCTTCCACAATCAAGATACTAGTCAGCTTAGAATCCGAAGACATACCTAGCGCCAAATAAAACAAGCAATTAAGCAAACACAATCATACTAGACGACTATCCCCCACCCAAACAAAAAGAGGCCACCTAAAAAGTGACCTCTTCAGCAACCGCTTCAACAGTTGAGCAGATGCTCAAGCAAGCAGCCAGTCAGAACGAATCAGACAAATCAAATCCTGCCAAGATTGGCAAAGTTAAGATTGACTACGCCGCAGAGCCAGCAGGCACCTTAGTCTTAGCCGTCAAAGATTCGTAGGTCGCTCTCATCTTCAACCCAACTAGCACCTGAAACAAGCCACTACCATTTTTAGATCCTGGATACTCACGATGCTTCAGCAATAGCTCAGTCATCTCGCCGTAGTTCTTAGTCGAGATGTTGCTTAAATGGCTCTCAATGTAAATCACCTCTTCCAAGCGATCAAACTCACCATCTAGTTCCAGCACAGAAACTTCATTTCCAAAGTAGCTATCTGGCCCATAGTGCATCCGCAATCCGGGGTAAGAGCAGGTCAGCTTACGACCACAAGGCGTCCAGTCAATAGTCGAACCCTGATCAAACAAATAAACCGGATCGAAGCCCTCAACGTCCTCACGCTGAATCAATCGAACGCGCAAGATTTTGTTTTCTTTATCATCAGGGATCAGCTCAGTTGGCAGAATCTGAATCACCACATTGGCATACTGCTTCTGCACGTCTACATAAGCCTCAAAATCAGGCTTACGCGCATTAATAGCCATCAGGACATCGTCATATGTGTGGCCACGTTCAGCCATATCCCGCTGAATCTTCCAGTTAATCTTAACTTCGTCGCTAATGTCCAGATAGACGCTAAAGTCCAGCAGACTGCGCACTCGCTCGTCGTACAGCGGATGCAGCCCTTCAATCACGACAATTTTATTCGGCTTTACCTGCTCCGGCGGATCCAGCTCACCGGTTTCATGGTTATAGATAGGCTTATCAATCGTGTTACCTTCCTTCAGCGCTTTGATCTGCTCATACATCAGATCAAAATTATTCGCCTTTGGGTTTAGCGCTGTCACCTTTTGTTCTTTGCGCTGCTTACGATCCAGGCTGTGATAGTCATCCAAGCAGATAACCGTCATAAACTGCTCGCCAAAAAGGTCACTCAAGCGACGCAAGAAAGTGGACTTACCACAGCCTGAGTCTCCAGCTACACCGATCAAAACTACCTGGTTTTCATTACTGGCCATAGGATCCTCTACAACAAAGTCAAAATTATTTTTAAAGAGTTTAACGGCAGCGCAGCGATAGAAAAGCTCTCTAACGAAAAGCTAGAGAAAAATTGCTACACAACAGCACCTAAACCGAACTGCCAGCCACGACCCAATAGCAATCGCTACCGGCTAGCACCGCAATCCATATCAACTCACCCAACCGATAAATCAAGCGCCGACGTATCAATATACTGACTGACTAACATCGTCTGCCAAAAAGAAAAGGCTCTCCGCAGGACAGCTAAAGCACCCTCCTAGAATGAACCCCTTACAAACCATATTTTTTACGATTTGAAACCTTTTGATTACGTGGGTCAATATTATCAGACACTATGACACCCAAACAAGCTGCCTCCCCGATAGATAGAGACTTGATGGTAGAGCAAAGTTTTTTGCCGTAAGCACTATCTCTAAGAGCAACCCGCGCTATCCTCGCTAACAGGATGAAATCCAACAGCTCCAGATGATAATCTAAAAAAAGCTCATAGAGAACAATAAAAGCCACCCCAAGGCCCTATTAAGGATGTATAACTCCAGCACCAGCACCAGTGCCGCTAACAGCAGACTTTACGTTTACGAAGTTGAAGGTTTAGGTCAAAACGGTAAAGCTAGCGACAGCGCGCCTATTCGTCATAGTGGTACGGTTTTGATCACCGTGCCCTATGCCCGCATGAATCAAGAATCTCAACGGATATTGAAGCTAGGCGGCAAAATAGTCAGCATTCGCCCCGCTAACGGAGCAGCAGCTCAAGATCAGTCCAACGGGAGCGTAGCTAATGTCGCTACCAGCGGTCAGACAGCTCCCGGCAAATCTACGAACAAGTCCATGACTCAAGCCAAAGCCAAAGAAAAAAAGAAAGTTCCTGTCAATATCTACCGGCCCAAGACGCCCTACTTGGGAGCCTGCCTTTCCAACGATGAACTCGTGGCAGAAAACGGCATCGGCACGGTCAGACACCTCAAATTTGACCTGTCCGAAGGTGATTTGCACTACCTAGAAGGCCAAAGCATCGGCATCATCCCCGATGGCGAAGATGACAAGGGCAAACCCCATAAAATTCGTCTTTACTCTATTGCCTCTACTCAGCATGGCGACGACGTAGATGACAAAACCGTCTCTCTGTGTGTTCGACAGCTAGAGTACAAAGACCCGGAAACCGGCGAAACCGTCAAAGGCGTTTGCTCTACTTTCCTCTGTAACTTAGAGGTTGGGCAAAAGGTGAAAATCACTGGCCCCGTTGGTAAAGAGATGCTGCTCGCTGACGATCCCAACGCCAACATCATCATGATGGGCACGGGTACAGGGATTGCGCCCTTCCGCGCATACCTCTGGCGCATGTTTAAGGATAAAGAACGTGAAGCCAACCCTGACTACGCGTTCAACGGCAAAGCCTGGCTGATCTTCGGCATCCCTAAGACCGAAAACATTCTCTATAGAGAAGAGTTAGAGGAAATGCAGGCGAAGTACCCAGACAATTTCGAGCTAACTTACGCCATCAGCCGCGAGCAAAAGAACTCAGAGGGCGGTCGCATGTACATTCAGCATCGCGTTGCTGAGAATGCCGAACGTCTTTGGGAAATGGTTCAGCAGGACAATACTTATGTCTATATCTGTGGCCTTAAGGGTATGGAAGATGGCATTGATGAGGCTATGGCGGCTGAATCAGCAAAAGCGGGTGTGGACTGGAATGAGTACCGTCGCACGCTCAAAAAAGCACACCGATGGAATGTAGAGACTTACTAGATCTCAGCTTCCCTTAAATTCGTACTCATCATTCACCGTTGATGAATCCTGAAGGAGGAGCACTCACGAGAGCGCCCCTCCTTTACAATTGGAAGGTTGTTTTCATTTGGTCACAGAACATTGGCTTTAACGGCGGCGCTGAAGGTAGGGATATTGGGCTTGGGCACGGTAGGCACAGGCGTGGCCAAGATCCTTTTGGATCCAAGAGGCCGTCATCCATTGCTCAAAGATATTGAGATTGTGCAGGTGGGGGTGCGATCGCCAAAATCACGCGATATCCACCTCCCCGACAGCCTCTACACCACAGACCTTTCTAGCATCGTTACCAACCCCGACATCGACATCATTATCGAAGTGATCGGTGGTCTAGAACCGGCTCGCAGTCTTATTCTCCAGGCCATTGACAGCGGTAAGCACGTCATTACTGCCAACAAGGCCGTGATTTCCCGCTACGGCGAAGAAATTTACGAAGCTGCCAATGCTAGAGGCGTCTATGTCATGGCCGAAGCCGCAGTCGGCGGCGGCATTCCTATCATTACCCCGCTCAAACAGGCACTCAGCGTTAACCGTATCCGAGCTGTTATGGGCATCATCAACGGCACCACCAACTATATTCTCACCCGGATGCAGGCCGAGGGTGGCGATTTTGAATCTATCCTTACGGACGCGCAGGCTCTGGGCTATGCCGAGGCCGATCCCACTGCCGATGTGGACGGGTTGGACGCCGCCGACAAAATTGCCATTCTCGCCGCCTTAGCCTTCGGTGGACGCATCGACCGCGAAAAAATTTACTGCGAAGGCATCCGCAACGTTAGCGCTGCCGATATTACCTACGCCGAAAATTTAGGCTTTGTCATCAAATTATTGGCGATCGCCAAACTTCCAGACGGACAAAACACCACGGACAGTATTCAGGTGCGAGTCCACCCCACGCTTGTTCCTGTCAACCATCCACTTGCTAGCGTCAACGACGTTAACAACGCCATCCTCGTAGAAGGCGATCCTATCGGCCAGGTTATGTTCTATGGCCCCGGCGCGGGAGAAGGCCCCACGGCCAGCGCTGTCGTATCAGATCTACTCAGCGTCGCGGCAACATTGGCCACTGGGCAAACGCCAAATCCCTTACTCTCGTGCTCTCACAGTCACAAGCTAGGCATCATTCCCAATGAGGAGGTTGTCACTCGCCTTTACGTTCGCCTCCTGGTCAAAGACAGCTCTGGCGTCATTGGGAAGCTGGGCACCTGCTTTGGCAAACATGACGTTAGCCTAGAATCTATTGTCCAAATCGGCGTCCAAAACGATTTAGTAGAGCTAGTCGTCGTTACTCACGAAGTTCAAGAAGGTGCGTTCCAAAAAGCCCTGATCGAAATTCGGCAGTTTCACGAGGTTCAAGACGTTCCGAGTCTGCTCCACGTTCTGTAGATGAAGCACTCTATCACCGGCAAGGATCTCTACAGTTGGAAACAATGGGCTAGTCAGCTTGCCGAGGAAAACGACATTGATGCGAATGAAATAGACTGGCTCCTTCAAGGGCTGACCGCGCTTAGTGGCCTATCGTTGAGGCTAGAAAACTATAGAGCGCAAGAAAATATTCCCTCTAAAATCACGATTTCTACGCTCACAGAGAAATGGCGGCAGCGGATAGATGACCGCGTTCCGGTGCAATATCTAGCAGGCGAAACGCCTTGGCGCAATTTCCTCCTCGCCGTTACCCCAGACGTACTTATTCCGCGCCCCGAAACGGAACTCATCATCGACATCGCAACAGAGCTGGTCGAGCAAAGTCCCCTTAGCGAACAGTTACAAAAATCGCACTGGGTTGATTTAGGAACTGGGAGTGGCGCGATCGCCCTAGCCCTAGCTCACCAGTTTCCGCAGGCCACCATCCACGCAGTTGACATCAGTGAAAAAGCCCTTGCGATCGCCCAACTCAACGCCCAACAAAATAACCTTACCAACCGCATTCAATTTCACCAAGGCAGTTGGCTCAATCCGCTCTCTAACTTAAAAGGTCAGCTCGCCGCCATAATCTCAAACCCCCCCTACATTCCCACTCAAACCGTCTCTAATCTTCAGCTAGAAGTCAAAAAACACGAGCCTCATTTAGCCTTAGATGGTGGCACAGACGGATTAGACAGCATTCGGCAGCTCATCGCCCAGGGCGCACTCTATCTACACCCCAACGGCATTTGGCTCATAGAACTGATGTCTGGCCAAGCCTTAGCCGTCCAAACCTTACTCACAAATCAAAATAGCTATACAGACATCCAGATCCATCGGGATCTATCTGGCATCCAAAGATTCGTCTCTGCCCGCAAAGCCTTATAATCCGTGAACCCCCTCCCCCAAACGATATGGAAAGTACAGCCTCTTACGATTGGATTTTAGGATTGATTGCGATCGCCATCTTTCTCGGCGGCCTCTTTCTCCTCTTCGACGGCCTCAATGGCAGCAATGATTGAAGCTGTCTTTCGCTAAATGCCCATTCGCTAAATGTCTATTCGCTAAACGTCTAGTAGCAGAAATCACCTTGCTGCGGTTCGCGCTGTTCTTTAGATTGGCGAATAGTACCAATAAGAGTCGAAACATACACGCAGCGCTTTATGTCCGAAAAGCGTTTGCTCGAAAGCGTGATTCGGCCTAGTCGAGAAGAAACATTACCTCTATGGTCAAACCTAACGGCGCGCGTGTTGGCCACGTTGTTATCGAGCTGTAATGTTGTTTCGTCATCTATTTGTACAATGGGATGACTTACCTCATTCCATCTTGTACTCAATGCAGGCACTGCTCGTGAGTGAACGCTCCACTCGATCCGTCCACTAGTATCTCTAACAGAAAACTGCCACTCGGCTTTGTTTTGCTGAGCTTTTAGTTGAGCCTGTTTCATTCCCTGATAAACAACGCTCTGTGCAGAGTTTATCCTTTGGGTATCTATAAATCGTATCCATCCTGGTGCAAAAATAGCCATTAGGATGCCAATGAGAGCAACAACGGCAATCAGCTCTATAAGAGTGAATCCCGATATCGAAGAGCGAGAAAACTGATTACGAATCCGTCGCCAATAATAGGATTTTTTAGGAAACATATATCTTCTCGTTAGCTGAGATCAGCTACAAGTTAGGGTCAAAAGTATTAAAAGTATTACAGGTATCGCCCTGCTCAGAAAGCAAGCCGCCGATTAGCGTCGTCAGAATTACGCATTTTGGTAAAATCTTTGAGTTCGCATCTTGAGGAACAACTTTTATGATATACGGAACTCTATTGAGTGTAGGCGTAGAGGCATTCCCTCGATAATCAAAATCAATGCCTGTGGGGAAAGCTGTTACTCTCTCCCATTTACCTGAAGCGTCTGTCGCCCATGCCTCTAATTGCAATTTTGACGCGTCAGAACCTAACTTTCTATCGTAGAGGAAAGTTGAGGTTCCGCCATCAGAAGGAACAGAAGAAACACGCACAGAAGGTGCGCTGCCTAAAGGACTAATGGCAACTCGCCGAATAGAACGTTTTTTAATTGCCTCTACTTGAGCATCCTTTAAGGTAGAAATCAAGTCGCTGTTAACCGCATTCATGCGCTGACGGGTGATAAAACCTAGCCAGCCAGGAGCAGCAATAGCAGCCAATACACTTATTATCGTTACTACAACTAGCAACTCTATCAGAGTAAACCCTTCAGCGCCTGTGCGATTCAGTTTATATGTTTTTTTCATGTCGCTGAAATTACCTACGATAGAACTAGTTAGGATTCTTGTTAACTGCGCCGCGTACTAATACTTGAGTTTTCAGCGTAGGTAAGTTGCTTTGGTTGCCTTTAGCATCCTTAGGTGTAGGATTCGCTAGTTCCTGAGCGTTTGTTTTAGCATTACCTCGCATATAAACAATTACATCTTGGTTAGTTCCGACCCCAGCATCTGCGCCCGGATCTCCTACACAGGCTGCGAAGCTATTACTAAAATCTTTAGCTGGATCAGGTGGAGCATATTTAGCTGGAGAACGTATGTATTTTGCGGGACATTTTGCAACGGGGTTAGGGTTAGGGTCACTGTTACTAACAACTAAAGGATCATACTTAGGGTTTCTTTTATCTAAGTAGTCTACTAACGTAACAACAGGTATAGGACTTAACCCCGTTGCTTTCGGATCAGGAACCCAATTAAGAAAGTCGTTATTAGGGGCAGCATACCCTGGCCTCTGAGTGCCTGTCTTCATCCCATCCTGTGTGTACTCTGGTAAAACATACCTGACAATTCTTGCCTGTCCTTTCCAGTTAGTGCTATTAGCCTCGTTATCTAGTGCAAAATAAACAACTAGAGAATAGTAAGATTGTCTAAGCTGTAAAGTGTTGCAGTTTTCTTTCTGGATAGAGTCCGTTAGTTTACTGCAATCTACCGGAACAATGGTTGGTCTAGCAGAATTGGTATTGTCATTATATTCCAAAGGTGTCAGGCTCTCTGGCAGCCAAAAAGCTAGCACAGGCACAAGAGAAGTCGATTTACTTAAGAGGTCTGCTGCTTTCAACCTATCAGTGACAATAGTTGGATCTGGATAAACATACACTGCCTCTCTTAGATCGTCGGCTATATAATTCATAGCTCGTTGCATGTCTCGTTGCACATTTTCCAGCTTTGCTTCACGGCGATCTACTCGCACCAACTCATTAACCAGATAAAGCAGACCAGAGGTAACAATACTAGCTATAACGATAGAGATTAGAAGCTCTATCAGAGTAAATCCACGGTTCTTTTTCCTTTTTCGCTTTGGCGCTAACCACGAGAATTTACCATCTCGACGAGTCATAATACTTCCTCTAATAAACCAGACATCTAAGTTGGAGATTCCACATTTTTAAATCGCAGCTTACAGAGCGCAGCTTACAGTAGGAAACTTACTTGTATCCGCCGGATCTTCTCCCAAATACTCCATATATTTGCACAAGGACTCAGCGCGATCGCTATTAACTATCTGAGAGTAAACTACAGCCAGCGGACTGCGGCCCCTTTCCCCTTCACCACTAGTAAAACCTAAACTTGCAGCTTTCTTTTCTAGTTCAGTTTTAAAACCTCCTCCGTTAGGTGATTTCAAAACAGTGGCATCATACACTCGCACGCCCATGTCAAAAGCAACGGGCATGTTTCCTTCTGCAGTCGCAACTATCGGAGATTTGCCTCGAAAAGACTGAATCACAAAATCTGGAACATCATCCCCATTAGTATCGACAATTCTAGCTGTTTTCACCCTGGGAGAATCTGTCAGCCACGTCTTCTCTAAAATAGAGGTATCAGGCGCACTAACCGCACCTGATTTAGTTTTCTCATCTTCAGCTAGTCTCAAATCCGCATCTGTATAAATAGACTTACTTTCTACTAAAAGCCTCACACGATCTATTTCCCCCCTTGCTAGCTGCAGCGCTTGCTCAGACTTTTGGTTTTGCACCCTTGTCGCTACAGAGAGCACTAATACAGGCGAAATGCTAGCCGAAGTCAAAGAAATAACCATGATTGCAACCAAGCATTCAATCAGAGTGAGGCCGCTATCAGTATTGGCTACGGGCGGTCTTTTAGAGCTTCTAAAGAACATTTTATTCATCACTTTCACATACATGAGCGTCACCAACTATTTGTTGCAAGTAACTGTTCGCTGCTTTTCATCAACTATAAATTTCCCGGCCTTGTTCTTCGCACACTGTAAATTTCTAATGTACGGATCGTCAGCAGCTATCTCCTGATAGTACTCACTACGCGGCGCGCCAATGGTGACAAAGCGCCTAGAGATAGGACCAGCCGGAACAAACTGTAGCGCTACGTCGTAGCCCCATTTTCTTCCAGGTGCACCGTAGTAGGTAATGTTGCTGTTTTTGCCAGCAGGTGCCGCAGAGGTAGGCTCCCACACATTGGCTCTTTGGTCGTAGGGGCCTGTTGCCGATGTACTAAAGTTAAGCTGAAAAAACCCACCAGATATATTTAGATCAATCAAGTCCTTGTCGCCCACTCGCCAGTGCTCTAGCATTCTTGGAAAGTTATGCAATCCACCGTTGGTTTGATTCAAACGAGAGGGCACTACACCTGTAATGATAAGAGCATTTACCGTGATTTTAGTCTTTACGGTGTCTTGAGCACGGATACGATCTCTCTTTCTCCTATCGTTTAAGTTTGAATTGTCTAGTTTCAACAAATTTTCAGTAACAGGTTCTAATTGATTAGAACCTGAATCAGCTCTTTTAACCTGACCGCCCTTAAACTCACCGTCTCGCCACACTCTTACGGGTGAGAACTCACCAATTTTACTTGGCTTGGGGTTTTTCGCATCGTAGGGATTCTCTCTAAACAGACTAGGATTCGTGACCTGGAGTTCTCCTAATAGAGGATCAGTTGCATCGGTTATTCCGAGAAATTTTCCAGTAGAGTCACCTTCTGGCCTTAGGTAGTTTTGGTAAGAAGATTCTCCACCTTTGGTAAAG
>JBBSOB010000135.1:0-11892 GCA_038260205.1 Phormidesmidales cyanobacterium
ATGCTCAGGCCCCAGTCCGTACCCAAGCGGCAGCGCACCCCTTCCGCCATGGCGATCGCCACTTTCGAACTCACGGCCCCTTCACGCATCAAATCTTGCTCGCTCACGCCCAAAACAGACTGCTTCACCCGGTTGTCGTACGAGATCACCCCGCCCCAAAAGTAGCTAGAGCTACCCGGCGTCGCGGTAATAAGCTGACCCAAACCGCCCCCGGTGCAAGATTCGGCCACGCTTAGCGTTTGCGATCGCGCCAGCAGCCCATGACCGACCACAGCGGCCAAACTCTCATCATCCTGTCCGTAGTATTTTTCGCCCGCTATCTGTCGAACTTTAGCGGCCACCGGATCAATCAAGTCATCCGCCGCCGCGATCGAAGTGGCCTTAGCCGAAAGCCGCAGCTTCACTTCCCCCTCATTTGCATAAGGAGCCACCGTCGGATTCTCCAAATCCAGCAGAGGGCCAACTTTTTCTGCCAACGTAGATTCGCCAATTCCCCAAAACTTCAGCGTGCGGCTATGAATCACGCCAGCGGCCCATCCCTTCTGCTTTAAGTAAGGGACGGCCACCGCCTGCCACATCGCCTGCATTTCTCTGGGCACACCTGGAAAAGTTAAAATCGTCAGCCCCTGACGCGGTTGCCAAATCACGCCCGGAGCCGTTCCCATCGCATTCCACAAAATATCCGCAGTTTCCGGTAGCCGCGCCTGACGACGGCTACTCGCAGAAAGCTGACGACCCCGCTTAGCGAATTTTGCCTCCAAATCAGCAACGATTTCGGGACGCTCTTTTAAAGGCGTATCAAAAAAGTCGGCTAGCGTCGCCAGGGTCAAATCGTCTGGCGTTGGCCCTAGCCCTCCGGTAAAAATAATTAGCCTGGCGCGTTCGCAGGCGATCGCTACTGCCCTTTGAATGCGCAGCGGATTATCGCCCACCACCGTTTGGTAATGGTGCGCAATGCCCAGACTCGCTAGCTGCTGAGCCAAATATTGAACGTTGCTATTGAGAATTTCGCCCAGCAACAGCTCTGTACCGACGCAGATAACTTCAGCGCTTTTAGGTTCCATAGCAACGCCACTATCTCGCGTGATGCAGTGCTCGCCAGCCGGTGTAGCTTAGCAAAGCAGTAGAGGCAAAAACAAAAGGAACGCCCGCTCTCAGGCCAGAGAAGGCAACGGCCAAACTGCCGACCCAAAGCGCCAGCGCATAAATGAATAGGACAGTAAAACGATGCGAGAAACCGGCATTTAGCAAACGGTGATGCAGATGACGTTTGTCTGCCACAAAAGGCGATAGCCCCCGGCGCAGACGCAGCAAGATGACGGTAGACATATCCAAAATAGGAACGGCCAAGATTAGCGAGGGCAGTAATACCGCAACCGTTGTCACGCTCTTTACCAGGCCAATAACGCCCACGCCTGCCAGCGTAAAGCCAATAAAATACGCGCCGCCATCGCCCATAAATATTTGGGCTGGGTTGAAGTTGTACTTGAGAAAGGCGATCGCCCCGCCAGCCAACGCCGCCGCAATGAGTGCCGCGGCTGGCTGACCCATATACAAGCTCACGACCAGCATTAGCACCGCCGCAATCCCCGAAACGCCAGCCGCAAGGCCATCTAAACCATCAATCCAGTTGATGGCATTCGCCATGCCAACTAGCCAAAAAATAGTCACCAATAGACTCACCCAGTCTGGCAAGGTCGTGATGCCTATCATCGGCAGCGTGAGGAAATTAATGGATACGCCCACCTTCCAAGCCACCGAAGCCACCGCCGCCTGGACAATCAAGCGGCTAATGGCAGAAAGGCCAAACAAATCGTCGATCAAGCCAATTAAGAAAAAAGCCAAGCCGCCCATCGTCACGCCCCAGACGGCATATTCAGCCTCTGGCTTTAGCGGCAGACCGTCTGTGCCAATAAAGCCGCCTGAGGCCCAAATAATAAGCAGGGCAATCAGCACACCAAAAAAGATAGATACCCCGCCAAGTCGAACCATCGGCTGACTGTGGACTTTTCTATCGCCAGGTAAATCCACTCGTCCGCTGGCCAGTCCAGCTTTCCTGACAATCGGAGTCAAGATCAAAACAACAGTCGCCGAAATTATAAATGCGAGTAGATGGTAAAACGGGAACGCCATCAGGACAGATTGTGTAAGGTTGGCAGGGCTAGGACGATCAATACAAAGACAGGAGTTGAGCGCGCTAAAGAGAAGCTCACTACAAATCGGTACTGACGCTAAACGCAGAAATCCGGTACTTTCTAGTAACAAATCGCCATTCTTTTGGCAAGTCTCTATTCAAAACAGCAGCTTATGCAAAAAGTCCGCACTCTCAAATCAAGAGACAATTAGGCCAAAGACGTCATCCTCGTAGGCAAAGGGCTGTAGCGCACTCGGCGACAGTATACCCCGTTACTTATACCTCACGAATGGAAATTATCAACGGTCTCTTATACAAATTGGGAAAATTTGTTCATTTCAGAATCATCAGAAGCCAGCTGATTTCTATACGCAAATGTCTATACAAAAAAGTTCCTAAGCGAAATAAAGCACTTAGGAACTTTTGAGAGGGCTTACTTACCAGATCAGGGTTTGACCCGTGAACCGAGTGATCGAAAGAGCCGGTAGATTACACCAGAGCTGGCTCAGCGACCTGTAAATGAGGATAGAGTGGGAAGCGATCGCACAAATCCAGCACCCGCTGCTTGCACGCTTTCTCCATCGAGCTATCTTCTGGATTGAGCAGCCGATCCGCCAAAATATTCGCAATTTCGACAAACTCGGTCTCGCCCATGCCACGCGTTGTCATCGCAGGCGTACCCAACCGCAAACCGCTAGTCACAAAAGGCGATTCAGGATCAAACGGCACCGTATTCTTATTCGCCGTAATATTCACCTCGCTCACCAGCGCATCGGCAACTTTGCCCGTCATCCCAATCGAGCGCAAATCCATCAGCACCAGGTGGTTATCAGTCCCATCCGACACCACCTTAATGCCGCGCTCTTGAAGCTGAGCCGCCAACGCCTGAGCGTTTTTAATGACCTGCTGGCAATAGTCCTTAAAAGCAGGCTGCAGCGCTTCGCCAAAGGCAACCGCCTTAGCCGCCACTACATGCTCTAGCGGGCCACCTTGACTACCGGGGAAGACAGCTTTATCGAACTTTTTGCCCAGATCCACATCGCGCGTCATAATCAGACCGCCGCGCGGGCCTCTGAGCGTTTTGTGCGTCGTCGTGGTCACGACATCACAGTGAGGCAGTGGGTTTGGATGGCAGCCCGTAGCGACTAATCCGGCAATATGCGCAATATCGGCCATTAGATAGGCACCGACTTCATCTGCGATCGCCCGAAACTTATCAAAGTGAATGGTGCGAGGATAGGCCGAAAAGCCGCAGATAATCATCTTAGGCTGGTGCTCTAGCGCAATCTTACGAATCTCCTCGTAGTCCAGCTGCTCAGTTTCCCGGCTAACGCCATACTGCACCACGTTGAACCATTTCCCCGAAACGTTCACCGGAGAACCATGCGTTAGATGACCGCCGTGAGACAAATCCATCCCCAAAATAGTATCGCCCGGCTTCAACAGCGCCAAGAATACTGCAAAGTTAGCCTGCGCCCCCGAGTGCGGCTGTACGTTGGCATGGGCTGCGCCAAATAGCTGCTTCACCCGGTCAATCGCCAGCTGCTCCGCCTGATCGACAAACTCACAGCCGCCGTAATAGCGCTTGTTTGGGAGTCCTTCCGCATATTTATTCGTCAGCACCGAGCCTTGAGCCGCCATTACCGCCGCCGAGGTAAAGTTCTCACTAGCAATCAGCTCCAGATGAGTTTGCTGCCGGTTCAGTTCCTTATCAATAATGCCTGCGATCTCTGGATCACTCTGATTCAAGAAGTCAATATTTGCCTGCGTCATTCATTACCTCTTCAGTTTCTTGTCAGCCCATGAGGGTTTTTATGATAACCCGTTAGAAACCTCCATATCGAGCCGGAACACAACATTTTCTATGAACGAAAAATATAGAACTCAATCTAAAGGGAGTGTAAGGCTAAGCGAATCTAACAGGAATTGTTTCAGAATGTAACGCTTTGAAACCTATAATAAGAAAGCTAAACGCTGTGCAGATGATGGTAGCTGATGACAACTGAGCCTTTGGGCTAGTTTTTAACAGACGGGTTTAACCCATACCTCATCGTTCAGCTAGCCCCAAGCACTGTTGACGTATAAAGTAGTGAAAGCAGTCTACTGAGTTTCTTAGTCTACTGAGTTTCTTATGAGCGACTGTTCTTTAAAGTAACGGTGCTGTTAAGACAAGCAATCTCCGATACCTCCTTCGCCAGGCAGGTTGTTGGCGTTAGCATGTCGATATCTAAGCCACAGGCCGCTCCTTAAGCCATTGGGTTTTCATACCCACGCTTAATTCAAAGGACGAGGCCAGGAAGCTTTTGGTTAGGTTGGCCCCTGCCGCTGTCCATTTTTTCCCAGTTTGAGGCGTTGATGCTGCAACTGACCCACCCTTCAACCACGACCGCTACTCCTAAATTTCTGCCCTTAGAGGAGTCTTACGAGCGATGTCGTCAGATTACGGCAGAGTATTCCAAAACGTTTTATATGGGAACGTTGCTCATGCCCGAGGCCAAACGCCGGGCAATTTGGGCGATCTATGTTTGGTGCAGACGCACAGATGAGTTGGTTGATGGGCCACAGGCAAAGTTCACCACCGACAGTACGCTAAACCATTGGGAAAGTCAGCTCGAGAGTCTATTTGCCGGGCGACCTAAAGATGACCTAGACGTGGCAATGGTAGACGCGCTAGAGCATTTCAATTTGGATATCCAGCCCTTCAAAGACATGATCTCGGGGCAGCGGATGGATCTTAAGCAGTCGCGCTACGAGACGTTTGAAGAGCTGAAGCTTTACTGCTACCGCGTAGCCGGTACTGTAGGGCTAATGTCTACGACCGTTATGGGGATGGACAGCGCGATTAACGCGGCTCCTTGGCGCAAAGCAAATCCGGTGATTCCGCCGATTAAAGAGGCGGTGGGATTGGGAATTGCTAACCAGCTCACTAATATTTTGAGAGATGTGGGTGAAGATGCTAGACGCGATCGCATCTATCTCCCCTTAGAAGACCTAGCCCTTTTCGACTACACTCCAGAGGATTTGTTCAACAGCGTGATTGACGATCGCTGGAGAGCATTAATGCGCTTTCAAATTCAAAGAGCGCACAAATACTATCGGGAGGCCGAAACGGGCATCGGCAAACTTCATCCCGACGCAAGATGGCCGGTCTGGACAGCTCTTATGCTCTATCGTAAAATTTTGGATGTGATTGAAGAAAATGACTACGATGTGTTCAACCGCAGAGCGTTTGTCCCTAAGCTTCGCAAGTTCAAGTGTCTGCCAGAAGCGTTAATTAGAGCTAGAGTGCTGTAGATTTAGCATCAAAAGATTTAGCATCAGAAAATATGTCCAAGCGCCAAAAAGCCTCCCAGCTATTATCCAGTGGGAGGCTTTTTCAAAGTTATAGACAACGACCTCATCCCTCTACTGGAATGACATCAGGCATTGACTAAAAAGAACTAGCCAAAAGAGATTGGCCAAAGAAGATTGACCAAAAAAATCTGACTAAGAAGGCGTTGTTTGCGCTGCTAGCATCTCTTTTAGCTTAGCCAAATCTTGTGCCCAGCGAGGATCGGGTTCTGCCGCTGCCGACTGAGTTTCTGAAACCACAACCGTATTACCGCCTTTGCCGCCGCCTTTCTTGCTGCGACGAGCGCCGCTGTTACTGTTGCTCTGAGGCCCCTCTTTACTATCTTCTTTTTCAGTGCGAGGCATTGCCTTTTCAACTTTCAGCGTCGCATCTTGGAATGTAAAGCCGTTGTACTTCTCTACTAGCGCGTCGGCCACTTCATCAGTTTTGGTGGTAACAAATCCAAACCCGCGACATTTACCCGTTTTGCGATCTGAGATTAGCTTTACAGACACTAGGTCTAGATTATCTTCCGAAAAAATGGCCTCAAAGGCTTCGGGTTCCAAATCGCGAGGCAAATTACCAAAATACAAACGAACAGACATTGAGGATACCTTCTAACTTCTTAAATGGGGTCTATAGACGCTGAAAAGCTTCAGAAGCGATCAGGGCAACCGCACCTGAATAACAACATCTCTGTTAAAAATGTCCATAGCGCTTCGTCGTAAAGCGGTGAAAGACTTGCTGTCGTTGCGCCGTTGTGAGATTGATGAGTTGCGAAATTTTAACGGCTATCTGTGATGCTGCCTGTAGACCTTATTCGCGGATAACTTAACCGCGTGAAGGCCATAAAATGGGCAGTCGCACAGAAGAATGCATTCACCTACTGGCCTTCTTTAAAGTATCACGATGCCCGTAGTCGCACCAGCGTCGGCAAGGCGATAAATTACCTCATAACGTGAGGGAGCAAGTTTCCATCAGCATAAAAAAGCCAGCCGGAGAACCGACTGACCGAGTTGCTGTGTTGAGAGTAGGAGAACCTATGAAAAAGTTCTTGAAAGAAATGTAACACTCTTTTGAGACAGTTCGCAACATTTCTTTACGGAACTAGCGATCGCCAGTCCCAATCAACCAGATTTGAGAAGCAGCCAGAGGCCCCAGCCGCTGAGGACAATGGCGATCGCCAAAGAAAAAATCGGGTGAGCCGCTGACAGCATTAATCCATTTCCCAGTCGAATTTTATCAACATCAATCCAGGGTCGGTTGCCGCGACGAAACCAGCCTAATAGCTGCACAGAGCTGCCAATGGGAATAGCCGGTCTTTCGCCCAGTCGTAAGCAGTTACCGATGGGGCCAATCGCCGAGAAAAAGTGAAGCTTTAGCCATCCATCCGAGGTTTTGAACAGCAGATCTTGACCCAGCCAGTTGGCAATACCTGGCCTACCGAAGATAGTGCCAAATAGATGGGTCGGTACGCTTTCGACCGGCAGTAGCTCAGGTTCACTCAGCCAGTGGGGCCAATCTGTAGAAAGAGACTGATCGAATGACAGATCAGGAAAGAATCGGTTGATCCGCAAAATGATGCCAATGCCGGTACTTAGCAGAACGCAGCCCTGCCATAAACCGATGTCTTTGTACATCCAGTCGAAAAACGGCCAATCTAGTTTTTGCCCGACTGCTCCTAGGCTCCAAAGCACGACTCCGATGAGGAGTCCCATTGCTGCGCCGAAGTAGGGCGTCCCCTGACTGAGCAATCTCAGCCAGTCCTGTTGGCTCAGCCCTGAGTGACGCTGTTTGCGGCTCGAACGCTGAATCTCAAAGCTCAGCTCGGCATCGAGTTGCCAATGCTGAGCGTAGGCCGCTATTCGTGTCAGGCGATCGCCCAAGGGGGGATGCGGATCTAGCCAGCTCATCCAGTCTCGTATCGGATTCAGGCTGTCCCACGCATAGAGCCGACCTAGTGGATAACGATCGTGTAGCTGGTAGCGGGATAGATCGACAGTTACCGGCATTAGCATGGCAGCACTCTCCATGAGCGCGGGCGTGTACCCCTGGGTTTCTACCGCTTTTGCCAGTCCAAAAGAAACCTTTCCCAAAGCGCGGATGAGTCCATTGGGATTACCCGTCCATTCACAGGCGGTGCGATCGCCATAATAAGTGCGAACCTTAGCCAGCCACAGAGCCGGAATTTGCAGCAGCCAAAAAACGCCATAACTCAGCGTTGAAACTATTCCCGCAGTCAAGTTCAGAAGCTGGCTTTGCTGGTTACCCCACAGCGCCAGTCGCCAGTAGCCCTGATGAAATAGCTGAAGCACCAGGTCGCAGACAGAAAGTATTGGCCAGTACAGGCTTTGCCACTGCGCCATTTCGTAGACAACCAAAGCCGCAATTTCATCGGCTTCGAGCTGAGCTAGCAAGCCTTCACTCACCACCAGGCGGGCATTGCGGGGCAACCAGCCAACCGAAAAGATGAGCGGCATATCAGTTGATAGTTTCCAAAGCTTGGGCAGCGGCCAGCGCCGTTGACGACAGCGCTGAGAAATTAGCGTAGCCGCTTCAGCCGAATGCGATCGCAGCGCATTCAGCGAGAAAACTTGGCGATCGCCTACCAGCCGCAGCCCAATATCCCACAGCCAGGGAGAAGCGATCGCGATTAAAACCAAAGCGGTCAGCAAGTACCCGGTTGCGTCATAAAACGGCAGCGGTCGGATCCAGCCCAATAAGGGCAAGCCAGATAAAAAGGTGAGGTAACTATTGAGCAGGGCGATCGCCCCATTCGACAAATATCGTGCCAAACCATAGAAGCCTACCGCCCCGACCACTTGAGCGACCCACAGCTTTCCAGTTCGAATTTTGCCGAGCGATCGCCCTTGCTTAAGTCGTCCGGCATAGCGCCACCCGGCAGTCGAAATATCTGACGCGTCCGCCGCCGGGGTGCTAGCCTCCAACTCATCGTTCAAATGCGCATAATGAAAAATAGATGGAGCGGCTATTTTTTGCTCAGCCGTGGGCACAGACGATGTATAGATTTTAGAAATAGGAGACGGTGGCGCTTTAGCAGTGGTCGTCGTGACGGCTAAAGATAGCGGCGTAAATCCAGATAGTCCTTTTGAAGATCGATGAGTCTGCCGATGAATTTGCCGATGAATTTGATTGCTTTCAGGCGCGATCGCACTGTTTTTTGCCATTCGCTGCTCAATTTTGGCCAATGTCTTTTGCGACCACTGCTGAACTAACGGCTGAGAACTTTGGCCTATTTTTTGACAGAGCTTTTCAGCTTCGCGCCAATTACGCTGAGACATGTACACGCGGACTAAGCCCATTCCGGCTTTAAGCCGATAGGCCCGATTGCGCAACAGCGGCTGGAGAGACGCGATCGCCCGTTCATACTCGCCCAACTGATAGGCCGTAACGCCAGCCTTGAGCAGCCGTTCTGAATCTTCGGGAATGTCCATAGCCCTTTCGTCGGTAGCCTCTCGTCAGCAGTCTTTATAAGAGATACCCAAAACAGCCTGTTTTTAGCGCAGATTTGGCAAACAAAGCATTTCTCTAAAAAATCGCCGCTGTCTTCAAACAATTACATCGCCAACACTTTATTATTAAGAAACAGTTAATATACCTTTGCGAATTGGCATCCTAAGGCAGTTCACGACACCTCCTTTTTTGACGACGCTTCAATGACCGACGCCTCAATTTTATTTTTGCTTTCCTCCGTTAGCTTCGCCGCGTGGTTTGTCAGCATGTTGGTAGGCGGAGGGAGTCCGCTCATTCTCATTCCGCTCGTAACGTTGCTATTAGGTGCTCAATCCGTCGCGCCTGTGCTCACAATTGGCAGCGTCCTGGGCAATGCTCAGCGGGGCATGCTGCTATGGAAACATATCGATTGGTCGCTGACGCTTTGGCAAGTACCGGGCGTTGTGACCGGTTCGCTATTGGGTGCCTACGCCTTTACCCGGATAGAAGCAGAGGGTCTTCAGCTATTTATTGCGATCGCCCTACTCTACTTGGTGCTTCACGCTTTGTTGAGCGATCAGCTAAACCTGCCCTCCTTTAACTTTCAGGCATGGCACTTTTTGCCCCTAGGATTTTTGAACGCAGTCGCCTCTGGACTCATCGGCAGTACCGGGCCGATTCTAAATCCGGCCTATCTCAGCTACGGGCTAGAAAAAGAAAGCATGGTCGCCACTCGTGCCGCGAACCTGACGCTCACGCATGTCATCAAGATTTTGGCCTACACAGCACTAGGCGTTCTTTCACCTAAACTAGTTGGATACGGACTGGTGATTGGTCTAGCAGCGCTACCAGCCAACTGGTTAGGCAAAAAAGTACTAGAGAAAATGAGCGCCGACCAGTTTCAGTTTGCAGTGGTTAGCTTCATCGGCCTTAGCGGCATTTGGATGCTTTGGCAACAACGCGCCTTGCTAGTGCATTAGGCAAGAGGCGGTTCATTCTTTTTCTAAAAGGCTTTCTACCAAACGATAAAGACTCTCTTCTCCCTCACCCGCCAGCTGCCGATCTTTAAGATCGATTAATCCCTGTGCCAGTTTCGTAGCGTTCTCTTTATAGCGAGTGTTAGCAGCTAGTAAATCGGTAAACACTTCTTGCTCTACCTCTAGTCGAGTGGCATCTTCCGCAATGGGAGAGGCAAAATCAGCTTCATCTACGTCGTAGCGGAGCAAAAATATCAAGGCTCCGCTGAGGGCTTTTAGCGTTTGCTCTAATCTTTTCGTATCTAGCTCTAGACGATCAAAGCCAATCGTGCCATAAATGCGCAGCTCGACGAGGGGCTGGGTTTCGGGGCGGATTTCTTTGGAGCTGATGGATTTTTTGATCAGCGCGATCGCCGCTTCTTCCACCGACTCCAGCTCATTATGGCTAGTCAGCTTCAGTCGCAGCCGCACAATCGGTCTTTGCTGATAATCGGTCTTCAGCTCAGCGCGAACGCCTTTCTCATCAATCTCAACCAGATAAGCCCCCCGCTCAAACTGACCTTCTTCAATGTTATTCGCTTCTATAGACCCCGGATTAAAGATCCAGCCGTCTTCCGTGTAGTGCTTATGAATATGGCCCAGCGCTAGATAATCTAAACCAGCTTTTTTCAGCGGCAATAGCTCGCTGTAGCGCAAAGCACCCGAGTACCGCGCGATCTGACCTTCTAAACCATGATGAAACAGCAAAATTGACGGCCCCGGCGCGGGGGGCAGCTCGCGCATGCACTCAGCAATTTGCTCAATCGCTCTCGGCGCAGCCGCACCGTACCAGCTAGAACCCAGCACGCGAACGCCACAGTCCAGATCAATATAGCCACCTCGACGACCGTCCCAATGAGAATAGAACGCTTCACCATCGCCTACGCTGCCAGGTTCCAATAGGTTCAGCAGTGCTTGATCGGATAAATATCGCAACCAGCTAGACTTGGTTCCGTAAGGCGCATTATCATGATTGCCTTCAATCGCCAACACCGGAATATTGGCGTCTTTGAGAATGTTTAGGCAAATCTGAGCGTGATTGAGAATGGCAGGTTTGATATTTCGATGTTCAAATAAGTCGCCGCCAATAATAACAAAGTCTACCGCCTCACCGACCGCATACTTTTCAAAAATATCTTTGAGCGAATAAAAGAAATCTAGCGTCCGCTCTTTGCTGTCATAACGGTCGAAACCCAGGTGAATATCAGAAATGTGTAAAAATTTAGGCATCGCTTAAAATCAAACAACAGAGGCACATCGACTAATCAGGTCTAATTTTTCAGGTCTAATTTAATAGTACAACTGCACCCTGATTGATGATATTTCGGCCCAAACTTCTTTCTGCCTAAACTTCTTCTGCGGTAGAAGCGGCTAAAGCCTCTAGTTTTTCCTGCTGATCTTGAGTGATACAGGACTGCACCACCGTTTCGATATCGCCTTCTAAAATACCGCTGAGGCCAAAGTTTTGATTTAGCCGATGATCGGTCATGCGGTTGTCTTTGTAGTTATAGGTACGAATTTTTTCCGAGCGGGAGCCGGAGCCGACTTGCGATCGCCTAATCGAAGTAATCTCGTCCTGCTGTTCTTGCAGTTTCAGCTCATACAGCTTTGCCCGCAAAATTTGCATGGCTCGCTCTCGGTTTTGTAATTGCGATCGCTCCTCCGTACAAAACACCCTAATCCCTGTCGGCTTATGTATCAGGTCAACCGCCGTCTCCACCTTGTTCACGTTCTGACCGCCCGCGCCACCCGATCTAGCCGTCGTCATCGAAATATCTTTCGGGTCAATATGAATTTCTACATCATCGACTTCAGGCATCACCGCTACCGTCGCCGTAGAGGTATGAACGCGCCCACCCGACTCGGTTAACGGCACCCGCTGCACCCGGTGCACCCCAGATTCAAACTTCAATTTGCTATAGACCTGATCGCCGGTCACTTCCATAATGGCCTCTTTC
>JBBSOB010000136.1:0-11871 GCA_038260205.1 Phormidesmidales cyanobacterium
ATATGTAGCTTGTCCTTGGGCGCATCGCGCTCTAATTTTCAGAGTTTTAAAGGGATTAGAAGATTTTATTTCAGTCTCTTCTGTTCACTGGCTGATGGGCAAGCAGGGATGGACATTTGAGCAGGGGGAAGGGGTTGTTGCTGACCCTATTTTTAACGCTCAATATTTGTACGAAGTGTATACCCATGCGGACACTCACTATACGGGGCGGGTAACTGTTCCTATTTTGTGGGACAAGCAAACTCAAACAATCGTGAACAACGAGTCTTCAGAGATTATCCGCATGTTAAATACCGCATTTGATGGCATAGGTGCAGTATCCGGAGATTACTATCCTACGGAGTTGAGAGCAGAGATTGATTCTCTTAATCATCGCATCTATGAGACCGTCAACAATGGTGTTTATAAGAGTGGATTTGCCACGACTCAAACAGCTTACGAAGAAGCAGTCAAGCCTTTGTTTGAGACGCTTGACTACCTAGAAGAGCGTCTTTCTAAGAATCGATATTTGATAGGTGATACGATCACAGAAGCTGATTGGCGGCTGTTTACAACGTTAGTTCGCTTTGATTCAGTCTATGTAGGACATTTTAAGACCAATATCCGTCGGTTGGTGGATTACCCTAACCTGTGGGGCTATGTCAGAGAGCTTTACCAGATTCCTGGCATTGCTGGGACTGTTAACTTCGCACATATTAAAAAGCACTACTATCAGAGTCACGACAGCATTAATCCTACTGGGATTGTACCTATTGGCCCAGAAATCAATTTTATGGAGCCTCATGGTCGCGGATAAAAGCTTGCGCTATGGATAGCTTATTCTCGTGGATAATCCCTGTGATACCGCGAGAAAACTTCATTCCAATCTGAATGTATCTATCTCTTCGAGACCTGACTTTAGCTGAGTTTGTGTAGATTCTGTCGATATCGCCCTAACGCCATTAATGGAAAGTTCTGGCAGTACAGCCGATAGCGAATGTAGAAGTGCTGGGGAAAGCCAGTGCCCGTGTAGGCATCTTCTTGCCAGGTGCCTGACTGCTGGGTGTTTAGGAGATATTGAACGCCTTTGTAGACGGCGGTTTTTGCGGCTGAGTTGAGACAAAAGGCCGCGTCGATGAGTCCTAGCAGTGCCCAGGCGGTTTGGGAAGCGGTGCTGAGGCCCTGGCCTTTTAGCTTGGAATCTTTGTAGCTGTCGCAGGTTTCTCCCCAGCCGCCGTCTTGATTTTGGCATTGTGTGAGCCATTGAACGCCGCGCTCGATTTGAATTTGGCAGCGCTCGGGGGCGATCAGGGCGATCGCTGAAATTGCCCCACCAGTTCCATAAATATAGTTAACGCCCCAGCGCCCGAACCAGCTCCCATCGGGTTCTTGTTCTTTAAGTAAATAATGCAGTCCATTAGCAATTCTCAGCGGCGTGAGCTGCGAACCATAGCGCTGTGCCAAAGCCGCATCCCGATAGGATAGCAAACCGTGCATTTCTAAAACGCGAGCGGTAATATCGGCAGTGCTAGGATCTACCATGGCTTTGAGATCGCCGTAGGGAATGTCGTTGAGCCAGAGCTGATCGTTGTCGATGTCAAAAGCTGCCCAGCCGCCGGTTTTGCTTTGCATGGTGGCAATCCATTGAACGGCCCGAGCGATCGCACTTTGCTTGAGCGCCTCATCTGGCAGCTGCACATCCTGTAAGGCCATGGCAACAACGGCAGTATCGTCTACGTCTGGATAAAAACTGTTGTCAAATTCAAAGGCCCAGCCGCCCGGTTTGCCCTGGGGGTTTTTGACGACCCAGTCGCCATAGCTAAGGATTTGTTTTTGCAAGAGCCATTGACCGGCTTTTACCAGGGCTGGGTGGTTGGGAGCTAGGCCGGAGTCGGTGAGCGATCGCATACTCAACGCCGTGTCCCAAACGGGCGAAATACAAGACTGCACCCAGTAAGTATCTGCAGTTTCAACAGCAAAGTTGTCTACGGCCTGTAGCCCTCGCTGCACAATGGGATCGCTCACGTCGTAGTCCAATACGCGCAGAGCGAGCGAAGAATTTAGCATGGCTGAAATAATGCCGCCCCAGTCGCCAGAGACTTCCTGTCGCTCGATGACCCATCGCTCTGCTTTTTGAAGGCTTTCTGCTCTAAAAGGAACCCAGTCGAAAGATTCTGCCAGCTTAAAGGCTTTGTCTAGCCAGAGGAAAGCATCGCTCCAGTCGCCGCGTTCAGGCAGCTCCCAACGGACATTATTGATGCCTTCAACATAGAGTTCGTCGAGGTTGAAACCCATAGGGTAAACGGGCTTTTTATCAAACACAATTAAGAGCGGAACGGTGCTGCTTCTGGCCCAGCTAGAAACCTCGTAGATATTGAAGGGAAAGGGCTGCTCTAGCTGCATGATCCAGGCGGGCAAAGAAGGCAGTCCCTGCCAGCGATAGCAGCCGATGAGGGCCAGATGAAACTTGGTAAAAATTCGAGTTTTGCTAATGCCGCCACGGCTCAAAATAAACTGTTTTGCTTTGACTAACGCCGGATCGCTCGTGGGCACACCTAACAAACGCAGCCCCATATAGGCTTCGACAGAGGTGCTTAGCTCGCCGCCGTCGCCGTAAAACAATTCCCAGCCACCATGTTCTCTTTGTTGTTGGCGAAAGTACTGTTCTGCTTTTGCTAGTGGGCGAACTGCTTTAGTGTTCCAAATTTTATGGAGCAAAATAGCTTCGGCAGTAATGGTTGCGTTCGACTCTAAATCGGCCCACCAGTAGCCGTCTGGCTTTTGAATGGAGAGTAAATGGGCTTGGGCGGCGCTGATAGATTGTTCTAGTTCTATGGTTTGCTGAATATCTTGAGTGCTCATTTTTCACTGGTGGGGGCGGTATTACTGCTCTCTAGTTTTCAATTTGCGGACGGCCCACGACTCGATTCCAACCATCTTCTAGCAGACTGTACAGCACAGGAACGATAATCAGGCTCAATAGCGTCGAGGTTAAAAGTCCGCCGATAATAGCAACGGCCATTGGCTGACGTAGCTCAGCGCCAGCGCCAAGCCCTAAAGCCAGCGGCACCATTCCTAACACGGTCGAAGCAGTAGTCATTAAAATCGGTCGTAGCCTGACTAATCCTGTTTTCAAAATCGCTTCGGTGCGGTTCATTCCAGCGCGCCGCTGCTGGTTGGTGTAGTCCATCATGAGCAGCGCGTTTTTGTCTAATAAGCCTAATAAGAACAACAGTCCTAGCACTGAAACAATGCCGAAGTCACTGCGCGTAATCAACAGCGCTAGAAGTGCGCCGACGATAGACAGCGGCAGGCAAAGTCCAACAACGGCTGGCTCTAGCAGGCGACCAAAAGGAACAAACAGCACAGCGAGCATACAGATCACAGCGAGCGCGAGCGTTTTGGCAAAGCTACCCAACACTTCTCCGCTGCGGGCCGAGTCTCCCCCTAAGTCGATGCGAATGCCCGATGGAATAATAGACTGAGCAATCTCTACGACTTGATTAGTGGCATCTCCTAGCGCTTTTCCCTGGCTCAAGTTGGCATTGATAAAAGCGACGCGCTGGCCGTTTTGATGATTGGTTTCGACGATGTGATCGCCCGTATTATTCGCGCTAGAAATCTGAACATCGGCAAAGCCCGCTAGCGGCTCAATTTTTGCTTTTACTGCGGTCGCCGCTCGATCTAAAGCCGCTAAGTCATCGCCTATGAGCGCTACTTGCAAAGGTTTTTCACCGCCTGTATCGACAAACTGAACATCTTCAATGCTGGTGATAATTTTGCTTTGGTCAGGCAGTTTTTGTCTTAATTGCGCCTGCACCTCGGCAGTGGTGCGATCGCGCCGCGCCTTCATTTTGATGTACAGACTGCCTTGATTTGGCTGACCTTTGCCACCGACAGTGGTTAAGACCGACTCAATTTCGGGTAGCTCAAATACAATCTTTTCTAAGGCGGGCGCAGCGGCCAAGGTCTGTTGCAAAATCTGTTCTCTAGGATCCGCCGGAGGATTTGTCGGGGAGTCTGCCAGAGAATCTGTCGGGATAATTGATGGGATCGTTTCTAGATCGGTAGGGGAACTAGCAAACGCAGTAGGAGTTTGTGGCAATGGCACGGTGTAGTTGAGATAGAATTCGCCGCGATCTAGCTGGGGGATAAAGCCCTGGGGAATGAGCGGGATCAGGGCAATGCCGATGATAAAGCTAGCGATCGCCATGCCCACCACCGTCCAACGATGACGCAGCGACCAGGCCAACAAGCGGCTATATCTACGCTCTAGCGGGCTGTAAGTTTCATTGGAAGCGTCATTTTGCGCAGGCGGTCGGTCTAACTTTGGCTTTAGCCAATAGGCTGCGAGTACGGGAGAGAGCGTTCGAGCCACGAGAAGAGAGACCAGCACGGCCGCCGAAACCGTAAGGCCAAAAGGTTTGAAGAACTGCCCGACGGTGCCTCCCATAAAGGCAACCGGCAAAAATACAGCGGCAATCGTTAGCGTGGAGGCCGAAACCGTCAGCCCAATTTCCTCGGTAGCAATAAACGCTGCCTGCCGGGGACTGGCCCCTAGTTCAATATGGCGAACAATATTTTCAAGTTCGACAATAGCGTCATCGACAACGATACCGATCACCAGAGCGAGCGCTAACAGCGTAATAGTTTCAAAGTTGAAGCCATTGATCGCCATAACGATACAGGTGCCCAGCAGAGACAGCGGAATCGCCAGGGCAGTGATCAAGGTGGCCCGCCAGCTTCGTAAGAAAAAGAAAATCACGAGTACGGCGATCGCAATTGCTCCAACTAAGGAGCTAAGAGTTGCTTGCGTAGCGGCTCGAATATAATCGGCCTGCGTAGCGGCTAGCTCAAACTGTACGTTTGGCAGCTGGTCTTTTAGGGTCGCGATCGCTTTCTCCACCCGATCAACCACTTCTAGCGTATTCGCATCGCCTTGCTTCACCACCTGCACGGCCAGCGCGCGATCGCGGTTAAAACGAATCAGCGTAGGCGCTTTTTGCAAACTGGCTAAAAAAGTGTCCGCACCCTGCTCTGCGCTCGGCTGGGTTTGAACGCCCGCGCCAAGTAAATCGGCCCTTAAAACGCCGGGGATCTTTTCCAAAACCGGCAGAATATCGACTTCGGCTAGCGTACTGAGATCTGTAATGGAGAGGCGATCGCTCTTCAGCGCATAGCCAATGGCCGTGGCCTCGTTGAGGTTTAGCGGAATAATCTCGTAGTTCGCACCCGCCGGAAGTGACACACTGTCTATTTTTTTCTCGACGGCCGCCGTTGCGGCTGACAGGTCAGTCCCTACTTGAAACTGCAGGTTGAGGACGGTGCGGCCGGCCGAAGTGGAAGAGAGCGTTTTATCGATGTTGTCTAACGATTGCAGCGATTTTTCTATGGGAATAGCGATCAATCGCTCACTTTCTAAGGCCGTTCCAATCGGGGCAGTGGCGTTGACCACCACAACCGGAAAGGTAATATCGGGAAAGAGGGCGTATTTAATTGTGCTAAATGCGAACAGACCCGCTACGGCGATCGCTATCCAGCAGCAAATGGTAATCCAGGAATGCCGAATTGCCAGCCTAGATAAATTAAACCGATCTCGCAGGGAAGTAGAAGCAGCAGGGGGCATTTAGATCATGAGGAAAACAATATTATCTAGCAGCGGGGGCAAACTTTCCACTGGTCAGGCGAGCCACAATCGAAATGACATCGCTGCGGCTAAGTTTTTCTTTGCCCTGAGCGATCGCGGCTAAGGTGCCGTTGGCCAGCGCGAGCGGAATTTCGCAAAAGGTCAGCGCTGGGCCTTTGGGTAAGGAGGCAATGTAGGCATCGGCCAGGGCCAGATTGCGCTGGGCATAGTGATGCATATCTGCGTCTGTCCAGCCAGGTGGATAAAAGTCCACGCCACGGGCCATATCTTCGGTGTGGTTACGCAAAATATTGATGGACTGCAAGCCTCGGCCAAAGCCAATCGCGTGGCTGCGGTTAGTTTCGGTGCCATCGTACCAGGCCCACAAATCAGATAACATCAGGCCCACTGCGCCTGCCACGCTAAACGAGTAGCGATCTAGATCCTGTTCGTTTTCAATTAGCCAATTGCGCTCGGCCCAATAAGCCATCCGATCGGCCATCGCTGCGGTAGCATCCCAAATGCGGGGCGCGATCGTTTCGGGTGCAAGCAGCGACCATTCGCCAATTCTCAGCGTTACCTCTTCAAGCGCTGGCCCAGTCGTTTCGAGTCCTCTAGCAAAATCATCCGGCGTCGAATCGGCCGTTCCTGCCTGCAAGTTCAGGCTAATTTGCCTTAGCAACTGGGCTTTAAGCGCTGGCTCCATATCGGCGCTATCTTCGATCTGATCGATGGCCCGCATACAGAGGTAGGCAGCAGCGACAGCTTCTTGTAGCCCGGCGGGTAATAAACTAATGGGAATAAAGAACGTCCGACTCGTAGCTTTAAGTAAGCTCAGTGCGGAATCAGCAGATGGCATTATCTTTTCCTCAAGGGCGATCGCGATCGGATAGCAATTCCTGCGCCAAAAATGTAGGGCGTAGTTAATTTCTTAGCGGCAACTGTCTTAGCGGCAACTGATTGTTTAAGCGTAAACCTTATTGCGATCGCAGAAAAGCTGTCAGGAAAGCTAGCGCTAAGATAACGAAAAATGCTGCGGTTTTCTGTATCCTGGCTTTATAAATGTTCGACCCCATGGGGCACGACGAACTGAGGAATTAAGATGTTCCGCTTAATTTCAACTGTTTTCTAACCTCGACAGTCTAAAACGCACAAACGCCCCAGTGAAAAATCTCACTTAGAGCGCTCATCATTCGTATTTAAGCAGACCTTTACAGGCGGCTATTCAGGCAGGCTCATCAGACTATCGATCTACAGAACCCATAATAATATCCACGCTACCTAGAATCGGCATAATATCTGCTAGCTTCACACCCTTCAACAGATTCGGCAAAATCTGCAGGTTGTTGAAGTCTGCAGCTCGAATCTTCCATCTCCAGGGGAACACATTATCTTCACCAATAATGTAAACGCCCACTTCGCCCTTACCCGTCTCTACGCGCACATAGTGCTCGCCCGCTGGAATCTTAAAAGTCGGCGCAATTTTCTTACCGGCAAACTGATAGTCAAAGTCATTCCACTTAGACTTTGGCCCACCCGCCATCCGCTGCGCTTCTAGGTTCTCAAAAGGCCCGCCTGGAAGATCTTTGCAAGCCTGCCGGATAATCTTCACCGACTCGCGCATCTCATTAATTCGCACCATGTAGCGAGCAAAGCAATCGCCCTCAGTCGCCCACTGCACGTCCCAATCTAGCTCGTCGTAGCACTCGTAATGGTCTACCTTGCGCAAGTCCCACTTCACGCCCGAAGCTCGAAGCATCGGCCCAGAGCAGCCCCAGTTAATCGCATCTTCACGAGACATGGTGCCTACCCCTTCTACCCGGCGGCGGAAAATGGGGTTGTCCGTAATCAGCTTCTCGTACTCATCTACCTTGGGCAGAAAATAGTCACAGAAGTCCTCGCACTTATCCACCCAGCCATAAGGCAAATCTGCCGCTACACCGCCAACACGAAAGTAGTTGTTATTAATCAGTCTTGCACCTGAAGCTGCTTCCCACAGGTCATAAATCAGCTCGCGCTCGCGGAAGATGTAAAAGAACGGCGTCGTTGCACCGCAGTCTGCCATAAATGGCCCTAGCCAGAGCAAATGGTTCGCAATTCGGTTTAGCTCCAGCATAATCATGCGGATGTAGCTCGCCCGGCGCGGCACCTCAATGTTCGCGAGCTTTTCCGGCGCATTAACCGTAATCGCCTCGTTAAACATGCCAGCCGCGTAGTCCCAACGGCTCACATAGGGCACAAACATTACGTTCGTTCGGTTCTCAGCAATTTTTTCCATGCCCCGATGCAGGTAGCCAATTACCGGCTCCACGTCAACGACATCTTCACCGTCGAGGGTGACAATCAAACGGAGCACTCCGTGCATTGACGGATGGTGAGGCCCCATGTTGATAATCATGGGTTCGGTCTTGGTTTGCAATGTAGCCATCGTTTATCTACTTCTACCTGGCAGGTTTCCTCTACGGCTCTTATTGTCGTACGTTTACTCTAAAGATTCAATATCCAAGTTCAACGCGCTGCGACACTAATTGCCCCGATTATAGGGTAACGCTCCCCCAAAAAATACTCCCTATGTCTGAAGAAGCATCCAAAGATCAAAGCCTACAGCCATTTTTTCATCTACCCGTCTTGCCTCAGCAGGTGATAGAAGGCTTGCAGATAAAGGCGGGCGGGCGCTATCTGGATGCCACCGTAGGCGGTGCGGGGCATAGCCTGCTGATATTGCAAGCCGCGCAAGATGTGCAGCTGGTAGCGCTTGATCAAGATTTGCAGGCGTTAGCGGCTGCGAAGGAAAGACTGAGCGAGTTTGAGGGGCAGGTAACTTTTGCGCATACTAACTTTGCGCGCTTTGCGGCTGAAGCGCTTCGATTCGATGGCATTTTGGCTGATATTGGCGTCAGTTCTGCTCAGTTAGATCAGGCCCAGCGGGGCTTTAGCTTTCGTCAGGAGGCTCCGCTGGATATGCGAATGGATGGCACTCAGGATCTGACGGCTGAGGAGATTGTGAACCACTGGGATGAAAAGACGATTGCTGACACGATTTATGAATACGGCGAGGAGCGGCTGTCGCGGCGAATTGCGCGGCGGATTGTGGAGCAGCGGCCTTTTCATACGACGACGGATTTGGCCTATGCGATCGCTGGCGCTTTCCCTCCCAAAGCCCGCCACGGCCGCATTCATCCGGCAACTCGCAGCTTTCAGGCGCTGCGCATTGCGGTGAATGGCGAGCTAACGGTGCTGAAAGAGTTTTTGGCTCAAGCTCCCGACTGGCTAGTCCCTGAAGGGCGACTGGCAATCATTAGCTTTCACAGTCTAGAAGATCGGATTGTGAAGTATGCCTATCGCGAGGACGAGCGTTTGCAGATTGTGACGAAGAAGCCTTTGGTGGCGACATCGGAAGAGGTGAGGGAAAATAAGCGATCGCGCTCTGCAAAACTCAGAGTCGCCGAGCGCAAGGTGTCGAGCTAAATCTGTTCTTCTATGGCGGCGATGTATCCGCTGATCTTATGGTCTTCAAAGCTACCGGTCACAATTTTCCAGGTAAACTTTCGCGCTAGTTTGATGATGGCATCTACATGGCGGTAGCCTTGCCAGGGAGCGGGTAAACCAGAAACCGCATCCCAACCGTGGACGACGCGCCAAGTGTTAGGAACGCGCTGGTTGTAGGATTTGGAAAAGGCATCGTTACCTGCTCTAGGAGACCCAAACGTGTAGACTTCTATAGCAATTTTTGGGCTGAAGTTGTACTGCAAGTCTACGGCACAAAGAGTCGCGATCGCCCCGCCCAAGCTATGACCGGTAATGCGATACCGGGTAGTCTTGCTGTTTTGAACATGCGCATGAATCTGATCGCGCACCGAAAGGTAGGCTTTGACGAAGCCTGTGTGCATTTTGACGGGGCGACTAGGCTCTCCATATTCTTTGGGATAGATCAAGTTGCCATTGTCGGTAACCGCGTCTGCAACTTCTTTCATTTCGGTGCGAAAGGCTTTTTCTTGTCGCTGCGTCCAGCTTTGTTCTTGGGTGATAATTTGAAAGTTAGTTTCCCAATCTCGATTATTCTGGCTGCCTCGAAACACAATGACCGTTTCCGATTCGGCTAGGTCTTCTAAAATAGCGAGTTGGGTGTCTGTTTGATCGTTTTGAATGAGCTGAGAGGAAGCTTTCGGCAAGGCCATAAAGCTAATGTCGCCCGCAAAATCAACGTAGATATCTTGTGAGAGCTGGGCGCATTGTAGTGCGGTTTTGTAATCCATGGCGATCGCCTCCAATTTGTATACGAGTTATCTGTTTATAAGAGTTATCTACTTATTGTCTATTTATCAGTTTACTGCCAACAAAATACGCAAAATTAGCAAAGCTATCAGTAACATCCGGTTTCAATTCGCTTCGATCCGTTACAAAGATCGCGTTCTATCTTCCGATGCGTTTGTTATCCTTCTATAGGGTTTGTTACCCAACGACAAAAAATTTAGACAAGCCCTCATTTCATTCTTTCAGGAAAGATTTTCGTGTTCCAAAATCTACTGCCCCCGCTGAACAACCACAATTTGCCCTACCCCGACACAATTCATCCGATTGTGGTGCATTTTGTGATCGCAATGGTGCTGTTCGCGGTTATTTGCGATACCATTGGCTACTTTACGAAGAATTCTCAGCTGTATGAGGTGGGTTGGTGGAATCTGGCGTTCGCAACCGTGTCTATTTTTGTCGCCATTATATTTGGTCAGATAGAGGCCGGACTAGCGATGCCTTACGCAGCGGCGGTGAGCGATCTTAATTTGCATACGCTACTGGGCTGGTCGTTGTCAGCGATTCTAGCCGTGATTACGGGCTGGCGCTATATTATTCGGCTGAAAACCCCTGAATCTTTGCCCACTACTTATTTGGGCGTAAACGGGATGCTGACTTTGATTGTGGTTTTTCAAGTTTACTTAGGCAACAAGCTGGTTTGGGTATACGGGTTGCATACTGAGGCAGTGGTTGAAGCAACTCGAAGAGGATTATTACAGTGATATCTATGGTGATAGTGACGGGTGTGATGACGGCAGGTGGTATGGGAAATGGACTGCCTTACGGGCTACCTATTCATCCTAATTTTGTGCATCTGACACTGGGTCTATTTATTGTGGCGATCACCTTCGATATCGTGGCTGCACTCTACCCGTTACAAAAACCAATCTTCAAGTTCTTAGCGATCCCAGTCAGTGCGGCTGGTTTGTACGACGTAGGCTGGTTCAATATGCTGGCCGCTATGTCGGTGACCTTTTTTACCGTTGCAAGTGGGTTTTACGAGATTTTGCTGGCCGAGCCGCCACAGAACAAGGTGAGTTCTTGGAGCTTGGGCGCGAGCGACACTATGGTATGGCACGGTCTAGGCGGCATACTTTTGCTGACCTTAATTGTCGCGATGACAATTTGGCGAGGATTTCAGCGCTACATCTGGCGGGAAGATCGGGCTAGGCAAGTGCAGTGGAGCTACTTAGTGTCTGGGCTACTGATCTTTGTTTTGATGTTTGCCCAGGGGACATTAGGGGCGCATCTGGGCGGAGAGTTTGGAGTGCATGTGACCGCTGTTCGGCAAATTCGTGCGGGAATTAATCCCAATGAGGCTCTGTCTAAGTCACCTACTGCTAAGGTATTGGATCAGCCTCGCGTCGTTGGCTCGAGAAGTTTGGGGCGGGAGAATTAGATGACGAATCAAACAGACAATCAAGAGCAGAGAACTAGAGACTTAGCGCGGGTTTTTAACTGGCGTCGGGTCTTGGGATTGAGCGCACTGACGGCGGCAAACCTGGCGATTAGCTATTGGATGGGGCAAGAGGCATATACCTGGCTACCGCCTCAAGCGTCATCAGAATCGGTGCTAATTGATAAGCTGTTTAGCTTTATGACGGCGGTTGGCACGTTCATTTTTATTGGGGTGACCGGGACGCTGCTGTATTCAATGATTTACCAGCGAGCCGCGAAGTACGATCCGACCGATGGCCCGCCTATTGAAGGCAATACTAAGCTGGAGATTATTTGGACGGTGGTGCCGATTATGCTGGTCGTTTGGATCGGCGTGGTGAGCTTTCAAACCTACGACCAAATGAGCTTGCTCGAATCGTTTGCGCCTCCCGTCATGAAAACGGCTGGAACCTTACCGGGAGATCAGAAGGTGGCGGTGCCGGGAGATTTGGAGCCGACGGAGCCGGAAATGCCGATTGAAGTGCGATCGCGCCAATGGTCTTGGGAGTTTTACTATCCCAAAGCAAACGTTATCA
>JBBSOB010000137.1:0-11826 GCA_038260205.1 Phormidesmidales cyanobacterium
ATTCCTGGCCTTTTTCGTCAACTCCATCGAATTTTTGCTCATTGGCGACCAGGTGCGCTTTCAATACCTAATAGACAATGCCGAAACTATCTTAGTGGCGATCGCTATCATCATCGCCGCCCGCGCAGTCAGCGTTTTTGGGCTAGGAGCCTTCAGCAACTGGGTTACCAAAGGCGAAAACATCTCTATCCCTGGCCAAACAGTTCTCTGGTGGGGAGGTCTGAGAGGATCGGTCTCGGTCGCCCTGGCCCTGAGCGTGCCCGAATCGCTCGCTCAAAGAGAAGAAATCATCTCTGTCGTCTTTGGCGTCATGCTCTTTACGCTACTCGTTCAGGGCCTGACAACCCAGCCATTGCTCTCCTGGCTAGACTTACTGGGCGATCAGCCGACTCGGCAAAGGTACACGCAGCTTATTGCCCATCGCGTAGCGCTTAACCGGGTTCTTGACCGGCTTAAGGAATTAATCGAGCGGCAAGAAGTAGACGAAGAGTTTGCTCGCTACCAGATGGCTTTGGTAGACGGTCAGCTAGACGAACTCAAGGAAGACCTCACCAAGCTACAAAGAGCCAATCCAGAGCTACTTGCTTATGCCGCAGAGCAAGTCCGCGACGAACTACTCGCCATCGAATCGGATACCTATGCCGAATTTATTCGCGCGGGCCAGTTAAAAGACGAGCTAGCACCTCTTTTAACAGATGTATTGCCGCAAACATAGCGCACCAACGGATGAATGTGTTATGCAGCCACTGCCCTCACCGCACCCTCAGATTAATCCTTATCAATCCTTATTTTCCAACGGCTCGCGATCTACCTTGAGCTGTTTTTCTAAATTTTGAATTTCATCTCGTCGGGCCGCTGTCTCCAGCACCCTACGCCGAACTTCCTGGTTTTGAAGCGTCAGCGACTGCCGCCATTGTTCGGCTCGCTCTACCTCTTCTTTTAACCCATTAGGGGTGAGTCCTTGAGTCAGGTATTCGGCCACAAAGCTCATGACCCAATCCGTGGCATCTAGCACCGTAACAACGGTTTCTTCGTCCGCTAGATCAACGAGAACCAACGATTGCTCGTTGAAGGGAATATCTTTGCCGGTACTTATTACCTTGTAAGGCGTAATTGGCTCCCAAACATGTTCAGCCACGTTAGCCGCTAGGAGCTGAAGCTGAGTAACGCCTGGTTCAGGTTTAACGTGAACCTTTGCTAGATATCGCATAGAAATGAAGATGCGAAGATTACAAAATAAAAAAGAGACAACGATACTCTACCTGTAAACAAGATACCTTACAGGCTACAGGTCTATCATTTTACCTAAAGCACACATCATTTTGCCGTAACACAGACAATACTCACAGACTGAAAAAACGCAGCGAGCTAGAACTTAAAAGATACTCAATGCGTTTTCGTCGGGAAATGATGACTGATGGTGTGAATAGATAGAAAAGAATTAGTTATCAACTGTCATACCCCTCGTTGAATATTTTGACAGTTGGCAACTAAGCTTTTAATGGACGCTATTCCTGATACCGCGTTTTCCCACAGTTTTCTCACAGAGGGCAAACCTCTTGCCTCCTCAAATCGTCTATCTTGATGGGCTAGCAAATACGTAGCCTCACCTGCTCACAGCTATATTCCTAGACTTATGACCAGCGATGAAAAGTTTGAGATCCTTAGCGCCTATTTAGACGACGAAGCCTCTCAGGAAGAGCGTCGTTTGGTAGAGCAATGGATTGAGTGCGATCCACTTTTTCGCCAGCAGTATCACGCTCAGCTCACGCTTAGGTCGGCTGTGCGATCGCTCCCTGCCAGTTTTTTTGATATTGCGATCGCCACCGAAAATCGGACAGCAGACAACCACGCTGCCACCGAGCAAACAGAATCTGAGCAAACAGAATCTGAGCAAACAGAATCTGAGCAAACAGAATCTGAGCAAACGAATCTCAAACAAACAAAACCCGAGCAAAGCGCGTACCCAATAGGTCTAGACGATCTGAAGCCAGAAGGCCTTTCTATTCGTACGGCCCTTCCCATCGATAGCATCGCGATCGCCTCCCAGTGGAAAAACCTATTGATTATTGCCACAGTCCTGTCAGCAACGGCATTGACTACGCTTTCCTACGGCTCCATCAGGAGTTCTCAAGAAAGCCAACTTCAACGCCCATCAGGACGAATCACTGAAATAAGATAATTCTCTTTAGAAAAGAAATTAGAAAGAAAAGCCTTTGATCGCTATTCTCAGCTCGACAGCATGTCTAGTGCAACGGATGACTTTTGCCATCACTTTTTTCAATGCTCTGTCGAATCTTATTTAAGTCAATATAGCGATCGGTTACGTTCCGTAACTCACGGGCAATCATGCCTTCTGTCGAGACAACCGTAATGTGGGTATTTTTAGATCTTAATAGTTCAATAGCACGCTCAAAGTCACCATCACCGCTTAGCAACACGACTCGATCATACTGCTCAACCGTGTTGAACATATCTACCACTATTTCTATATCGAGGTTGGCCTTTTGCGAGTAGCGTCCCGAAGTATCGTCATAGTATTCCTTCAGCACCTTAGTTCTGACGGTATAGCCCAAACTAATTAAGGCATCTCTAAAACCACGCTGGTCTTGAGGATCTTTGAGGCCGGTATACCAAAAAGCATTGACCAAAGAAATATCATCAAATTCGGTGACAAAGTATTCTAAAACTCTCTTAGGGTCAAAAAACCAACCGTTTTTTTGTTGAGCGTAGAACATATTGTTGCCATCAACGAAGATAGACAAGCGATTCATGGTCGATAAAGCCATAGGAATTAAATAGAATTTAGGAATATGCAGCTAGGCTGCGGGAGTAGATAGAAGTTAAAAGTAGAAAGAAATAAAGCTTAATTGGCCATAAAGCCAGAAGACTCGAAGCACTGTTTTTTTTAGTGGCTAAGGACAATATGTCCGGAGCAATAAAGTTTGAGCAGAAAAGTAAGCTGGATATCTACGACGAAAGGCAAAAGAATAAATGCTTAAAATTTAATAAGGCTGTAAGTAAAAAGCTGTAACTGCTATATAAAGTGCTGCATAGAAACAAAAACGCGGTCGAGAGCAAGAGAAACTAGTTATTCGTCTTGTGTACCCAAAGCTGCAAGCGGCTATCGAAGCGTTTGCGGTCAATTCGTAGTTTCAAAGCACATTCAATCAGCAAGAACCATAGCTGACAGACAAGGGTTAAAGAACAACCGGAATGGTGCGAAAAGATAAAAAACCATTAGATTAGTCACTAGCTTTATAAATTAAGCTTGATTGATTAACTGAAAGAAGAGTAGTTTAGAATTAAACTGCCAGCTTTTTCTACGTATACCCACTTATTATAGATTCTTTCTGACTACAGGTGCGTTTTGATACGTCTGGTCCTACGCGCAATTCACGAGAGCCTTGTTTTCGAACGATCCTATGTCTCAGTTTTCGCCAAAGTCTAGCCGCGAGTCGGGTCGTGAATCAAGTGATAATTTCACGGCTACGCCAACGACTAAAGATCACTTCACAGCTTGGCAACAAAACGCGACTTCCAGGCATTGGCGATTTGCTATTTCTGCGGCATGTGCAGGTATCGCCGCTAGCGCAGTAGGTCTGAACTTAGGCATCGTTGACCTTTGGGATCGACAGGTGCAGACCACTTTTTTTCAGCTTCGAGGCCCATTAGCAGCGCCTAGCAATATTGTTATTTTAGCCATTGACGATGAATCGCTCAGTCAAGGGCCACTCTATACGCAAAACCCAGAGCGCTACGCTGACTTACGACTCATTGAAGGCTGGCCTTGGCGGCGTGAGGCTTATGCTACGGTGATCGACCGGCTGCTGGGGGCGGGCGCTAAAGCCGTTGCCATAGATATTACCTTTTCGACACCTAGTATCTATGGTTCTTCTGATGACGAAGCCTTGGCTCAGGCGCTCAGGCAGCATGGCGATCGCGTGGTACTCGCTGCCGATTACCCAAAGGTTCCTCAGTCACACGGCGATCTTATTCAGCCATCTTTACCTTTGCTAAAGTTTCGTCAGGCGGGCGTTCAAGTCGGTGTCATCAATTATCCGCTAGAACCCGATCAAAAAATTCATCGTTTGGGCGAGGTGTTCTTGGCTGATGTGGCCAAAGAGAAAGCCGCTATTTTGGGTACGACCGCGACGACATCAGACGAAACGCTGCTGCGCAGTTTTGCTCAGGCAACGCTACAGGCAGCCAGGAAAAATTACTCGCAGACACCCCAAGAAAATATATTTTTCTATGGCCCGAAAGGAACGTTCGATCAGATTCCTTTTTGGCAAGCCCTTGACAGCGAGAGTTGGCGAGAGCAGCTTGAATCGGGCGGATTGTTCAAAAACAAAATAGTCATTATTGGAACCACTGCGCCTAGGCATCACGACACTCACGGCTCGCCTTTTTCAGAAACTCTCATGTATCCAGACGCGATGCCGGGTGTTGAGATTCTGGCCAACTCAATTGCGACTCTCGAAGCAGATTTATCGCCTCGTCAGCTGATCAAACAGCCCTATATCAATGCGCTCATTGTGCTGGTACTGGGACTGGCCGTTGCGGGCGCGATGAACAAAACAGACAAGCCTCAATACCGACTGCTGATTGTGGGCGGCACTCTGGTTTTATGGACATCGATTAGCTACTTCGCATTTGTTAAGGCTCGTACGGTGATTATCTCGGGTGCGCCAATTGTGGCGATCGCTACCATGGGTCTGATGGACTTTGGCGTGGGCTTTACAACCGATCGCATCAGACGCAAGCGGCTGCGCACCACGCTAGCTAGATATGTCACCTCGCCACTTGTTCAAGAAATTATCAGTCAACAAGATGATTTCCAAGATCTTTTAGATCTTAATCAGGCCGATATTATTGGAACGGTGCTGCGCGATCGCTATCGCATTATCGAAGTGTTAGGCATTGGTGGATTTGGCGAAACCTATCTGGCCCAAGACACACAGCGCCCTGGCAATCCGATCTGTGTGGTCAAAAAGCTTAAGATCGTCAGCGACAATCCGAGATCTCACGATCTGGCCCGGCGTCTGTTTAGAGCTGAAGCCGTTGTCCTAGGGGAGCTAGGCGAACATAACCAAATTCCTCGACTGCTCGCCTATTTTGAAATTCAACAGACCTTCTATTTAGTTCAAGAAATGGTAGAAGGCCGATTGCTGCGCAATATTTTGTCTCGCAACAGGCCGCTCTCCCAACGGGCTGTAGTCAGGTTGCTACGCGATTTGCTACCTGTTGTTAGCTTCGTTCACTCCAAAGGCGTTATCCATAGAGACATCAAACCCTCCAATATCATTCGTCGCAAAAGCGATGGCCGCTACGTACTCATTGACTTTGGCGCAGTCAAAACCATCACTCATAAACTGGTCGGTTCAGACACACAGGTCACCTCTACCGTAGGCATTGGCACCCAGGGCTATATGCCTAGCGAACAATCTAACGGGATGCCGACTGTTCGCAGCGATATTTATGCGTTGGGCATTACGGCCATTGAAGCTCTTACTGGCAAACCGCCCCATGCATTTAAACGCAGTGACGATGGAGAGATTATCTGGTCTCACACCGTTGAAGGTATTTTCCCAGAATTTTCTAGCATCATCAACCGGATGGTACGCTACGACTTCAACAAACGCTATCACTCGGCGCAAAGCGTATTGGCAGATTTAGCCGCGTTAGACGGCTCTCAAATTTCTGACCCGCAAATTTCTGACTCGCGAATTTCTGAAAGTGGGCTATCAGCAGAAGACGCTGAGCTAGACGATGATTTTTCGCCAGAACTATTAACTCACAATCAGGGCACCCGACCCGGCGTAATTGCCACCGATGAAGGGATAGAGGTTACGCAGATACTACCGCCTAACTGGCAGGCAGAAGATAGTGGTTCGTCAGAAGCGACTACAATCATTCCAGCAGAAGAGCCGCCCGAAGCTGACTCAAACAGCTAAGCAAACATCGCGACTAGACGGAAAGTGAGCGTCGCACCATTCCAGACTGATCCGCCAGTTGCATTCGCTAGCGCCCTATCACCAGCCGTTCTACTATGCGGCTATCGCCATTGTTCATCTGCCCATTACCTTTGTCTTTGCTCAACTGATAAATCATTAGCTTGTTCTACTACGAACGGAACGGTTCCCTCTAATTGAACCGGAACAGTTCCCTCTAACTGAACCGGAGCGGGAATCTCTATGTTTTTGATCAACGGGATGTCTCTGGGCACGACCAGCACATCCGTGTTGACCAACTCATCTTCAAAAACGGTAGGCACATTCGTCTCGACCAGATCAGCCGCAGGCGTCTTTGGCACACCAACTTCAACAATGGGGATCTGAACGGCTTCGGCTGCACTTGGATTATTGAGCGTTGCACCAGTTTCCCCCGGAACAGAAAGGCTCGCGCCCGGTTCATCCTCAGAAATCGCAGGCGGAGTTACCACTTCGGCTGCATTGGGGTTGTTGGGAGCGCCATTGGTTTCCTCAATGATGGGCTTATCTGAAGGAACCGCAGGTGGTGGATTGATAGGCTTATCTGGAGAAACCACGGGTGGTGGATTGGTTGATCCAGTACCCGTGCTTCCTGTTTCATCTTCATTGTTAGGATTTTTGTCAGGCTTAGTGTCTTGCAAAGCGCTGCCCGGCAAAGGTTTAACGCCGCCGGTTGGCACGTTGGGCTGAGCCGTTGATGTTGACGGTGGTATTGGGATCTTCCCAGCGCCTATAGATGGCGGTACAATCAGCTCTGGGCTTCCGCTATTGGGCGAGACTGGCAGCACCGGATGGCCAATCAGATTTTCCCCGGCGGTCGTGGTGCCTAGCGCTGGCGAAGGAGTGCTGTTTACTGGGCTATTGGCTCCACTACTAGCTCCGCTACCGGGACGAATGGCCGGGCGATCGCCATCAGGGCGGCTATTGCCAGTTACAACGGGCCTATTTGCACCTGGTTGGTTAACACTAGTTCCAGAGGGGTTCGCACTCGCATTGGAGCGATCGCCATTTTCAGTCGTAGCCGTCTTCTCATCTTCACTTTCAGCTTCGGTTAGCGGAGCCGGTTTCAAAGCATTTGTCCCATCGTTCCCAGACACAGCAGGCTTGTTCTGGTTATGAAACTCCTCCGCAGGTGATCCTTCGTACTGAATTACCTGGCCTTCGCTTTCTTCAGTTTCTTCGGTTCCCGTTCCCCCAATCGTCAAATCTGGTTTTTCTACAGCGACACCACCACCGCTTTCGTTGCCGCTACCTTCAGCCTCATCCTCACTAGTCGGCTGACTGGGCTTTTCTACAGAATTATCAGTTGGCTCAGTGACCTCAGCGGGTGATGCAGGCTCCGGACGACTAAAGCTGTCAGGATTTTCAACTACGTTGCCGCTATCAATGGGTGCCTGATTTTCAATCGCCTGTCTAATTTCTTGACGAACGCCATCTAGCTCGTCTACAACCGGGCCAACATCTTCGGTATAGTCAAAAGTCTCGGCTAGACCACTCGTTTCCCAAAACGCTCGACTGTCAATTTCGTAGAGTTCGGTAATGCGATCGCCCTTCACAACGCCAACTTGATTGGCATAAAGCGCCTGCTGCTCAGCACCGTTATTGGTGTACAAAATCATCGGGCCATCGGGATTATCGGTTAGCGCCCCCACAATCGTTGTATCGGTTTCTTCGATATAGCGAACAAACAAAGCCGACCCCTGAATCCCGGTAACCGCATTCGGCGTTTGAATGGTGGTGCGGCCTTTTTTAGGCGGAATTAGCAAAAGGACTGTTCCGTTGGTCAGTTGAAAGTTGCGCGTATTCGGCGTAAATCTAAACGTTGCTTGCGATCCAATCCTTACCTCTGACCCATCGTTAAACCGCAGCTCAGCGTTAGAACTCTCGAAGGTTTGGAGGGCATCGCCAATCCCTAAAACATCAGAGATTCTAGCTCGTCTGGCATTAGATCTGCGGGGCACTAGATTAACGCGGTTTAAAATAAAATCAATTCTGGCCCAAGAAAGTGGCTGATCCGATCTGTTTATAGGTTGAGTCTCCGGCTCTTGCTTATCGGCCTGTTGTTTGGCATCTTGCCTCTGCTGAGCAGGCTCTCCCGTAGCGTCTTGAGCACTCACCGCAGACGGCCATAGCAAAACGCCGCTCAGCCCAATCACAAGCGACAGCCCTCGCCAGAAACGTGGTTGTTTGGAATAATACCTATTCATAATTTTTATACGTAAAAAACTAGCCAGAAAGGCCCACTTATCAGTAGGATGGCTACATCTAGAAAGACTGATGCTTGGTCAACTAAAGTTGACTCCGCACAGAGAGTCTCCGCGAAACTACTGACTGGAGCATTTTTTTGAGTCCAACGGTCGAAGTTTAGCCTTTAGAGACAGCTGTAGCAGATGCGGATGGTAGATGGAATAACGTTCCGAAGCTATTCGTAACGTTCAGAGCGTTGCCAGTTCTGACTTTTTGAAGCTTACTTAAGAGACAGTATGCTGTATTGCCAAGGTGACCAAAGCCTGCATTTGTCATAATATAAGTACTCTTCACGGTACATTCTAGCCTCTTACGATGGCGATGAAACCTCAAACTGATAATTCATCTAATCAAACGAGTTTTAAGTTAAATAGTCGGTAGAGACCCGAAGGAGTTGTTCGCTCCTACAATAGCCAGACAAAAGACGAATAGCCAGACAAAAAGCGAATTCGATAAAACTTTACCTGATTCCTGATTAAGCCAATTGATATAGGTAGCACTAGTCCATGCGATTTTTTACGTTACTGCCTTTTCTACCTATAAAATCGCGGCTAGTCTCTCTCTCTAAACAATCGTCCTTTCATATGCACAGCCCAGCGCGGCCCATGGGTCAATCTCTGCTTCACATCAGTATTGGCCTCAGCGGACTGGTTGCGACACTCTGTCCAAGTGCGATCGCATCCTCGTTGCCAATGGCCAAAAAGCCATCATCAGAGACGATCAGTCAGACCTTGTTGACCGATTTATTAGAGGATCGACCCCTTTCACCGGAGTCTTCATCTAGCCCTAGCAACGCCCCAAGTATCCAAACGTTGCTTCCCCCATTAGATAGCGCTGTTGATCTACAGACGATAGATTCGCCTCAAACTCAGCCTCAAACGCCAATTTGCCAAAGTCTTCAAAACTGCGATCACACCTTCACAAATAATATTGACGCGGCTAGCGCAACGGCTCTTGGAGCGCCAGTGGAGGCTTTGTCAGGGTTGGAAACGGATGTTTCGGCCATAGACACTAAAGTCATAGACACCAAAGTCATAAACACTGAAGTCATAAACACTGAAGTCATAAACACTGAAGTCACAAAAACTGAAGTCACAAAAACCGAATCAGCCGTTGAAATCCACGGTGCCCTTAAGCGGGAGGCTCTGTTGACCGCAGACCCTCCAACAGAGATATCGTCAGATGCGATCGCTCAGATTCAGCCTTTCATCCTTGAGGAAAAGCAAGACTCGAACAACAAGAAAACCAAAATAGCAGACAGCCTAGACGACCTTGTGGAGTCTGCGACTCGCCGAATTGCTCAACCCCAACTAGATGACGAGCTAGGTACCATTAGAGCCAGTCCATTGCGATCGCGCGGTGACGAAGACCTCGGCATCTTGCGCCTGTTACAAAGAGCCGCCGCCCCGCCAAAGCCCAAAACGCCCATCGCTTTTTTGACCGGACGGCTAGGCTACTTCAACTCCCAAAACCCCTTCAGACTCGATACCCGAGCCAGCGATCAAGTATATCAGGCAGGGATTTCCTTAGCCGCCTTTCCCCCCATCTCAGAAGATACTAGCCTGTACGCGATCGCCGAAACGAACCTGGGTCGATTTGAGCGAGCAGACGATGACGGCTACAACGAAGTAGAAATTCAAGCAGGTATTCGTCAAAAATTATTTCCTCGCACTTATGCCCAAGTGGGCTTACGCAACCAGCGCTTTTACCCGTTTGATCGAAAAATTCTCAATATCACCTATCTCGACGCCGTCGTTAGCCATCGCAGCATCTTCAACTCTAGAACCTGGTTAGATAGCTTTTACCAAGCTCGGTTAGGCTTTGCCAATGATAAAAGGTCGAGCCGGTTTCGCCAGACCTTAACGCTCTCTCTCAACTATGGCATCAGCAAAGATCTACGTGCCAGTCTTCTATATCAGCTAGATCTAGAAGACTATACGCAAATATCCCGCTACGATGTCTACCAACAAGTCATTGGCAATATTAACTATCGCCTCACACCAGAAAGCCAAATCTCCCTATTCGGAGGCACCCGGTTCGGTAACTCTTCTAGTTCAGATCCGGCCCTGGCTAAGATTGACCTAGACGATATCTTCTATGGCGCTGGGCTAACCGTTAACCTGCCGCTCTTTTAAGCAAGCACTTCCAAAAGTTAGACGTAGTGAGAGACGTAGTTAAACGTAGTCAGGCGTACTTTACGCTCGTGCCACTTTTGTCCCAACCGTTTGCCTAACCGCTGAGGCCAGTTGTTCTAGCATCTTAGCCGTTGTCTCAACATCAACACAGGCATCCGTGATGCTTTGTCCATAGACCAAATCGTTTAGCTGTTCAGGGATGGGCTGACTGCCAGCGACTAAGTGACTCTCAATCATTACTCCCAGCAGGTGTTGTGAACCAGCCAAAATTTGTTCAGCAATATTGCTGGCAACCGTAACCTGTTTGGCATACTCCTTATTGGCGTTCGCATGGCTACAATCCACCATCACCCGAGGATTCAAGCTTTGCTTAATAAGCGCTGTGGCCGCCTCTTCAACATGCGCTACTTCATAATTAGGGCCACCTTTTCCGCCTCTTAGTACCAGATGACCATCCGCATTGCCCGTTGTAGAAACAATACTGGCATGGCCTTCCTGATTGATCCCTAGAAAATGATGAGGATTACTCGCCGCTAACATGGCATTTGCCGCTGCTTGGAAACTGCCATTCGTATTGTTTTTAAAGCCAATTGGCATAGAAAGTCCTGAAGCCATTTCGCGGTGGGTTTGGCTCTCAGTCGTTCGTGCTCCAATCGCCGTCCAAGAGATCACATCGGCAATGTACTGAGGCGTAATCGGATCTAATAGCTCTGTGGCCGCAGGCAAACCCATTTCAGCGAGATCTAGCAGCAGCTTGCGAGCGAGCCGTAACCCTTCGTTAATATCGTAGCTGCCGTCCAAATGAGGATCATTAATTAAGCCTTTCCAGCCAATGCTAGTACGCGGCTTTTCAAAGTACACCCGCATCACGATTTCTAGCTGGTCGGCAAATCGCGCTCTAAGTTTTACTAGTTTCTGCGCATATTCGTAGGCGGCATCTACATCGTGAACCGAGCAGGGACCGACAATCACCAGCAAACGACGATCTTCGTTGTGCATGATGTTGCGAATGCGATCGCGCGTTTGAGCGACCAGAGCAGCGGCGGATTCCGAAAGCGGAAGCTGCTTTAGGATTTGCTTAGGCGAAAGCAAAGGACGATTTTCGACCACATGAAGGTCTTGAGTTTTATACATAGCTGAGAGATCTACCAACGGATGTCTACCAAAAATTAAAGCGAACGAACTCTATCAAACAACATCGTTTGAGTAATCGCCCAGACAATAGTGGCTTTCACATTGTGACAGGTCACTGGTGAAATGTGTGCCTGCGGTGACCAAACCCTAACGCCAAATCCCAACAAAGACCTAGCCTTAAAACGCCTCACTTACAGTCCCATCGCCAGCAGTCGGCTAGTGAAAGCGTCCAAACTCAGACCTTGCTCAATGTAGTGAGGAGCCGTCGGTTGATAAGGGCCTTTGAGTCGATCTATCTGAGTAATGATCGCTTGCGG
>JBBSOB010000138.1:0-11630 GCA_038260205.1 Phormidesmidales cyanobacterium
AAATTCTGCGAGGCGGTCAATGCGAACGTCATCGCTGAAGCTAAAGTCATAGTAAGCAGGTAAGATGCCTTTTTGTTGGAAGGCGATCAAATTTTCGCTGCGTTTAGCAGCAACGGAGCCTTTATTAGGGTTCAAGATGCGAAAAGTAGCATCTATAGAGACATGCATAAGGCTCGGTGTATCAAAGAATAAGGTGTAGTAGTCGGCATACTTCATGCCTTTACCATCACGACCAAAACCAGTCTGTCGAAGGCTTAGCTGTTCGGCGCAAAGGCTTTTAATATTGGCGACCACTCGCTCTGAGAGGGTTGCCGTATCGACGGGGGGCGCTGCTCTAATTGCGAGGTAAATGACGCCTGTTGGCAAATACAAAAGCGGAAAATAGTGTTCCTCCTCGGGACTATTGAGGGCTGTGTATGCTTCCATTAATGCGTTGTTAACAACGTTAGTGAGTACGCCGCGATTTTCAGCGATCGCATGATATGTAAACCGCAACTGACCATCACTCAGGCTATGAATAATTTCATTGAGTCCGTAAGCCTCTGCATCTCTTGGATGCTTAATAATAGAGGCCAAACGGTCGGCGAGGCAGGTGAGGTCGCTGAGGCATTTGAGGGTGCGATCGCGCAACATCGGACTCAACCCATCCTCAGACAAATTAAGATTAGTATCGTTACGCCGCTGCGCATTGTAAGCAACGAACAATAGATCATCTATACACTGTTTCCAATCATCCGGCTGCTCTGGGCAGATAAATTTATCTAGTTCAAGAGCTAACACCAGCGTAGTGATTATTTCTCTATGCGCTTCGATAGAGGCTTTACGAATATCTTGCTGTGGATCGCGCCGGATCGCTCTGTAGCTTTTAGCCATATCAGGAATCAGCGCATAGTCAAACTTCTCAAAATCATGCAGGACAAATCCCGAGATTAAAATACGACGCTCAAATTCCCTAATATGCCTTGCCGCTGTAGTATTCAGCCGCGAAAGCCGTCGCTCAATTAGATTCGCCGGAAATAGTCCGTTGAGCAAATGCGTATTGAGAGATTGATCGCCTGCATTATCCCGTCGAATAGGCGCTTTCCCCTCGGCAATTCGCTGTGGATTCACGATTCGGTCTAAATACTCAGCAAAGTATTTTCCGCCTTTTGCCGTAACGCCAACGGTGTAAGTAAGTAGATTGGGAAGAACAATCTCAGCAAAGTCTTGCATTACTGGATCGTAAGGGTTTTGCGTTTTGATGGCTTCTCTGAGTAGTTTCAGAGTGAGAAGTTCTGGCTTTTTGGGTTCTAGAGTGCGATCGCTCTTCCCACCAAATCCAAAATCACCCTCCAAAAAACCCAAATCTTGATCGTCAGGACGTTGTGTCATCATTTTCTTGAAAGGAATCTAGGTAATCTTCAATACAGTCCAGGTAGCGTTCAAAGTCAATGCAGACAGACTCAACATTTTTAACGACTAGGAGAGGATTAATCTTGTCGTACTGATGCGCCAGAAAATTTCTGAATTTACCAGCATTTGAAAGCTTATTTGCCAAATCAATGGGCAAGATACCAGCTTTGGCAGCATTGATAAAAACGTCTGCATTGGTTGCGGGTGATATGCCGTGAAACTCTGCTAATAGATGACGGCTAATGTCTATTGAGGCTTGAATCACAAGCTCTTGTAACCTTTCAGCCGCTCGATACTTAAAAACATCGTCTAAAATCTCTTCGAGATCTACTCTTCTCAGGAGTTCTAGTTCTTCAAGGTAGCCAGCAATTAATTGAATTCGCGTACGAACTGATTTTTCGTCAAACGTCATGGCTGTACTGTTTGTCTCAGTTTCTCAAGCGACCGACGGGTTTCTTCTCTTATTTTTTTTTTATCTTGCTTAAGTTCTTCTGGCGTCTTAAGTTTCTTCTCTTTGAAAGATTCGAATATACCTGGAGAGCGCTCATATAATACTTTTCCTTCTTTAGCGATGTAGTGAGCCAACAAATCTGAACAATCTTTCATCTCAATAACATCAATTTGTTCGTCACCTAGGTGATAAATGCGCTGGATGATGCCCCAAACACGTAGAAAGCTAAAGCCCCCTTTTTCATATTCCGCCCGCTGCGCTTCGTTGCATAAAAAGGCAAAATCCCAATCGCTAGATCGACTAGCGTCACCTCTAGCTCTAGAGCCGAACAAAACCAGCAGTCGAATGTAAGGCGCTTGTTCTAGTATGGCAGGAACAGCCGCCACCAAATCCTCCCATAGTGGCTCTGGTGACGAGTGGCTCACCAAACGTTGAGCATAAAGTAAGCAAGCTTGAATATCTTCCTGCTCTAGCCATTCATACCGTGCAGATAAGCCCTCGTATGTCTCGCCATCAGCCAACTGCCCCAAAACAGCTTCAACGGTTAGACAATGGCCTCGAATAGTAGGTTTGCCATCACAAATCGGATCGCGGGTAGTTATTCGCGCTAATAGCTTTTGTGCTGTCATAATGTTTATCTGAAGTCTCTGTAATTATATTTTGTCTAGCTATAAAGGTGTGAAAGCGGCCCAGACATAGCATTTTATTCCTTATGCGATCCATAGCTCACCTCCATCGCTTTTAAACCTATAGGCAAGCGTCTCAATCAGTAAAGCAGATTGGCCAAACACAATGGAGTATGGAGCACTCCCATCGTGAACACTACTCGAATCGCTGATTGGATAAATCTGAAAGTGCATTGGGAGCTGTAGCCGCAGTCGCACTTCCTGAGTCGGTTTGCGCAATACATAGCAAACGAGGGCTTGCTTAGCGAGCTTTTTGTTAATTTCGCTGGCCCAAGGGTTATCTGGTTGCCAAACTTTCAATCCGGTAAGTACCTGTACCTTCCAGGCATCGGCAAAAGGCTGAAGATCTCCAGGGAAGGTAAATTTCCAGTTTAGCCGCTCCTCTCGATAGCCCTTAAGCTTCACAAATCCTAAGCAATGCTCAAAGCGGCCTTTGGCGATCGCACTCCCCGTCCGCTCAGCCGTCTCCTGAAGTATTTCGAGAAACGCCTTTTTTGTCCACATTTCAATATCCAGGTTACTCAGTACACCGGGTAGTCCGTAGGTTTTGAATCGATCCAACTCATTTGGTTCGGTTAAGTCATAAATGCCGCACAGCAATGGACTAGAGCCTCGAAAGCTGGTAGCGTCCTCGGCAATCGGATTGCCTTTTTGCCCTGAGAGATGATGCCAATCTGCTGCCCAGCCTTTTACTTGCCCAGCAACTTTTCTCATGTTGGTGTTGAATACCTGCTCGCAGCTAGTTTGAAACCGCTGCAAGGAGCCAGCGTAATGCTTTTGAATATAAGGACTTTTAAGATCGTAAAGCAGCTTGAATGACTGAACGGCACCCCAGCGTTTGTAATAGCCTTCAAAATTGTTAATCTGCCGGTACTTTTCACGAATGAGCGTTTGGAAATGGATGCGATCGCACACCTTCCCTTCAGCCAACACCGCTTCCTCCCCAGCAAACAGCCGCTCCACAAAAAAGTTAGGCACCAGTGCATAAGCCCTAAACCCATCAAAATTGACTTTCTGTCCCTCCGTTTCGTAACCCTCATGACGACCTAGCCGCCCCAGACGCTGAACAAAGTTTCCCGCATCCGACGATTCAAAAATGAGAAAGTTAATCTTAAAATCTACCCCAACGTCAATTGTGCTGGTGCCAATAACCAAGTCTGCCGATAGGGACTCAGCTTTTTCCTGTTGCCCAGAAAGCCCTGTGTTTTCTAGAACCTTCAGCTCATACGCCCTAAAGAGAGCTTTGAATATAGGTGTCAACCGTTTGACAGCAGCGATAGAGTTGAGAATAATGGCTCCTTTGCTACCAGGATGGTCTAAAAATAAAGAGAGAATCTCTTCTTGATGTTCCTTGAGCCATGCTTCAGAAGCCTTAGAGGCAGATTCCAGCGGTACAAACGTTAAATCAATAGGATGAGCCACCTGCCGCCAATGATTTGATTCTAATTCTGCAATGTCTGCGGCTGTCTCTGGAAACTGATATTTACCTTCTGCAATAGGATCGATTAAACAACAGTTAAAGCCAGCAATTTCTAAGCGCTTAAGCATAGATTCACTTGGGGTCGCTGATAGAAAGAGAAACTTCTTGCAGCGATTAGTGACCCGAATTAACAACATCGTATTGAGAACGCTGGCGATTTGAGGCGCTGCAAACACGTGAAACTCATCAAACACGAATAGGTCAAATTCTTTATCAATGCGGTTCCAAAGCTTATCAGGAGCGTCTTTTTCAGTAAGATAAGCGCCTCGATGCAAATAATGGAAGATATCAGGATTCGTGATCAGCGCTTCTGAGTTGCCCGCTCGTGAGGCGATCGCACTTTCCTTCCGCAATCCCTCATTTTCCGCATAAGCCTCCAACAAAGCACCGCTAAGACGGGTTACCCGAGGCGGCATACCGGGTGGCTGAAATTTTTCTACATAGTCTTTTATCTGGTTTTCCTGATCGCCTGCTAAAGCATTCGTGGGATAAAGACCCAGCACAACGCTATTGCCTTGCAAAAAATCCAAATAAGCAGCAAGACTTTTGCCATCGCCTGTCATCGCTGTATTGAACACCACATCTATAGCCGGATCTCGAAGCGCCTTAAGCGTTTCGGCCTGATGCCATGCCAGCGTCCAACCATCGGGCATCTGGACATCTTTAGGAATTTCATCCGCTGGGCAAGAATAGACAGATTTGAGTTGAATAGAATACATGGCAACGCTCTGAAACTTTCTTTGCTATGCGGAATAATGAAGTGCACGTGCTTTGTTGCATAAATCTATATTGACGGAGAAAATAAAAATAATCAAGCGGTACACCGACAAAGTGTACTTACACTTTCCTAAAGTAGCCATGCCTCCTAAGCGTTCCTCCATTACTCTCTCAATTTCTGTCGATGAAAAAGCTCAGCTAGAGCGGCTGGCGCTGGAGTTTGGCCAAACCTGGGGCGATAAGGCGAATGTGTCAAATCTTATCAAAGCGATCGCCAAACAAAAAATTCGCCTTGCCACTAACCACGATTGGCAGCGCGATCGCATCGATATTCTCAACCGAGCGATGAACCAGCTCAAAGACGAAGGATACTTTGACGAAGCTTTGGCGCTAGCGCACCTGTTATTAGAGCGTAGTGAACTAAATAAACCGCTGCGGCAAGAGATTCAAGATTGGGTTGATTCGCCGGGAGTTCCGTGGCGGCGTCAGCTAGAGAGCTTTTTGAAGCGCGATCGCCCTTTTCGACTGGCGTATCAGGATGCGGCTGATCGCATCTGGAGCTTTACGGTACGACATGCCAAAATCGAGCGGCACGAAGATCGAATATATTTAGACTGTTGGTGTGATGAAACGGAAGGAAATCAAGATATCGAGGAGTTAGCGAATAACTGGTCACTGAGGCTTGATCGCATTCCTGATGAAGCGGTACTCTCTCCTATAAAGGAACTTTGGCAGTCAGAGCTTAGCTATGTTGATGTTGAATTCCATTTGCTGAATCGTTTAGCACTGGGCTATCGGTCTAAAACTAAAGCGGATATCTCTAATGAATGGATGCCAGAGCAACAGGTTCGACGGGTGATTCGACGAGTGCACAATACTTTTTGGTTTTTTCGGGAGGTGCGGCGTTATGGCGCTGACTGTGAGATTATTGGGCCGCAGGTGGTGCGCGATCGCTTCGTTCAAGACCTAACAAAAACCATGCAGAATTATCAGTGACAGCCTTTGCTTGTTAGAGTTCGCCTAAATATTTAGTGCAAACCTGTCGGAAGTCATCGCCGCGAACCTCAAAGTTAGCGTACTGGTCGAAGCTGGCGCAGGCGGGAGAAAGCAGCACCGTTTTAATCGATTGTTGTTTGGTGATATCGGCGCTGCGAGCGACGGCGCGGTCGATGGTTTCGACGATTTCGTAGGCGGGATAGTGAGCCTCTTCTAGTCGCTTGGCGAAAGACTCGGCAGCATCTCCGACTAGCAAAACGGCGGCGGCTTTTTGTTTGATCTGCTCGATCCAGGCCGTGTCGTCGCCGTCTTTGGGTGCGCCCCCCGCGATTAAGACGGTAGGGCTAGCCACCGAGCGTAGGCCCACTTCGGCAGCGTCGTAGTTAGTGGCTTTGCTGTCGTTGATAAAGTCAACGCCGCGCCAAGTGCAGACATGTTCTAGGCGGTGAGAGACACCGGGAAAAGTCGCAATGCCCTGGGCGATCGCGCTCGATTCAATCCCGGCTAATTTGGCAGCCGCAACGGCCATCAGTAAATTCTGTTGGTTGTGCTCGCCGACCATGTGCAAGGTTCTAGATTCAACCACTTTTTCGCCTGCATGGATCACCCAGCCATCTTCTATATAGGTATCGGGTACTAGCGGCGCAATGGCCTCTTTGCCTTGAAGGCTTGTCCAGGTGCCCTCTGGAAACATAGGAGCCGCTTTACTTCGAATCGTCGGGTCATCGCCGTTGAGGATGGCGACTTTGGCCCGGCTCAGCAAGGAAGCTTTGATGTTGTAATAGTTTTCGACGGTTTTGTGGCGACTGAGGTGATCGGGCGTGAAGGTGGTCCAAATGCCGATAGTGGGCGCTAAAGACTGAGCCGCTTCAATTTGATAGCTGCTGAGCTCGGCGATGACCCAGTCTGGTGGTTCTGCTAGGGCGAGTTCGCAGGCGGCGTAGCCAATGTTGCCGCAGGCGGGGGCGTTGAGTCCGGCGGCCTTGAAGATGGCGGCAACTAGGGCAGTAGTGGTGGTTTTGCCATTGGTGCCGGTGATGCCGAGCCACGGCCGGTGAGAGAGATTGCGCCAGGCCAGCTCCATTTCGCCAATGGTCTCGATACCCTGGTCGCGGGCGGCGATGAGTTCGGGGGCATCCCAGGGGACGCCAGGGCTGACAACGAGCAGACTAAGATTGGCTTCGGCTTCGTCGCTGGGGGAAAAGGCATGGTTGAGCTTGACGGTGATGCCTTCTTCTTTGAGGGCTTTGGCGTCGTCGCGGTGGCGGTTGGCGGGGCCTCTATCGCTAAGGGTAACGCTAAATCCCTGCCGAACCAGCACTCGGGCGGCGGCAATTCCAGACCGGCCAAGGCCGATAACGTGAGCTATCTTCGCTGTCTTCATTGGAGACTGGGGGCAAACTGCTGGGGACGAACTGCTGTGGGCGAACTGCTGTGGGCGAACTGCTGTGGGCGAACTGCTGTAGGCGAACTGTCCAGCCGCGATTGTACACCACGGTTTTGACTTTAGGCGTAGTTTTTGGAGGAAGTCTATCGGGAGTCTTAGAAAGTTGGTTGAGCAGGTTGATGGGGCTAGCTTTTGACGATTTCGCCGAAGTCCGCCAGAACTCGGGCATGGTTGCGCAGCAGGCTCAATAAATTAAGGCGATTTTTGCGGACGCTGGCGTCTTCGGCCATCACCAGGACGCTGTTGGGGCCGTCGAAGAAGTCGGCGACGGTGGGAGCAATTTGTTCTAGTCCGGTGAGCAGTTTGTTGTAGTCGCGTTCGGCCTGGGCGATTTGGGTTTGGGGGAGAAGTTTTTGAAGACTTTCGTAGAAGGCTTTTTCGCTGGACTGCTCGAAAAGCTCAGGGTCTATTAGGCCAGCGGGATCGAGGGTTTCGGTGCCCAGGTTGCCTTTGGTGGCGAGCTTGGCGGCGCGATTGACGGTTTCGTAGACTTTGGCTAGGCGTCCGTCGTTGCGAATGGTCTGGAGGAAATTGGCGCGATCGCGAACATCCAACAAATCCGTCAGCGCTCGAACTTGATAGTCTGCATCTTCTCCAAATACGGCATTCACCAGGTCGTAGTCGATACTTTGACCGTCTTGCAAGAGGGTGCGCACCCGCTGAGAAAAGAACTCAGTGAGCTGCTGAATGAGCAAATTATCGTCTATTTCTGGGCGCTGATCGGCTAAATCTCTGATGATTTGGGTTATCAACGTGCGCAAGTTGAGCGCTAGTTCGGCGTCCCACACAATGCTGACGATGGCGTTGGCAGCGCGGCGCAGGGCAAAGGGATCGGAGGATCCTTTGGGCAGCTTACCGATGCTGAAAATACTAACGAGCGTGTCTAAGCGATCCGCGATGCCGACGACCTGGCCAATCGTGGACTGCGGTAGGTCGTCGCTCGCACCTTTGGGGAGATAGTGCTCGTAGATGGCGTCGGCAACTGCCTGGGGTTCATTAACGGCGGCGTATTTTTGGCCAATGTACCCCTGTAGCTCTGGAAATTCGCCGACCATCTGCGTGACCAAATCGGCCTTGCAAAGTTTGGCGGCGCGAGCGGCTTGCTGGGTTTGCTTGGGGCTTAATTTGAGCTGTTTGCTGAGGCGTTCGGTGATGGCGACCACGCGATTGACTTTGTCGAGAACGGAGCCTAAAGAGGCTTCGAAGGTGACGGTTTCTAGCTGAGGAACGTAGTCTGCTAGGGGCTTTTTGCGGTCGGCATCGTAAAAGAACTTGCCGTCGGCGAGGCGGGCGCGGATGACGCGTTCGTTGCCTCGGGTGATGACTGCGGATTTGGCAGGGTCGCCGTTGGAGACGGTGATGAAGTAGGGGAGCAGGTCGTCGGAGTTCGGACTGGGGCGAACGGAGAAGTAGCGCTGGTGGCTTTCCATTTCGGTAATGGTCACCTGGCTGGGAAGTTCGAGAAATTCGTCGTCAAATTTGCCAATAATGGCGGTGGGCCATTCAACTAAGTCTACGATTTCTGCGAGCAGGCCGTCGCGGACAATAGCGCTGCCGTTGACGGAGCTAGCGACTGCTTCGACCTGTTTGAGAATAGTTTGCTTGCGGTCGGCTGGATCAACGGAGACGTAGGCTTTTTTTAGGGTGGCTACGTAGTCTTGGGCGGTTTTAAATGAGACGGGTTCAGGGTGGAGGACGCGGTGGCCGTAGGAAGTGCGATCGCTCTCAAATTCCTCAGAGCCGTTTTTAATCGTAATCGGCAGCAGCTTGTCGTCTAGTAAGGTCACTAGCCAGCGAATGGGACGCGGAAACCGCATGTCGCCGTCACCCCAGCGCATAAAGCGATTACCTTCGAGGCTCGTAATCCAGTCGAGCACTTTTGCTTGCAAAATGTCGGCGGTGGGGCGACCGGGGATTTTTTGCTGAACGAAGATAAACTCGCCTTTGCCGGTATCGCGAATTTCTAAGTCTTCTACGCTGACCCCGCGCGAGGCGGCAAATCCGGTAGCGGCTTTGGTCGGTTTGCCATCTTTGAAGGCGGCTTTGGCCGGGGGGCCTTTGGCTTCTTCTTCGCGATCTAGTTGGCGCTCGGGCAGGCCGTTAATCAGTAAAGCCAGGCGGCGCGGGGTGCCGTAGTATTCAATGCTATCGGGCTGGAGAAAGGCGGCTTCTAGGTCGGCGGGGATTTTGATTTTCCATTGGGCGATCGCTTCGCTGACAAAGTTTGCCGGTAGTTCTTCGGTGCCGACTTCTAAAAGGAAAGTTGCCATTGCGATCGCCAAGGGAAAGAAAAACCTTCTTATTATGCCAGACGGCCGTGAGCGTGAGGCATTTCCTTTAATGGCCTGATAGACTTTATAGGCTTACTTATGCTTTCCTAGCGCTGTTCTGGCTATGTCTGTTTACGTCATTTTGTTTAATGCCCGCACCGAAAATGAAGGAATTCATTCACTTCAAATTGGCGATCAAGAGCGGGTGCTGATGTTTGAGGCCGAGGACGACGCCCTGCGCTTTGGCGTACTGCTGGAGGCGCAGGATTTTCCGCCGACGGCAGTAGAGGCTTTCGACGAGGACGAAATTAAAGAGTTTTGCGGTGGGGCTGGCTATGACGCGGTGTTTGTGCCCGCTGGGACGACGGATAAAACGCTTTTGATTCCGCCTGAGAGGATAGTCGCGGAAACCACTTGGTCGGCAGAAGAGAAAGCGGAACGAGCCGCTAGCGGTGCGGACGATGCTTCTGATGATGATGAAATGGATCGGATCCGTCGGCAGTTAGAAAATCTGCTGTAGTCGTTTGCTGCTTTTGAGACGGTTGCTTTTTGATTTTTGGACTTTAATCTGTTGCTTTTAATTTTCGGGCTTTGAGTCTGTTGTTTTGGTTGAAACTATGAAAGATCGCGGACATTTGTTGACAGAGCAGAACAACCCCAATAGTCAGAATTTGGACGAGCTGTCTACGCTGGAGATGGTGGATGTTTTTAATCAAGAAGATCAGCGGACGGTGGATGCGATCGCCCAGGCCAGAACATCTCTTGCTCAGGCAATTAATCTAACGGCGGCTTCATTACGCGAGGGTGGGCGGCTATTTTACGTAGGGGCAGGCACTAGCGGACGGCTAGGTGTATTAGATGCGGCTGAATGTCCGCCGACGTTTTGTACCCCGCCCGAGCTGGTGCAGGGCATTTTGGCCGGTGGGGCCGCGGCTTTGCTGCGCAGTTCAGAGGCGTTAGAAGATGAGGACGGCGCGGGTAAAGATGCGATTATTGCCCACAAGGTGACGGCCCGAGATGTCGTCGTTGGAATCACCGCAGGAGGAACCACGCCTTATGTGCATGGGGCGCTAGCGGCGGCAAAACAGTGTGGGGCGCATACCGTTTTTATCGCCTGCGTACCGGCAGATCAGGTGCCAGTAGAGGCCGATGTGGATATTCGGCTAATTGTAGGCCCAGAGGTGTTGGCCGGATCGACGCGGCTGAAGGCGGGTACGGTGACCAAGCTAGCGCTGAATATTCTATCTACGGGCGTGATGGTGAAGCTGGGCAAAGTGTACGGAAATCGGATGGTCGATGTGGCGGTAACGAACACCAAGCTGCGCGACCGGGCGATTCGGATTTTGCAAGACTTGACTGATCTAGATAGGGCAGCGGCGGGAGCGTTGTTGGATAAAAGCGACTTGCAGGTGAAAGTGGCCTTAGTCATGCATTTGGCCGGACTGGAAAAGCAGGCGGCTATGGCGGTGCTAGCGGCGCAAAATGGGAATTTGCGGTCGGCGCTGGCGATCGCCCAGAAATAAGCGAAGGCAGATTATTCAGCGGCATCAGCTTCCGGGCCAGGAACAGGCCAGACCTTGAATGAGTGATCTAACTAATGACCAGACGAATGCTCAAACTAATGCTCAAAAATGCCGCTGTACTGCTTGAGATCTAGCTCGATAAAGGTGGGCAGGCAGCTCAAGCATTGCAGGGTGAGTTCCCAGCGGTCTTCTCGCTTTAGCATGTCGGTTAGCTTTTCTCTAATGGAATGCAGATAGCGGACATCGTTGGCGGCGTAGCTGAGCTGCTCGTCGCTGAGGGCAGACACGTTTCCCCAGTCTGAGCTTTGCTGCGTTTTGTCTAGCTCAATGCCTTCGAGTTCCTGTACGAGCGCCTTAAGGCCGTGGCGCGGGCTGTAAGTACGGGCAATTTTGCTAGCGATTGTGGTGCAGAAGACAGGGGCCGTAACGATGCTGAGATGGTGCTGTAAAGTGGCCAGATCGAAACGGGCAAAGTGAAAGATTTTGGTGATTTGGGGGGCTTCGAGTAGCTGCTTAAGATTAGGTGATTCGGTTTGGCCGCGTTCAATGCGGATGGCGGTGACATAGCCTGCCAAGTCGATTAGTTGGATCAGGCAGAGGCGATCGCGCAGCGGATTGAGGCCCATGGTTTCGGTGTCCACGGCGATCGCAGATGATTTTAGGTAGCG
>JBBSOB010000139.1:0-11623 GCA_038260205.1 Phormidesmidales cyanobacterium
CAAATCGCGCTTATCGACCCACCGGGCGCTTCTTTAAAAGATGATTTTATAGTTGCCCTAGCAGCAGAAATTGATCCACATTTAATCGACTACATTATTTTGGGCCATACTAATCCGAACCGGATAGAGACGATTAAGGCCTTGATTGAGCTAGCGCCGCAGTCTACCATTGTCTGCTCTAACCCAGCGGCGATCGCCCTTAAAGCCGCAGACATTGCACATCCTATTCAGACAGTTAAAAGCGGCAGCGATCTCGACTTAGGCCAGGGGCACCACCTAGAGTTCATTCCCGTACCCACGCCCCGCTACCCCGACGGCATGTGCAGCTACGACAGCTACAGCGAAGTTCTCTTTACTGACAAGTTTTTTGGCGCACATATTTGCTCCGACGAGGCTTACGACCTCAACCGCGAAACCCTCATAGAAGATCAGCAATATTATTTTGACTGCCTGATGGCACCCAATGCCAAACAAGTAGAAACCGCGCTAGAAAAGCTCAAAGACTATGCGCCTAGGCTGTACGCAGTCGGTCACGGGCCTTTGGTTCGCTACGGCGTGACGGAGCTAGGCCAAAACTATTCAAAGTGGGCCGCGCAGCAAAAGAAGAAAGAGCTGTCGGTGGCTTTGATCTATGCATCGGCTTATGGCAATACGGCGACGATTGCTCAGGCGATCGCCCGAGGCATCACGAAAGCAGGCGTCGGCGTCGAATCTATCAACGCTGAGCAGGCCAACACGGCAGACATCAAAGCCGCCGCAGAAAACTCGGCTGGATTTATTATGGGGTCACCCACGCTGGGCGGCCATGCCCCAACGCAGATTCAGACGGCTTTAGGCGTCGTGCTTTCGGCGGCAAGCAAAAACAAACTAGCGGGCGTATTTGGCTCCTTTGGCTGGAGCGGCGAGGCAATTGACCTGCTAGAGAGCAAATTTAAAGACGGCGGCTATAGCTTTGGGTTCGATCCGATTCGGGTTAAGTTTACGCCGGATGCGAGTACGCTACAGTACTGCGAGGAAGCGGGAACAGATTTTGCCCAAAAGCTCAAAAAATCCCAGAAAAAAACGCAGGCTCCCAAAATTTCGGCCACTTCTGTAGAAAAGGCGATTGGGCGGCTAGTCGGCTCAATGTGCATTGTCACGGCCAAGCGCGAAAATATAAGCAGCGCCATGCTGGCCTCCTGGGTATCGCAAGCCACCTTTACGCCACCAGGGTTTACGGTGGCCGTGGCCAAAGACAGAGCGATTGAGGGCCTGATGCACAAGGGCGCTGACTTTGTGCTGAATATTTTGGCCGAGGGCAAGCATCTAGGGCTGATGAAGCACTTTTTGAAGCCGTTTGGCCCTGGGGCAGATCGCTTTGAAGGGGTGAAGACTCGGGAGACTGAGGCCGGGCAACGGGTGCTAGAAGAGGCGATCGCCTATTTAGAATGCACCGTCGCCAACCGCATGGACTGCGGCGATCATTGGGTGATATATGCAACCGTCAGCGGCGGCGAAGTGATTGACAACGACTCAAAAACGGCCGTTCATCATCGCAAAACGGGGACGCACTACTAGCGGGAAGCCGCGAGCAGCCGTGAGGAACCGAGAGAAATAGCCAGAAGCTTTGACATCTGTGGGCGGCGTGGGAAAATTGAGAGATCGCCCGGTCGCATGCTTTATGCCAGTTGTTCAGTACGAATCTAACCTGTCTGAGACGACAGCCGTTTCTCGGTTTTTGATCGAATGTCGGCAGCGAGCTGCGCAGACAGGTAAGGCCAAAATTGCTAGCCTGACGTTTTCGATTGCGCCGATTGCACCTTGGGAGGCATTGGCCGCTCTTGAAGATGGGCGCGATCGCCACTTCTATTATGATTCGCCAGGTAAGGCGGCTTTAGTCGGTGTCAAATCGGTCGTAGAATGCTGGGCCGCGGGCCAGTCTCACTTTGAAGAGGCCAAGGCATTTATTCAGCTCTGGCAGTCTCGCTTTGTCTGTAAGTCTTTTGTCGACCAGCCTTTGATTGACGAATCGGCGGGAGATCGACCAGCTTGGATATCAGCAGAACCGAGCAGTCGTTTCTTTTGCAGCGCAACTTTTTTCGAGCAGACAACAACAGATTTTGAGCCAATTTGCGTATTTGTGCCGCAGGTGCAGGTAACCACCGTTGCAGGCATGTCAACGGCTGACTTTAACTGTTTGATGACCGCGCAGACGGATATTGACCAAATGGCGCTGCGGATTTTTCGTCAGCTAGAACAGCTTCAGCAAGCCGGGCGGCTGAGCCTGAGTCGAGGGTTAGCAAAGCGGCGAATTGTACGGAATGTGGATGGATTTGAGCGATCGGTCGCGGCGGCATTAGCGCATCTAGGCCCACATGGACTGCATAAGGTCGTTCTTGCCGATGTGATGGATGTGGTGGCAGATGTGCCGTTTGATGGGGTGCGATCGCTCCAAACGCTCCGGCAAAATCATCCCGACTGCACCGTATTTTCAGTTGGCAACGGTCGCGGTCAGTCTTTTATTGGCGCTAGTCCAGAGCGGCTGCTCAGCATCCGAGAAAATCGCCTTACCACCGATGCGCTGGCCGGATCTGCGCCCCGAGGCGTAACGCCAACCGGTGATACTCAGCTAGCACAGACGCTGCTAAACAGTGAGAAAGAGCGCTACGAGCATCAAGTGGTGGTGGATTTTTTGCTAGCGCAACTGCGATCGCTCGGCCTAACTCCCCAGTGCGCCGCCGAACCTCAGCTCATGCGGCTCTTTCATATTCAGCATTTATACACGCCAATTAGCGCCAGGTTAAAGCCGCATCGGATCTCTCCTTTAGAAGTCGTCAGGCGGCTACATCCTACCCCGGCGGTCGCGGGAGTACCCAGACGGCAAGCTTGCGACCTCATCCGCCAACAGGAGACTTTTGATCGGGGACTCTACGCGGCTCCGATCGGGTGGATAGATACCGCCGGTAACAGCGAGTTTATTGTCGGCATTCGCTCGGCGCTGATTGATGGCTGCAACGCCAGGCTGTATGCGGGCGCGGGCATTGTCTCGGGTTCTCAACCGGATAGGGAGCTAGCGGAAATCAAGCTAAAATTGCGATCGCTGCTGAATGCGTTAGTTTGATCTGCGCGATATTTGCTCATGGCCCTGGATTTTCGAAATGTGAACAGTCTATGGGCCTCTGTAATGGTGGAAACCCTATCGCGGCTAGGCTTACAAACCGCTATTATTTGCCCAGGATCTCGCTCTACGCCGCTAACCTATGCCTTTGCGCGTCATGCGGCAATTGAAACACTGCCTATTTTGGACGAGCGCTCGGCAGCGTTTTTTGCGCTGGGCTGTGCAAAGCGACAGTTTCGGCCGGTGGCGTTGGTTTGCACATCAGGCACGGCAGGCGCAAACTTTTATCCCGCAGTGATTGAAGCCTATGAAAGCGGCGTACCGCTGTTGGTGTTTACAGCGGATCGCCCGCCCGAAATGAGAGACTGTGCTTCGGGGCAAACCATCGATCAGCAAAAGCTGTTTGGCAAGTTTGTGCAGCACTATAGCGAGATGGCCGTGCCGGTGGCTTCGCGTGAGATGTTGGATTATTTGCGGCAGACGTTGGTGAGTGGATGGAGCCGGGCGATCGCACCCTATCCAGGGCCAGTCCACTTTAACTGTCCTTTTCGCGATCCACTGCCGCCGCTACCAGACGGCACCGAGCAGCTAAGTCAGCATTTCAACCAGGAGACATTCTTCAGCGCCACCGTACCGCCCGCCCTAGCAAGGATCCAAACTCAGTTCCTTTCTAACGAGAACTGGACGCAGCATGAAAGAGGCATCATTATTGCTGGGCCAACCATGTCAGCATCTGCCCAAGATTACTGCGAAGCCGTGAATAAACTAGCTCGCGCGTTGGGCTGGCCTGTTCTGGCAGAGGGCCTTTCACCGCTGCGAAACTATCACCGATTAAACAACTCTCTGATCTCCACCTACGACCTAATTTTGAGGGCGTCTGATCGGGCTGACGCGCTCTCACCCGAGGTGGTGATTCAATTAGGGCCTTTGCCCATTAGTAAAGTATTGCGGCAGTGGCTGCAAAAGCATCAGCCCCAAAGATGGGTTATCGGGGAGGGCCAGAACTTAGATCCGCTGCACGGGCCAACTCGGTTTTTATCCTCTAGCGTTGAACAACTCGCCGCCGACTTTCAAAATAACAATCGCGTTAAAAATACTCAGGGCTATCTTCAACAATGGCTTACCTACGAGCGGTCTATGCGACAGGGTTTGGACAATCGGTTGGCCACTGAAACAGCGTTAGTAGAAAGCAAAATAGTTTGGCTACTCTCTCAACATTTGCCCGAACACACGCCTTTATTTATCGCCAACAGTATGCCAGTGCGAGACGTGGAATATTTTTGGCCAATCAACCATCGCCAGATTTTACCCGCGTTCAGTCGTGGGGCCAATGGAATTGATGGAACGCTCTCTACCGCTATGGGACTGGCGCATCACAATCGTCCAACGGTATTGCTAACGGGAGATCTAGCCTTTTTGCACGATACTAATGGACTGTTAAACGCCGGGCAAATTAAGGGGCATCTTACCGTTGTTGTTGTTAATAATCATGGCGGCGGCATTTTTGAGATGCTGCCGATCTCTCAGTTTGAACCCGAATTTGAAAAGTATTTTGTTACGCCTCAGTCGGTGAATTTGTTTTCGTTGTGCAAAGCATACGGAGTAGAGCATCACCTAATTACTGATGCGGCAGATTTTATAGATCGCGTGGAGGATTTGTCTGCGCAAGGGCTGCGGGTGTTAGAAGTGATGTGCGATCGCAAAAAAAGCACCCTTCAAAGGCAAACGCTGCTAACCTCTTTCTAGCTATGCCTTTTGTCTCCACAGATCATCATTATTTGCACTATACAGCCGCCGGGAATCCTCACCATCCGGCACTGCTAATGCTGCACGGCTTTTTGGGCAGCAGTCAAGATTTCAACAGCATCTTACCCAAGCTCAGCCAACACTTTTACTGCATCACACCCGATTTACCAGGGCATGGTCAGACGCTGACCCAACCCGATGGCTATACTTTCGCAAAGACCGCTCAAACGCTGTTGCGTTTACTCGATTCGCTAAACATTCTAAAAGCCCACCTGCTCGGATACTCGATGGGCGGACGCCTAGCGCTTTATAGCCTCTGGTGCGCGCCTGAGCGGTTTGTTCAAGTTGTTTTAGAGTCGGCCTCGCCTGGGCTAAAAACCGAGCTAGAAAAACAGAAGAGAATAGAGCAAGATGAAGCGATCGCCCAGCAAATAGAAACTACGCCCCTTTCCAAGTTCCTAACACACTGGTACAAAAATCCTCTATTCCACAGTCTAAAAACGCACCCCGAACTTTATCAAGCAATGCTCGTACGCCGCCAAAATAACCGTTCTACAGAACTGGCGAATGCGCTGCGTGGCTTTAGTACAGGGCGTCAGCCTTCTCTATGGAAAAGCCTCTTTGAGCTGAAAACGCCGCTGCTTTTGCTAGTCGGCGAGCAGGATTACAAATTTGTTCGCATTGGCCAAGAAATAGCAGCGCTCTGTCCACAAGGTTCAGTCGCTGTGCGGATCTGTTCTAACTGTGGTCATAATGTCCATGTAGAGTCTCCCAGGCAATATATGCAGGCCGTTATTCAATTCTGTTTGCCTGAACTAAACCGATAAACTGCGCCTCATCCATTTAAGCGCGGTCAACAGGTTTGCCTGTGTCCAAAGCAGCGGTGTCGCGTCGTTAGGAACATATTCGCCAGATTGCAAATAGTACAGCTCGGGGCATTTGAGCGCGCCTAAAGAACAGTTTTTTGAGGTGAGTTGGGCGATCGCTCGATTAAAATAATGCGTTTGCCGCTCCAAAAACTGCACCGCTGCCGTTTGCTGATACTGCTGACCGTAAAAAGCCGACAGCATCGGATCAAAAATGCACCACTGCGCTTCTTCGCCTGGCTTTATAGAACGATTTTGTTCAGCTAGCCAGGCTTCTCTTTTTTCAGACAGGTCGGTGCGAATGTTCTCCGGCAAATCTCGATAGTCTTTGCCCCAAAAAGAGTCTCCCTTATAGCGAGAGATTCCATACTTACCCTGCAGATTCTCCGTTATATCTGTCACAATTTGGCTAGAGAGATCTTCTGAGATGGCCTGTAGCGGATAGGCCAAAAACAGCAGCGCAGCGTCGTATCGGCGTTCTATACCCGATTGGCGAGACTCGTAGGGAAGGATTTGGGTGAGGGCGCGATCGCCTCGATCAATCAGCTCATCCAACAGCTCAGACGAAATTGTTCTACCGTGATGGTCTTTTAGATAGTCCAAGAGATAATTTTTTGCTAACATCTCTCGCATTGCGCGTAGCCCAGTCACCACCACCCCAATGCTAGAAGCCTCTATTTTCGGCGACTCCTCCCAATGCCCGCTATCCTCATCCTGCCAATATTGAATCGCCTCGAAGTACAGCGGAAAAAGCGCCAAAAGGCTGTACTCTTCTGCGGTAGGCTCTAAGGCATTTTCTATAACAAGTTGGCAAAAAAACCACAAAAAGTAGCCTAACGCATCATTTTGCGCATGATTCCACGGCTGTTCTATTCGCTCCAACGTTTGCCCATCGAATCGAATGTGCGGACGATCCATCTGACGGCTCGGTGCCTGCCCCGCACTAATTGTATGCTCGAACGCGAGCCGCTCTTGATGAAAAAACTCGGCCAACTGCCTGACTACCCTAACCGCAACCTCTTTCTCAGCAGCGGTGCCATCCAAATAGTGAGCGCAGGCCACATAGATGTTGTCTCTTACCCAAACCGCCTCATAGCCTGTGTAGGCATTTAGATCTCCCACGGCTGCCGCCGAAAAGAGGCCATTTTCCAGCGCCGAAAACGCTAATGTGCCGTTGTCTAACAGAAACCGCCAGAGGTCTTCTAGCGCCATCAGCTCATATTTTTCTTTAACGTAGCCACTTACCGACAAGTTGTGAATAGCCATCATAATGTCCTTAACCGCTGCTGTCGTTCTTATAGTCGTTTTTATAGTCGTTCTCATAGTCGCTCGAACGCTAACAAACAACATCTATCTCCCTGCGGAGTACGGTAGAAGCGCTATGATTATCTACCTCATCGCAGAGCAACCATGATTATCCGCCACGATGTCGATCCTGAACTCTACCTGGCCGATCCGGCCCAATTTCCGGCGGTGGTTGCTATTGATAAATTTCGAGAAGAAATCCCGATTGCCTACGACAATATTGATCGGATGCTGAAGCCGAGTTTGATTCCTGAAATCCAGATGGCACCCGAGACTTGCGATCGCACCGATGGCATGGGCACCCTCATTCACCCCAGTTGGATTCTGACCGCAGCGCATGTCGCAGTAGAGATGTCGCTAGACCATAAAATTGAATTTGCCGACGGGATGCATTCAATCGAACAGATAGTAGTTCATCCTGATTTTCGCAACTGGAGCGAGGCCGTCATACTGGCCAAAAATGACATTGCACTGATTAAACTGGTGCGTCCGGTTGAGGCGATCGCCCCCGTTTTGCTATACCCCCAAAAAAACGAACTCACCGAAATCGTCACCTTTTTAGGCAGCGGTGATTTTGGCAACGGGTTAATTGGGCCAGATAGCGTCGATACTAGGCTGCGAAAGGCCACTAACCACGTTGAAGCCGTTGATCGAGAATGGCTAGTTTTTAAGTTTGACGCGCCGCCGAACGGAACCGCGCTAGAAGGCATTTCAGGGCCAGGAGACAGTGGCGGGCCAGCGCTAATACGAGTGGATGAGAAATGGGCGATCGCGGGCATTAGCTCCGGCCAAGACTCCGGAACGCTAGGAGAAGGGTGCTATGGCGTATTGGAATACTACACCCGCGTCTCTCAGTATGTTGACTGGATCGAGTCTGTTATTGGCGGCACAAAAAAAGGACAGACTGCATAGTCGCAATCCATCCCTTTTTATCCATCCCTTTTTATCCATTCCGTTTTATCCATTCCGTTTTAATGAATGTTATGAGTAGGCAAAACGCCTATCAAAAGCACCTATCAAAGGCACCTATTACTCAGAAACATCTACCAGAGATACAGCAAGATGAACAAAACAATCCAGATAACATCGACAAAGTGCCAGTAGAGTTCTACCGCTTCAATTCCAAAGTGATTTTCACTAGAGTAATGACCCGGCTGACGCGCCCGCCACAAAACAGCGAACATCATCAACAGGCCAACGAGTACGTGCAAACCGTGAAAGCCAGTAAGCACATAAAAGGTGCTGGCAAACAGATTATCTCTTAGCCCAAACTCCAGGTTGCTGTACTCGTAAAGCTGACCGAGCAAAAAGACAACGCCCATGCCAATCGTCAGACTAAACCAGGTTCTGACGCCATCAATATCGTTTTTCTTAACAGCAGTATCTGCTTTGTGAATAACGAAACTACTAGAGATCAAAATTAAAGAGTTGAGGCCCGGAAGCAAAATCTCCAGCTCTGGCGTTCCGGTCGGCGGCCATTCCACCGCAATCAGGCGAAATGTGACATAGGCAACAAACAAGCCCATGAACAGCATACTTTCAGCGCAAAGGAACACCAAAACGCCAAACATGCGATGGTCGGGGTGCTCCTCATGATGGCTGACTGCGCCCTCCTGGGCAATATTAATCTTGCCCTCAGTGGTATTAACAGAAGATTGCATAGTGTGTTTGCGAAGAGAGTTTACAAGGGTCGAGAAGCATCAAAAATCTGCGCCCCGACATTATCTTTAAACAGAAATAAGAGGGAGCTAGGCCGCAGGGATCGGCGTACCGTGCGCGTACAGTTCCTCTGGATCTTCCTCTGCGATATAGCCCAAGCCGTAATCGTAAGGCCCTGTCTTGAGAACCGGCAGTTCCTCAAAGTTTTCGATAGCCGGTGGAGAAAGCGTCTGCCACTCTAGCGTTAGCGCTCGCCAAGGATTCGCCGGAGCCTTTGGCCCGTAGCGCCAAGACCAAACAGCGTTAATCAAGAAAGGAATGGTAGAAACCGCCATCAGGTAAGAGCCAATGGTGGCCAGTACGTTCAAATCAGTAAACTGCGGATCGTAGAGGGCGATGCGGCGGTTCATGCCCATCAGACCCAGCTCGTGCATGGGCATAAAGGTGAGGTTCATTCCCGCAAACGTGAGGGCGAAGTGAATGCGACCCCAGGTTTCGTTCATCATGCGTCCGGTCATCTTCGGGAACCAGTGATACACCGCCATAAAGACGCCAAAGACAGATGCGCCAAAGAGCACGTAATGGAAGTGCGCAACCACGAAGTAGGTATCGTGAACGTGAATGTCGAAGGGAACTGCCGCTAGCATGACGCCGCTGATGCCGCCAATGAGGAACAGCGCAATAAAGCCCATCGCAAACAGCATGGCGCTGGTGTAAGCAATTTTGCCGCGCCAGAGCGTAGCTACCCAGCCAAAGACCTTAATGCCGGTCGGCACAGCAATCACCATGGTGGTGATCATAAAGAACATGCGTAACCAGGGTGGGGTGCCGCTAGTAAACATGTGGTGCGCCCAAACAATCAGGCCCAAAAAGCTGATGACAATAGAGGAATAGGCGATCGCCCGATAGCCAAAAATCGGCTTGCGAGCATGTACCGGAATCACCTCACTAATGGCACCAAACAGCGGCAGCACAAAGATATAAACCGCCGGGTGAGAGTAGAACCAGAACATGTGCTGATAAACCACCGGGTTGCCACCGCCCGTCGGGTTAAAAAACGCCGTCCCCACAAACAGATCAAACGAGAGCAAAATCAGCGCCCCGGCTAGCACCGGCGTACTGATCAAAATCAACAGCGAAGTAGCGATCATCGCCCAGCAAAACAGCGGCATGTCAGTTAAAGACATGCTGGGAACGCGCATTTTCAGGATGGTCACCAAAAAGTTGATGCCGCCCAAAATAGAGGCCGTTCCACCAATTAGAATGCTCATGATCCAAATGCCTTCGCCCAACATCCCAGTTGTTAGACTCAGCGGCGGATACGATGTCCAGCCAGCTTGAGGTGGCTCAAAGAAGAAGCTGCTCACCAGCATCAGACCCGAAGGCGGAATGAGCCAAAAGGCGATCGCATTCAGCCGAGGAAAGGCCATATCGCGCGCCCCAATCATCAGCGGAATCAAATAATTGGCTAGTCCCGCCCCCGCTGGCACAATCCAGAGAAACAGCATCACCGTGCCGTGCAGCGTTAGCAGGCCGTTGTACACATCAGGCGTCACAATGTCGGGAGCAGGCGTCGCCAGTTCGGTGCGCATCACCGTCGCGAGCGAGCCACCTATCAAATAGAAGAAAAACGCCGTCACCAGATATTGAATGCCAATGACTTTGTGATCGGTGCTAAAGCCAAAATAATCTGTCCACTTACGCTCATTCCCCAAAATCAAGGGCGTTTCTGAGTTGAGCGTTTTACGTTCTGCGGTTGCTGTCATACGAGCTAGGGGTCTTTATGTCTAGAGCTTTGTCTTTATACTTGAGCGGAGAAAAATCTGGAAGCCTCAAAGGTGATTAAGCGCCCACAATTAGAGCTATCGAGGAGCCTTGCTGGGCCTGCCTTACTGGGCCTGCCTCACTGAGCTTGACGGATACCATGCTGGCGCAAACTAGCCAAGCTTTCGGGCGCAACGGCTAGCTGCAAAGGCGCTACAAAAGGCGCTAAATACTCAGCCTCAGTCCGATCGGCAGGAGCCTTTGGCAAGTTCGCAATCGTCGTGTCGCCTGCGTTCATTGCCGTCACCCGGCTATCTACCCAGGCATCATAGTCTTCTTTAGAATGAACAATAAGCTGAGTACGCATCCCGCCGTGGTAAGGCCCACAGAGTTCGGCGCAGACCACCGGATAAGTCCCTTCTAAAATTGGGTTGATGACCAGCTTGGTTTCCTGCCCAGGGATCATGTCTTGCTTGACGCGAAACTCCGGCAGCCAAAAGGCGTGAAGCACGTCCTGCGCATTCAGGTTCAGCGCCACTGGCTCATTCACCGGAACATGCAGCTCTCCATCTACAATTCCGTTGGGATAGTTGAAGATAAAGGCATATTGTAGACCCTGCACGTCAATGGAAAGAACCGGATTATCTTCAGTTGCGGTCCCCGGCATAATGCCCAGACCCGCTTCACTAATCAGATTGCCGTCCACGTCGTAGCTAGGGGCATAGGCCACTTCCACCGTAGGCGCTTTCATTGCGCCCATGTCGTGGTTCATCAGATCTAGTCCACCCATGCGGCTGTAGATATCAAAGCTGTAGATAGAGATGCCGAGCACCACCACAGCCGGAATCGCCGTCCAGACAATTTCTAGCGGAATGTTGCCTTCGAGATGTTCGCCGTCCTCCATGTCGCCCTTTTTGCGGCGAAAGGCGATCGCGGCATAAATCAGCGCCCCTTCAACCAGCAAAAACAGCCCAAAGCCGATGGTCATCATCGCATTAAACAGACCGTCTACCAGTTCGGCCTCGCTGGAGGCGGCCACTGGCATCAGCCCATGATTTTGACCATACCAAAGTCGAGCCAGCGTAATGAAGATGCCGATTAGAAGGTTGATATTAGAACTTGGTATATTCACAGATGCTTGTCTCAGAGAGGCTTGCGATCTGTTCTTACTTTTGTTTTGTCGTTA
>JBBSOB010000140.1:0-11621 GCA_038260205.1 Phormidesmidales cyanobacterium
ATTGTTGTAAATGACCTGAGTGGAGGCCGTGGTGAAGGTGACCTTGTCCACCGTGAGGGGATCGGTGGCAACGACGCTGCCAGTAATCAGGGGGCTGTCGAGGGGGCCTCTAACCTGGGCGATCGCATCAAAATTACCGACTACTGGAACGGGCAGCTCTAGCCCGGTAGTCGCTACAAACTCGTCAACAGAAACGTCTTTTGTCGTGGCATCTAGCGCATAGCCTTGGTCAAAATCGACCAGTCCTTTGGCTACAGTATCAATTTTTCCGTAGGTGGCTTTAAGCCGATCTATTGTCCACTTGTTGCCTTTGAACTGCGTTTCGCCCGATATATTTTCTACTGGCAGCGGAATAGCTTTTGTCTCTAGGCTGGCTTTCTTTACGCTTAGCGTGCCGGAATAGTCTACGGGTTCGTTGGGTCTAAACCCCAGATCGACGGAACCGCTAACGGTGCCTGACTTGATATCAACTGTGTCAGTTGGGATGCTGATACTGGCCAGGGTAAAGCGCAAAATGTCTGCAACCGAGGCGTCGGTGGTTCGGATGAGTAGGTTGGTGGCGATCGCGTTTTGAGGCTTGTCGCGGGCGTCGGCTAGGTTATCAGACGACCCGTTAGCCGCATTGTCTAAATCCTTGACTCCATCGTTAGTATCAGCAGCGGTCACTTCGACTTGAGAGAGCGGCTGCACTTCTCCTTTCATCGAGAGATCGCCGCCCCCAGTGGGATTGCCCGCTAGCTCAAATCGAAAGCGCTGTGCCTCTTCGCCATCTACCGTCACCGGATCGACGTTGAGCTGGCCATTGAGATTTTTGACTGGAATCGGCTTTAGCAGAGTGCCTTTTTTCGAAACGGGCACCAGCGTCAAAAACGAGTCTTGAATATGGAGTTTTTCTAGCCGTACCTTGAACTTATTGTTCTTGTTCTTGTCTTGTTCTGGAATATCAACGTTGAGCCAGCCCTTTTGGGGATCTTGCTGAAGGTAGCCGTTGGCTTCATCAACGGTAATATCCAATCCTAGTTTTGACGTGAAAAGCGCCTCTAAGGGATTGACGTTGACGGTAACGGTTTCAGCAGTGACTCGGGTGGGATCGGTGGCTGAAGCGCCTATTTGAGAAGGGCCTACTTGAATGCTGTTGAGCGTGACGTTTTCGACATCGCCGAGTTCTACGGGCCGCGCTAGCTCTTTACTGAGCGTTTTGGATAGCAGGGGAGAAAGGTCTTCGTTGATGAATATCCAGGCCCAAGCAGCTAAGCCTAACCCAGTGGCGCTGAGAAGGGTGCCAATAAACGCGCCAAACCAGAACCAGGGAAAAGGTCGCGAGCGACCAGCAGGAGGGGTGGGCCTTGAATTAGTGCTGTCGGGGTTGGGGGTAGGCGGCACTGGATATCTGTTGCCTTTTACCCAGCTACTGTAGCAACTTTGGCTGCTTATTTTCGCAGGGTGTGGCAATTTTGGAGGCGGGCGGACAATTTCTTTCGACCGAGAAAAAGTTTCTATCGAATCGTTTTCCAAAATGGGTCAATGACCCGCGCTATCTTAATTTCTGAAATAGGTATTGGCTTCTTATAATGGATGGCTTACGTAATAGGTGGGTTGATATATAGATAGCCAGAAGATGAGATAGCCAGAAGTTGACCAGATGGCCGACGAGATTAGACGTTTGTGTTTGAATCGCCAGCGGTGGACATTCGATTTGAGATCACCAGTTCGAGATTAGTCAGTTTGGGATTATCAGTTTGAGATTGCCAGTTTGAATTGTAGGAGCTTTGTAAACGTTTGCCTGACCGCCTGCCTGCCTGTCCGCCCAATCGCCCGTCTGTGACAGTGGACGTTCCTAAGAACCCGTTTTTACGATTAAAAAGTCGCTATTTGGTGTTTGCGACTACTTTAGCGGTGAACCTGCTTGTCTTGCTGCCGTTTTGGACGATTGAGCGGGCTGGGCTGCTGCCTGGGGGGATTGATCCGATTGTGCTGACGGGTTTAGATATGGTTTCTCGTGGGGCGATCGCGGCGGCTATTTTATGGATACTTCGAGATGAAGGCGTAAAGCTAAAGGCGCTGTTTGGACGGGGGTTGCTAAGGTCTAAGCTTCCGCGGTTTTCGCTGCTGTATGGATTCTTTTTATTGCTGAGCCTGCTGATTTTTTCGCTAGGGAGCGCTTCTATTTTCTTCTATTTAGTCTCTTTAGCATTTCCAGATTACGCTGGGCTGATCTTAGAGAATGCCTCAGTGGTGGAGGAGATAGAAAGCCGCTTCCCGGCGCTATATGACGGTTTAGTCTGGCTGCTGGTAATTGGCATTGCGCCAGTGGTGGAGGAGCTGATTTTTCGGGGCGTATTGCTTCAGCGGTGGGCTACAAAGTGGGGTATGCGAAGGGCGCTGGTGGCTTCTTCGGTGCTGTTTGGGCTGTTGCATACGAATAATCCGGTGGGGCTGGCGCTGTTTGGGCTGGTGATGGGGCTACTGTATGTGCGATCGCGCAGCCTGTGGGTGCCGATCGTTTGTCATGGGCTGAATAATCTGGCGGCGGTGGGAATTGTGACTTTGAACCATGCGACGGCAAGCGATCAAGTGGCAGTGACGGTGGCGGATATGCAGGCTGGTTGGCAGGTCGGGTTGCTGATGGTCTTGGTGTCTATTCCCTTTTTGTGGCGGTTTGTACGGCAAAGCTGGCCACGGGCGGCGGCGACTATTCCCTATATGATTAATTTGGGTAAGGGTTAATTTTTGAAAGGTTGATTTTTGAAGTTTTATGGTTAAGATTCGTCGGGTGCGGCAGCATGTTAATCCGCTGAGTAGTAAGTATGCTGAACCGGCGATCGCGCCTGAGTGGAGCGACGTATTTGCTGATTTGCAGCGACCTTTGCATTTAGATATTGGCTGTGCGAAAGGTGATTTTGTCCGAGAGATGGCGCGGCTAGTCCCAGACTGGAATTTTCTAGGGCTGGAGATCCGCGAGCCTTTGGTAGAGCGGGCTTTGATGAAGCGCGATCGCGACAATCAGCGCAACTTGCACTTTGTTTTTTGCAATGCCAATAATTCTTTGGAGACGCTGCTTTCTCGCTGGCCAGGCGGCTGTCCGTTGCAGCGGGTGAGCATTCAATTTCCCGATCCTTGGTTTAAAAAGCGGCATCAAAAGCGGCGCGTGGTACAGCCGGAATTAGTGGAGCAGTTGGCTAGGCTAATGCCGGTGGGGGCGTGGGTTTGGCTGCAGTCGGATATTGAAGAGGTGTGTGTGGAGATGTGCGATCGCTTTGATGAAAATTTGGCGTTTATGAGAGCAGGCGACGGCTGGCTAGCGGCAAGTCCTTTTCCGGCGCTGACGGATCGTGAGCGAGTGACGGCGGTAGAGAAGGGTCTACCGGTTTACCGAGCAAAATATATTCGGCAGTGATCTATCTGGCAGCGACTATTTCCCTCATGTCTTAAAAAGCTGTAAACTTTTATTAAAGACTTTCCATAGGCTGACTTTCGCGTAGTTGGCTTTTGAGGAATTGACTTGCGCTAATTAAATTTTGAGTAACCAGGTAAGCAAGGATTATGGCCGACAGCGACTTTAAAGGATTTGGAGACAAGCCCGCAGAACCAAAGGAGTCGAAGCGGACGAAGCAGCGGACGAAAGCTTCCAATCAGTACGACAAAATGAAGACCGATGGTGTGCCCGAGTACGAGGTATATATGCGGGCTGTGGGGGCTAAGCAGTGGTTTCCGGTGGGGGCGATCGCGGTTCGGCGTTCTAATCAAATTAGCCGGGCAATTTATCACAGCGAAGCAGACTTGCTTCAGGGGGCGTTTCGAGCTTTTCCGGTGCTAAAGAAGAGCCAAGGAAACCTGGAATACGGCTATCGTTTGAAGGAATTTAAAGACGACGATATTGAGACAGCCGTGAAGCCTCGACCTCGAAACGAGCGCGGTCTGCAAGGATTGTTTAATAACATAAAAGGACTTTTTGGCGCAAAATCAGAGTAGCCAAAAATCAGAGTAGTCGAAAATCAGAAACCGTAACTTCAAAGGGATATGAGCAACAAACCAACGTTAACTTACTGGCATGTATGGACGGACGATGACGGCATTAGTCATCAAACGCAGTGCGAGCTGACGAATTATAAGCAAGAGAGTATGGGCGGCGATGCTGCTCCGCAGTGGAACGATCGATTAATGAGCGGCGATGCAGAAATATTATTTTCGACGCTGCCAGTCGGTTGGGTCGGCGAGTGGCACGAGAACCCGAGGCCGCAGTGGATTGTGCCGCTGTCGGGCACCTGGTATGTAGAGACGATGGACGGCACACGCGTAGAGATGGGGCCGGGCGAGCTGTCTTTTGGCGGCGATCAAAACACTCAGCCTGATGCAGATGGAAACAAGGGGCATACCTCTGGATGTGTAGGCGAAGAGCCAGCAAAGCTAATGGTGATCCAACTAAAGGGGGACGAGTATTTGGCGGCCCGTCCGGGAGACTTGTCTTAGGCATAACGTCTTAAATAATTGCTAAACAAGGCTGTGAATATATATGAACCTGGATGAGTTGGACTCTGCAACCATTGACCGCGTAATTGAAATGGCGTGGGAAGATAGAACAACCTTTGAGGTGATTGAGCGGCAGTTTGGCCTACCAGAGAAAGATGTCATCGCGCTCATGCGAAAGCAGATGAAACGCTCGAGCTTTGAAATGTGGCGCAAGCGCGTGAGCGATCGAAAAACTAAGCATGCTAAGAAGCGATCATTCGAGGTGGGGCGGTTTAAATCTAGCAATCAGAAAAATTATTAGGTCAGCTATTGTTTGCTTGCTTATTGTTGGCTTCCTCTAAAGCTGGCAGCACGGCATCTATGTACTGCCTAAACTGCCAGGGGCTGTTGCTGTCTTGTAGGCCGACGATGACGAGGTTTTTTGCGGGTAGAATGATGAGGTTTTTGCCTTTGTAGCCGTTGGCTGCGATCGCAGGCCCTTCTGCAGTAGGAACAATCCACCAGCCGTAAGAGTAGTTGCCAGCTAGCTGGGTCGTGAGGTTACGCTGATTAACTTTGCCATTTTTCTCTTGGTCGAAGTTAGCGGGGCCAGATACCTGTGGTTTGTAAAGCTGTTCTATAAAATCGGTAGAAATAATTTGTTGATGATCATACGCGCCTTTGTCCAGCACTAGCTGCCCTACTTTTCCATAGTCGCGAGCGCTCATTGAAAAACCCTTGCCCCAGCCACTCCAAGAGCCTTCGTACGTAATAGGATCTTGCGCACCAATAGCATCCATAAACGACGCTTTAAGCGTATCTACCTCGGAGTAACCTGAAAAGAATGTTTTTCGCATTTGCTCGCTGTAGTACTCAACGGCTGCGTTGTTGTATGCGTGAGATTCTTTGGGTTTACCTTTTAGCCTGTAGTTGCTAGACATGCTCAAAAACTGAGCATAAGTGGCCTCGTCTGAGTTAGGAACAACTGTTTTGTAGTCAACTTTATTAAGCTGCCGCAAATGGCCAAAGACTAACGCCGAGAGCGATTTGCTAATGGAGTAGGCAGGTACAGGTTTAGTGATATCACCTTTGCTATAGATTAGCTGTCCGTCTAGCCAAACGGCGGCGGTTTCAATGGGTCGTAAGTTGTTATCTATAAGATTTACGTTTGCTTTTTCAGATATGGATGGCTTGGGTAAAGGCTCTTTGGGTGACGTGGAGGATGACGGCGAGGCTACTTTCTCTTCGGGAAGTAAAGGTGCTGCTTGAGTTGTGAAAAAATTGTTTAAGATAGCTGGCGTGGCTCTTTCATTGCCGGTGATGAGATAGAAGAGCATTCCAGCATCAGAAGGATTTGGTTTCTTGGTGAAGGCAAGCTTCATTCGATCATACGTCCAATTTAGGTTGGCATCGCTGCTGTTTTTAAGCCAGTCATACTCGTCAAAGCTAGTAGCGCCCAGCCCTTTTCCCTGATCTTCTATTTGGTCGAACCAGACGCCTGTTTGACGAATGTCTTGAGTGGCGTTTTCAACTCTGTAGAGAGGAGCTGCAATCTCGTCTTGGTCTTCTTTGGCAACACAGTCGCTGGCTGTATAGTGATGTTTGTTGTTCCAATGAGAATGAGAAATGACAACAACGTATTTTCGTTTCTCTTTTTTCGACTGTAGAATGCCTTTGCAGGCTACCTCCATTGGCCCTGCGACCACTAAAAAAAGCGGGTCTTCGTCAGTCGAGGCGTTAATGGCGTTGGCAAGGCTATCGTATGCTCGCTCAGGGCTTTTGAAAGTATCAATAAAGACATCGGGGTCAAAGCCGAAGCGACGGGCACTTTCGAGAGTACTTTCGGTCATTTTTTGTGCCGCTTCTGGATAGCTAGCCCATATATGCGAGTTGTAATCGTAGTGAACAACTTTATCTTGTAGGCCAGCTTGACTCAAAATAGCTAAGCCCAATGGCGTTGCGCCAATGTCGTCAGTGTTGGGGCCGTTGCCGTCTGCACTGTAAGCGATACGGCCTTCTAGTTCCGCATAGAAAATGGGTCTACGATTTTCTGCATCTTTGGCGGGACTAGTAGGCGCTACTGAGAGCGCTGATAATAGAATTAACCCGATGACTGTTCCGCGTCCTGACCAAACCATGGGCTTTATGGGGGTTGCTATATTATCTATCTTACAGACATGATTATCTATCTTACAAACATGTTTGAGCTACAGCTCATGCAATATTTTGGCTATTTTATATGGGCGGAGGCACCTGCTTTTGCTCGCTATCTGTCTGACAAACTGCGTGACTAGGCTGCGGTTTGGTATCAAACGTCACAGACAAGTCTCGATAGGTGGCCAGTCTTTTTCCAAGGCATCCGCACGGCTAGCTAATAGGGGTTCAAAGAACGTCACGCCCTAGCAATTAGTCTAATTTATCTAGTGAGAATTGCTGAGTAGTATTTGTTGACTACATTTGCTCAATGGGCGGCACAATAGGGAGTTTTCTGTTTTGTTCCCTTATCGTCGAAAAAATTTTCAGAATCTGGTTTGTGCTTTTTGGTAGATGCTCTGAGGTGGTTGGCTGCGTAAGCGAAGAGAACAGTTATAGGAGGTGAGTTTTATTACCGACTCCTAACTGTTCTTACTTACGAGTCGATACATCATGAGTCAATACATCACGAATAGTCCGTGCACGAATGGTCAATGCCGCGCGGCCAAAAGTCGTTCTCTCCTGCTGAAACTTGCGCTGGGCTTAGGCTTTACTAGCGGACTCTTTTCTCCTATCAAAGCGCTGGCCGAGAGTCAACAAGGCTCTGACAATCCGTCTCAGGCAATGCTGGCTATAAATAATGCTTCGGTTGCAATACCGGAAGAAATCGTAGTGGAGCTAAACCGAGTTCGTACCTCTCCGGCTGAGTCTGGCTATGTGAGTTTTGGCGGAGCGAATGTCGCCGCTATGCCCCTACTCGAAGATGAAAAAGCGACTGGTCGCTCTGCTCGAGCTGGTTCGATGGACGACCCAACTTGGTTTGGTGATCTGTCTGAAACTCAGCTATCCACCCTGTCTGAAGAGCTGATTGAGGAGACTAATAAGATGCGAACGAATCCGGCGGCTTATGCGCAAAGGCTGGAGGCAATTCGCGATTATTATGAGGGAAATTTGGTTAAGGTGCCGGGACGCCCGGCGTTGCAGGTAGTAGAGGGAGTAGGTGCTTTGGATGAGGCGATCGCAGTTCTCAAGAGATCGCGACCATTAGGCGCTTTGGTCTTCTCTCCAGGCATGAGCTTTGGGGCCAACGATCATGCAACTGATTTGGGAAGCAAAGGTATTACCGGTCATTATGGTTCGGACGGCAGCGACCCATTCGCGCGGATTAGTCGCTATGGGGAATGGCACAATAGGGTCAGTGAGAACATTAGCTATGGGCAGGCGACGATTGCTGAATGGCATTTGATTAATTTGCTGGTGGATGACAATGTGCCCAGTCGGGGCCACCGTCAGGCTTTGTTGGAGCCTACCTACAGCGCTATGGGTGCGGCCTGTCACGAGCATTCTGGCTTCCGAATTGTCTGTGTGATGAATTATGCCAGCGATTATCAGGAAAAGCCTCAATAAGAGCGCATTCGTGGGCCGTTGACAGATCCAAAGGACGAAACTGGGTAGTAACTTGATACAGGCAGTGGCCCAAAGAACTGGCTGTAGGCAGATGATAAATGTCGTAGACAGGATGTAAATTGCCTGTGCTGAGATTGGGTTTGGCTTCAAGCCTACGAAGTTATGTCTTCTACTTTTGATATTGATTCTGCTTTTTCGACGCTGCGAGAGGTAATGAAGACATATCCGCGGGCGGCGATGTTTCAGCTGGCGGAAGAGGGCTATTGCTCGCCTTTTGAGCAGTTGATTTCTTGCATGATCTCGATTCGAACCTATGACGAGGTGAGTTTGCCGGTTTCTAAAAGACTGTTTGAACGGGCCAATACGCCACAGGCGATGAGCGAGCTTTCTTCAGCAGAGATTGAGGGGCTGATCAAACAAAGTACGTTTGCTGAGCGGAAGGCGGTGCAGATTTTGGCGATCGCACAAGAAACTATAGCAAAGCACAATGGCGAACTGCCCTGTGATGCTGAAACCATTCTGGCTTTTAAGGGCGTTGGGCCAAAATGCGCTCATCTGACGTTAGGCATTGCTTGCAATCAGCCTTACATCAGCGTGGACATACATGTGCATCGGGTGATGAATCGCTGGGGCTATGTGGAGACAAAAACGCCGGAGCAGACGACGAAGGCGCTGGAGAAAAAGCTGCCCGGTGACTATTGGGTGGAGACAAATCAGCTACTGATGCCGTTTGGTAAGCAAATTTGCCAGGCGCGGCCAAAATGCGACATCTGCCCAATTGCCGAGATGTGTCCCCGCGTGGGCGTGGCGTGAGCTAGTGAGGATCATTATGGCTGACGCCTATTCCTTTGCCATAGAATTAAGATCTGTTTCGTCAGTTAGGGTAAAAGGTACATAGACACAGCGATTTTAGCTCTGGTTTTGGTTTTTCTGATTGCTTTTTGACTGTTTTCTGACCGCTTTTTTTGACTGCTATTTTTTGACTGCTATTTTTTGACTGCTATTTTTTGGACTGTAGGCGTAGCGCCGAGGAAAGGTTTTTATGATTGTTGTAGCTCAGGCTCGTCCTAGCGAACGGGCGGAATTTATTAAGAAAACCTATCTGCATTTGGCAGGGGCAGTGGCTGCTTTTATCGTTGTAGAGTTCGCTTTTTTTGCTTTAGGTATTGCCGAATTCTTAGGTCGGTTTGTGGCGGAGAGTCAGTTTGGCTGGCTGGCGATGCTGGGCGGTTTTATGCTGTTGGGCTATCTCTCCAGTAGCTTTGCTGCCAAGGCCGGTGATATCAACGCTCAGTACGCGGGCTTGGGCATCTATATTTTGGGCGAAGCGGTGATGTTTGCGCCAATTTTATGGATTGCAAATATGTACGCACCGGGGGCGATTGGTTCGGCAGCAGTCGTAACGTTATTTTTGTTTGCGGGCCTGACGGCAGTGGTGTTTACGACCGGGCAGGATTTTTCCTTCTTGGGCGGAGCGCTGAGGATCTTTGGCATGATTGCGCTGGGTCTGATTGTCTGTAGCTTTTTGTTTAAGGGGCTAACGCTGGGAATTTGGTTTTCGTTTGCGATGGTCGCTTTTGCGGGTGCAGCGATTTTGTACCAAACTTCGCAGGTGATGAAGCGCTATCCGACTGATTACTATGTAGCGGCTTCGCTGGCGCTGTTTTCTTCGGTGATGCTGTTGTTCTGGTATGTATTGCGCATTTTTATGTCGCGCCGGTAGAGAACATCTGAATCATAGAATAGCGAAAAGAAGACCCTGATGAGTGAGTTCTCATTGGGGTCTTTGGATTTGTGGCTATTAGCTTTCGGAGGCCGCTACCGCTGTTTTCTTTTTAGCGGGCTTGTCCTCTGCTGTCGTGGTGACTTTTATAGCACTGTCTGAGTCTGAGTCTTCTGAGTCTGAGTCTTCTGAGTCTGAGTCTTCTGAGTCTGAATCCTCTAAGTTTGCCGCTTCTGAGCTAGTTCCTGGTTCTGCCACTTCTGGTTCTGTCACTTCTGGCTCGGGATCTTCTACGTCAAAGGTGAGTTCGCCTGATTTGCTGACGCTGACGGTAACGGTGCTGCCCTCTATAAAGGTGTTTTCTAAAATGAGTGTGGCAATGGGGTTTTCTAGCTCGCGCTGAATGGCTCGTTTGAGCGGACGCGCGCCGTAGGACGGATCGTAGCCTGCGTCGGCGACATGATCTACGGCAGCTTCGGACATTATGAGGGTGATTTTCTGGTCGGCGAGCAGGCGGTAGATGCGCTTGAGCTGGATGGTGACGATGTTGCGCAGCTCTTTTTTGCTGAGGGCATGGAAGAGGATGAGGTCGTCAATGCGGTTGAGGAATTCGGGGCGGAAGTGCGATCGCAATGCTCCCAACACCAGCGTTTGCATTTCCTCAAACTTAGAGTCGTCTCCTGAGACATCTAGAATGTACTCGCTACCAATGTTGCTCGTCATGACAATAACGGTGTTGCGAAAGTCTACCGTGCGGCCCTGAGAGTCGGTAATGCGGCCATCGTCTAGCACCTGTAAGAGAATGTTGAATACATCTGGATGAGCTTTTTCGACCTCATCTAGTAGCACTACAGAATAAGGCCGACGACGAACGGCTTCGGAAAGCTGCCCGCCTTCTTCGTAGCCCACATATCCAGGGGGCGCACCGACTAGCCGAGAGACTGAATTTTTTTCCATATACTCGGACATATCAAGCCTAATCAGCGCTTCTTCGGTATCGAATAAGAAGGCGGCCAAGGCTCTAGCTAGCTCGGTTTTACCCACGCCCGTTGGCCCCATAAATAAGAACGAACCAATCGGGCGACCGGGATCTTTCATGCCTGCGCGGGCGCGTCGAATGGCGGCTGAGACAGCTTCTACCGCTTCCGACTGGCCAATTACGCGCTCGTGCAGATGACTTTCTAACTGCAAGAGTTTCTGCCGTTCGGATTCCATTAACCGATTGACGGGAATGCCTGTCCAGCGGGCGACAATTTCCGCGATATCAGATTCGGTGACCTGCTCTCGGAGCATGGTTTCGCCTTCGCTCTGCATGTCTTGCAACTTGGCTTCGAGTTCTTCTATTTCTGTTTGGATCGCTTCTAGTCGGCCATATTTGAGCTGAGCTGCTCGCTCTAAATCGTTGGCCCTTTCGGCCTGGTTCATCCGCAGACGAGTTCTCTCTTCTTCTTCTTTGAGTTCGTTAATTGAGCTAAGCGTTTCTTTTTCGGTGTGCCACTGTTCGTCTAGTACTTTCTGTTCTTTAGAAAGCGTTGAAATTTCTTCTTTGATACCTTTTAGACGTTGCTTGGCGGTACGGCTAAAGGAACCGGCGGCTTTCTCGCTTTCTAAAGAGAGTTTTTCCATCTCTAGCTGCATGAGCCGTCGATCAATGATCTCTAGCTCTTCGGGCTTAGAGTCGAGTTCCAATTTGAGCTTGGCAGCGGCCTCGTCAATCAGGTCGATGGCTTTGTCGGGAAGGAAGCGATCGCTAATATACCGATCCGACAAAGCCGCCGCCGCCCCCAACGCTGAATCTAAAATCGAAACGCCGTGATGCACCTCGTAGCGGTCTTTAAGTCCGCGCCAA
>JBBSOB010000141.1:0-11505 GCA_038260205.1 Phormidesmidales cyanobacterium
AAGCGCTAACCCTTGCGAATGCAATGAGTTGATAGGTTAGCGCTCGGGTGTAACCAACGAAAGGATTAGTTGCTGTTATTAAGATGGTTCAGGCGCATTTGCTGTAAAGGAGAGACTGCGGCAATATTATGAGGATCAAGATCGTTAGTCGCGGTTTGCTGGTGATAGGCATTCAGTGAGCCACTGGTGTTGGCTGCTCTATCCAAACGATTCAGACGAGCTTGCTCAAGCGCTGGGACGGACGGCTGAGCGGCAGGCTCTACATCAGGTGAAGTCGCTTGAGTCGGAGTCAGAATTCGAGGCCATATACCCGCATGATAGGGATTTAAATGATTGCTAGGAACGGGGGCGGCTTGGGCCATCGGTGCGACAACAGCGGAAAGCAATACAATGGAAGCGAGAGAAAGGGCAATACGTTTCATGGTCAGTTACCTTATAAGTGTGGAAGAAGTATTTGAAAGATAGAAGTCAGTTTGGTGCATCTTGTTCATCTACATGCTTAGAAGCTGTGGGGTCGAAACCTTAAAAGCTTTTCATGAGGTGGTGTGTGTGATGTCTCTGTGCTGCTCTATATTTTGTATATTAGGGAGAGACTGTCAGGAACTCGGGAAGATAGAAAGATTTTTTTGGATTAGATGTTTGATTTGAAAAAACAGAGGAAATTGTCTGGTTTACTCGCTGTCTTAAAAGGGAAAAGAAGAATAGACAGATCCTTGCAACTCAATCATAAAGAAGACTACAACGTTTTAGATTTAGTATCTAAGGTCGTAGCCAAGTTTTTTTACAGTTTAGTTGTGGGAAAGGAGAAAGGCTATTTTGGGCGGTGTGTTCGGTGCGACCGCACCTGACGACGAAAGAAAGCTACCAAATAGGCAAAGATTGCCAAATTAATCACCAAGACGCTGAGCTTAAGCAGCGAAAACCCTTTACTTAGCTCGTATATTTCTGGAACAACGCCTAATCCAACCAAAATTATCGTCATGGCTTCTGCCCACAGCTTTTGCAGCCACAGTCCCACAGCCTCTATACCGGTGACCGCAGCGTATAAACCCATCACTAGGCTGGTGTAGTGCAGCGATTGGGGATTTTGCCTAAGCAGCTTTACGATTAAGGTTTCTACGACGGCTAGCTTGCCTTCAAACAGATAGCTCTCAGAAAAGCTGGTTAAGGCGCTGGTATGATCGGGGGCGACCCATAGCCCTGTGCTGGCGATCGCTAATAAACCCGCAAACAATACTTTGTAGCTAACAATAACGAGTAATCCAAGAGGGCGCTTGCGTTTCATCCAAGAAGAGAAATTACTACATATTTTCAGGTTATTTACAAACATTACCTCAAACTCAGGCGTTTTTGACATTAAAAAGTCCTCAAAGTTGCCTGCGTTGAGCGGCTTCGATGAGTATGCTTTGAGGACTATATTTGAGCGCTGTAGCGCTTGCTTTACATTCCACTAAGCCCAACTACCATTCAACAGCAGATCGCACAGCAGCAACAGAAGCAATCACCCGTTTAGAGCCAGTTTTGATAATGGCATTTGGTGGCAATTAGAACTGACCATCGAGCGTTCCTAGCCCGCCATTGCTATCAAACAGATAAGCGATAATTTCTCCATTGAGAGGATTGATCAAATAGTCGTCAATAACGCCGACCTGATTGCCAACATCTGTCTACAGTTTGCGGCCTAGAATATCTCTCTTAGTTTCAAATTCTTTATCTTCCGGATCTTTGGATAGGCTAATCATCAGGCTATTTTTACTGATCGTGTCTATTTGCGACCACTTGAAGGTATGAGTCGTACCGCTTAGCCAGCCAGCATCGCCAGTCATGCTCTCTACTTTGTGCGCACCTAAATCTAATCAAAGATGGCTAACTTTACCCAGCTCCTCAGCCGTGTCCCGATTCATAATGGGTAAATGATTCAAATCGCTCTGCTTGAGAATGGTAGAGGCGATCGCAGGTTGTGAGTTTATGGCTTAAACCTGGAGTGTAGATTCCGTTGTGTGAGAGCGTCATCAAATGAAAATCTCTTGATGTTTCTCCCGGTATCTCTAAAGTAGAAAGAAAAGGTCAAGAATTCGTCAAGAAACGCAGTCTAGTCAACTCAGCCTTGAGACGCTACTGGCAAATTTATAATGAAGTGGCTGCCGCTACCCAGGCTACTCGCCACCTCGATGTGACCGTGATGGCTTTGCACAATTGCCTGCGTAATGGATAGTCCTAGTCCAGATCCACCGCCGTTATAGTTACGAGCCCGATCAACTCGCCAAAATCGCTCAAAAATGTTCTCTAGGTTTTCTTCAGCAATGCCTATTCCCGAATCCCTTACCATGACCTGTATTTGATGATTCAGCTGCCTTGCCTCAACGCTGATTGCACCACCCGATGGGGTATAGCGAATCGCATTTTGAATTAAGTTAGTGAAGGCTCTCATTAAGCTAGGCGAATCACCCTGTGCCCATAGCTCAGGCTCTACTGTAGACGTTAGCTTAATGTTTTTGCCTGCGGCCTGGGTGTGATAAAGCTGCACCAAGTCCTTGAGAAGATTCGTTAGATTTAGAGGTGCGAGCTGCATCGGCGATACTTTGTCTGTTCTGGCTAGCAGCAACAAATCTTCTGTTAAGCTTCTCATTTGCTCGGAGGCGCTCAGCATCGCCATCATCGCATCGCGATCATCCTCTCGCATTCCTTCGGGGTACTTCAGCGACACTTCTGCATTGCTAGAGATCGCCATGAGCGGGCTGCGCAGCTCGTGAGAAGCATCGGCGGTAAACTGCTTAAGCCGTCGAAAGCTTTCTTCTATGGGCTTCATTGCCTGTCGATTGAGCCAAAAAATGCCAGCGCTGCTGAGAATAGTTGCGGCGATCGCGCCCACACCTAATCCCACATCAAGCTGAAGCACCGTTTCATCAAACTCGTCCATCCGTTCGCCAACTCTGATATAGCCAATCTGCTGCTTGGTTTTTTCACCAATAATGGGCAAAGTAATGTAATGAATGGGGTACTCATCTGTCTCTACAAAGCTGGCCGTTGCCTGTTTATCTAGCGGTGTCTCTGGGAAAAACTCTCCCATCCTTTCAACTGGCTTTCCTGATAAGTCAAACCACTCAACAGACTGATGTTTGGCGATTAGGGTCTGCGCTAAGAAATCATCTTCTACTGTGAGATGGCCACTATCATCTACTTCAGTTTCAGCAACGATACCTTGTCCCTCAGCGATCAGTTTTTCACTTATCTGTTGTTTCAGATTTTGCACAAACACAACTCGCACGGCGATCGCAGCCCCGAATAGTACTAGAGCAAACACTAGCAAGTTGTTAAGTAATAAGCGGGTGCGAATTTTCTGAAACATAGGATGGCTGGGTTGAAGGTTAAGTTTCCAAATGAGGCTCTAAGGGCATCAGTCGGTAACCCATGCCGTAAACGGTTTCGATAAAGTCTTTAGGGCTGCCTGCTTCCCTTAGCTTACCGCGCAGATTAGTCAGGTGCGTTTTGATAGTGCCTTCGCCCGATTCCTGGTCGAATTCCCAGAGCTTATCGAGTAGGGCCGAGCGGCTAAGCACCTGCCCAGGATGACGCATGAAGTATTCTAAAAGCAGGTATTCTTTGGGCGTAAGTAAGAGCGTTTCTTTAGCATAGGTCACCACCTGACTAACCGGATCTAGCTGCAAGTCACCATGCTGCAATGTTGGCGGTGTTAGCTCCCTGCTGCGGCGTTGAAGGGCGCGAATACGAGCAGACAACTCTTCTAACTTGAAGGGTTTGACTAAGTAATCATCGGCCCCGGCGTCTAAGCCAATTACCTTGTCACTGGTGGTATCTCGGGCGGTCAGCATTAAAATAATTGACTGACATTGTGCTGAGCGTAATTTTTTACATAGGCTAATACCGTCTAAGCCGGGCAGCATCAAGTCGAGCAGAATGAGATCGTAGCTAGCCGCCTGAGCATAATCCCAGCCTTCTATGCCATCTTTAGCGATATCGACGCTGTGATGTTGATGGCGCATATCTTTGGCGAGGGGGGCCGCAATCCGGTTGTCGTCTTCAACAATAAGAATCTTCATATCGTTAATCATGAAACATCTTAAAGCAGGCTACCGAATACCTGACACCGCTGGCAATGCTAGCAGAGAGCGAACTAAGCCCGCCGAAGCCGTTTCCCGCGCCGCTGAGCATCATTATTTGAGATCTTCTTATTAAGAATATCTAAGAAACGTCAAGATCTCGGCAAGGCGATCGCCTGCCAAACCGCTTTCCCAAAAATTATTAGTTTGTTATACAACTACAAAAAATCAATGACATAGCCCATTTGCATTGTCCGCGAGCTTGGTTTACTGTAAAACCTTCAGTAGCCTTATTCTTCATAAGTTTGCCAAGGAATTGCTATGAACCGCCGAACTCAACTAGGGCTTTGGAGCGCGGCACTCTTTACAGGCTTTGTCGGTATCGTCAACTTAGTTTCAGCAGTTATTCCAGGTACGCCAGAGCGAATTGACTGGCTCAAAGATATTTTTCCGTTTGAAGCAAGAGCGGGCGGCCATCTTTTCTCGGCCATTACAGGCTTTCTTCTCCTGACGTTAGCGGCCAACCTACTTCGTCGTAAGCGGCTGGCTTGGATAATGGTGGTCTGTCTGCTAGGTGTTTCGGTCGTGAGTAACCTGATCAAGGGCTTCGACTATGAAGAAGGGCTGCTCTCGGTTATATTGCTCGGGCAGCTCTTGCTCATGCGAAAGGTTTACACAGCCCAGTCAGATCGACCCTCAATGATTCAAGGGATTCGCATTTTTGTCGGGGCGCTGCTATTTACGCTAGCCTACGGCACGCTTGGATTTTTCTTGCTAGATCGGCAGTACTCAACGCCTTTCAGCTTACCGGGAGCGCTTTTTCAGACCTTAGCAATGTTCTTCACCGCTGATAACGCGGGTTTGCAGCCAACCACGCGCTTTGGTCAATTCTTTGCCAATTCCATCTATATTGTGGGTTTCGCGACACTGCTGTACGCACTGTGGATGCTGCTGCGCCCGGTTATTTTTAGAGAGGGTGCAACCGCAGCAGATCGTCAGCAGGCAAAGACCATCGTGGAGCAGTACGGACATTCTTCGCTAGCTCGTTTGACCTTACTAGAGGATAAATCTTATTATTTTAGTCCTTCCGGGCAGACGGTCATTGCCTATGTGTCAAAAGGGCGAGGCGCGGTCGCACTCGGCGATCCGATTGGCCAAGTCTCAGATCGCTCAGAAGCTATTTGGGGATTTCAGCAGTTCTGCGATCGCAATGATTGGCAACCTGCCTTCTATCAAACGCTAGCCGATGACTTAGAGACTTACCAAACGCTCGGTTTTAAAGCGCTCAAAATCGGGGAAGAGGCCGTTGTTGATCTCAACGCATTTACCTTGAAAGGAAAGGCTGGTAAGAATCTACGCACAGCCATGAACAAGCTTACGAAACAGGGTTACAGCGTAGCGTTCTACTCCCCACCTATTTCAGCAGCCTTACTCATAGAACTCCGCGCAATTAGCGATCAGTGGTTAGAGCACATGGAAGGGGCTGAAAAAAAGTTTTCTCTAGGCTGGTTTGATGACAACTACCTGCGTGAATGTGAGATGGCCGTCGTCCAAGACAAAGCAGGCAATCCGGTTGCCTTCGCCAATATTATCCCGGAATATCAAAGACCAGAAGCCACCATCGATCTGATGCGCCATCAGGCAGAAATAGAAGGAGGCACAATGGATTTTCTATTTGTCTCTATGTTTCAACACTTTAAAGCGCTGGGCTACCAGGGGTTTAATTTGGGCTTAGCCGCGCTAGCTGGCGTGGGTGAAACTAGCGAATCGACACGAATCGAAAAAGGGATGCACTATCTTTATAAGCATCTCAACCAGTTTTACAACTTCCAGGGGCTACGGGCTTACAAAGATAAGTTTCATCCTCGGTGGGAGCCGCGCTATATGGTGTATTCGCAAGCTGCTGCTCTGCCAGATGTGGCGATCGCCCTGGTTAGGGCAGACTCCGACGACCGGTTAGGCGACTACTTCGGCACCCAGTTTTTGAGCACTGCCTTAGCTAGCAACTTTAAGCAGGTCTCTAAGCTCGCTCCGGTTGTCGTTAGCATAGGGTTGTTTGGCCTTTCCATCTGGGCGATCGCTCAGCAATTGCAAAAGTACAAGCCGCAAGAGATTCTCAATGGCCTGCAAGGTATCTCCGGTCAGGGACTGCTGTTCGCAGTTGGACTCACGATATTAAATTACTTTTTCCTGACAGGTTATGATGCCCTGGCCGTTCGCTACGTGCGTCAGCCCTTGTCCTACCGAAAAACAGCACTGGTTTCAGTCATTAGCTACGCTATCAGTAACAGCGTTGGCCTAGCCTTGCTCAGCGGCAGTGCCATCCGCTACCGCTTCTATCACGCTTGGGGATTCTCCGCCGGAAAAATTGCCCAGATCATCACCTTCTGTAACCTCAGCTTTTGGATTGGCCTATTCGCAGTCGGGGGCTTAGTCTTTTCAATAGTGCCGCTGAGCGTACCCACGCAGCTAAATTTACCGTTTAGCTCCATTCATCCTGTTGGCTATGGTTTTTTGATGGCGATTGCAGTCTACTTAATCTGGAGCATAATCGGCAGACAGTCTTTACGAATCAAGGGATGGGCAGTACCCCATTTACCCATACAGCTTTCTTTCGCTCAAATTACCATCACGGCCTGCGACTGGCTCTTAGCGGCTGCCGTCCTCTATGTGCTGCTGCCGACGACAGCTGCTTTATCGTTCTGGTCTTTCTTCAGCATTTATTTGCTCGCACAGCTCACTGGAATTATCAGCAATGTCCCAGGCGGTCTCGGTGTTTTTGAAACAGTGTTGATGTTACTTCTCTCATCAACTATTACCGCCGATAAATTGCTAGGCGCACTGCTAGCGTATCGAGCTATCTACTACTTTATGCCACTATTCGCTGGAGTTTTTCTCTTCGCCGGATATGAAATGAAAAATCGTAGCAGCAAAACCTTAAAAGAACAGATTCACTCATCGTAGGATCTATTCCCCAGAATGATCTCTGGTCACCCTCTCGTCACTCTGCCGCTTTTATCTGCTGTAACCGCAGTAGCGTAATACAAACGCTGATCCAAAGAAACCCTATTCCATAGCCAGCGATGACGTCAGTAGGCCCAGGGCTATTTCATTCTAAAGAGGCGTTTTAGCGTGTCAAGTCCAAACTGACAATAGCGCTGAGCCTGAGCCATGTTGTTAAACCCATTATCGCGGAAAATGTTGAGAGCGAAATTACGAGCGACCGCAAATATCTGCGGAAGCTGGTACATCCGAATGCGAGAGGCATCTTCCCCTTGGGTGACATCGCGGACATAGTGCACTTTATTCTCGACGCCCCAATAGCCTCGAATCCGCTCAGCGATGGCGGCAGCAGGCTCGATAAAAGAAGCGACGTAGTAGCGCGTTTCGGTGGAATGGCGCTCATGCCCACCGATTTTGAAGCGTCGCTCACTCTCCACCCGAATCAGCGTGTGGAGTCCTGGCCAAGGCTTGATGTTATCGAGCTGAGTAGACAGGCTGACAACTCGCTTTTCCCAGCGGCCATGGCCCTGACTAATATCGGTATGACACTGCTGCGCGATGAAGTGCGTCTCAACATCTTCCAGCAGTTTGCTCTGATTGCCTTTGAGCGCCCCGAGATAGTGATTGCCACTGTCTACAATCATCTGACAGGTTTTTTTTGGGTACTGATGGCATCAAAGGCAATCACGACACCCTTGAGCGCTAGCTGCTCGATGAATTCAGGCAGGGCTTTAATCTCGTTGGTTTTGCTATCTACCTGATGCGGTTCAAGAATCAGACTGCGCTCCACTAAGTAGGCGCTCACCAGCATGATAGCGGGATGCGGGGGTGACTCAGGATTGTTGGTTTCGATCTGATACGACCCGCGCAATTGCTTGCCGTCCATCGCTAGCGTCTCCCCGGGTAAGGGGGCAATCCCGAAGAAGCGAGCGAGCGCTGCCGAGTACTGTTTGTAGTCCAGCGTCAACAATACACGCCGAATAGTGCTGTAGGAAGGGAGCCTTTGCTGGGGCGGATTGAACAACGCTATCAGCTCTGCTTCATAGCTTTTGAGCCAGTCCCCAATCGCTAAAAACCCTTGGTTCCCGGCGGCGATTGCCAGCGTAAACAACGCTAAACACAGCGAGATTTGATGGCGTTTACCGGCGGCCTGCCGACCGTCAGGAATCTCGGCAAAGGCGGCTAGAATTTCAATCCGTTCGGGCGCTGGCTCGAACGCTAACTGAGCAACGGGGGCAAGGGTAGGCTTCGAGGGCAAACGCATCAGCAATTATCAGCTCGAATATGGCTTTGAACCCATACCATACCAAAGCTTCCTCTCGAATGAAATAGCCCTGGTTCTAAAGGGCTGCGCCGTACCGGTACTGTGCTTGCTGCACTACTGATACAGCAAGGGTCTGACTACGAAAGTGCAATGGCAGCTATTCAATCGGCAAATCCTGCTGTTGAGCTGAGAGCTGTCCAAACTTCTTTTCTAAAAAATCTTTCTTCAATCTCTTCAACATGAGCTTCAATCATCCCCCTCGAATTTTATTTCTTTACGGCTCGCTACGAGAGCGTTCCTACAGTCGTCTTGTGGCAGAAGAAGCCGCCCGTATTATTGAGGGCTTTGGCGCAGAGACAAAGTTCTTCGACCCCAGAGGGCTACCACTACATGGAGCGGAACCCGATACGCATCCCAAAGTACAAGAGCTGCGAGAGCTGTCCCTTTGGTCGGAGGGGCAGGTATGGTCTAGCCCTGAACTTCACGGTAATGTGTCTGGGCTGATGAAAACTCAGATTGACTGGATTCCTTTGACGATGGGCGCGGTTCGCCCAACGCAGGGGAGAACTCTGGCAGTTATGCAGGTCTCTGGCGGGTCACAGTCCTTTAACGCGGTTAATACGCTGCGAATTTTAGGGCGATGGATGCGGATGTTTACGATTCCTAACCAGTCGTCGGTGGCGAAAGCATATCAGGAATTTAATGAAGATGGCACTATGAAAGAGTCGGCTTATCGTGATCGCGTCATCGATGTAATGGAAGAACTCTACCGCTTTACCTTGCTACTGCGAGAAAACGTAGACGAACTGACAGATCGCTACAGCGAACGCAAGACAGCGGCAGCTAAGCAGCTTGAAAAAACGGCGAAACAAGCGTTAACCTGATCGCTTCGAGGCTCTACTATTCACTTAATCTTCCCTTGACTAAAGGTGTTCTGAGAGGTATCTGTACTTATGAGTTCAGTCGAATCGAGAGTAAAAGACCAGTACAATTCGCAGGCACAAAGCTACGACCGACGCTGGAGCCGGTATATCAACAAGACACTAGCTTTCTTGCTGGAATTGGCAGAGATCCCAGTAGCAGCAAATGTACTAGACGTAGCCTGTGGCACAGGTGAATTAGAGCGCTTATTGCTAACAAAGCATTCAGACCAGCCTATCTCTGGCATTGATATCTCTGAAAAGATGCTAACTCAGGCCCGAAAGAAGCTTAAAGGATATCCAAATGTCACCCTTAAGAGAGGCACTGCTTCTCAGTTGCCATTTCCAGATCGGCACTTCGACATTGTAATATCTGCTAGCTCATTCCATTATTTTCCCAATCCTGAGAAAGCCCTAGCTGAAGTAAACCGGGTATTAAAGCCGAGCGGACAGATCGTCATCTTAGATTGGTGCAAAGATTTTCTACTTTGCCGAATATGCGATTGGCTACTAAAACGGTTCGATCCGGCTCATCAACAGTGCTATACCGAAGCTGAGTTTCATACGCTTTTAGAAAATTCTGGACTGCGAATTCAGCGATCGCAGAAAATGCGCTTCGATATTATTTGGGGGCTGATGATTGCGACTGCATCTCCGAAGGTTAATCAGTAAAGCAGTAGCCTAGTCTCCGGCTATTAGCGGTTTCTTGTTTCCTTGATATTCTCTAACCGAGACAGGGCAGACATATTGTGAATATGCTGCCTTGCCCAAGATCGCTGTGAACTGTAATTTTCCCGTTGTGATGATGAGTGATCGCCTGCGAAATTGCTAGACCTAACCCCGTCCCCCCAGTTTTGCGAGAGCGATCGCTGTTCACCCGATAAAACCGTTCAAAAATTTGGCTTTGTTCAGAAAATGGAACACCGATACCGCTATCTTGAACAGAGACGAGAGCCGTGTGATCGCGAGTCTTTAAGCTTATTCTTACCGAACCGTGCGCAGGCGTGTACTGAATGGCATTTGCGATTACATTAGAAACCAGTCGGTAGAGCTGAGATTCGTCACCTGCGACATAAATTTCAGCATCAGGAACTTGGCTGGTCAAATCAACCTTGCTAGCGTTGGCTAGTTCCGAAAATTCTTCAGTCAGATCGGCAACCACATCATTTAAACAACAAGGCTTGTCCGGTTTGGGTGAAGCATCCTGTTCAAGTCGGCTGAGCAAGAGTAAATCAGCGATCAGGTGGCTTAGTCGCCTGCCTTGACGTTCCACCGTTTTGAGCATGGGTGCCACCACCTGCGGCTGGGTGGGCGAGAGCCGTAAGGTCGCTTCTACCGTGGCGAGCAAGCTAGCTAAGGGCGATCGCAGCTCGTGAGCGGCGTTGGCTGTGAATTGTTGTTGTTGTTGGTAGGATTGATAAATCGGTCGCATAGCGAGTCCTGAGAGCGCCCATGCGGTGACAGCTATCAACGCAGACATCAAAGGCAAGCCAAAGGCCAAAATCCACTGAATTCGCGATAGTTCAGCATCGTAAGTGGCTAAGGTACGGCCAATTTGCAAATACCCCCAAGACCTCTGATCAGATGCCTGATTAGCCCCGTTATGGGCGCTATGCAGAATCGTGGTGAACTGGTGATAACGACTGCCCCCCTTATCACCGAATGTTTGCCAGGGTGCTGGATTAAAGTCAGGGGGGAGTGACAAGGGCTGATTAGGAGAAAACGCCAGCAGTTTGCCCTGTTGATTGAACAGGCGAATATAGTAGGTGGTGCGATCGCTAATGCCAGTGGTGTGACGTTGAATTAGAGTGGGATTGTTGTTGCAGGGTTGCTCTACAACACATAGGTCAGGAAAGATTTGCTGTAGTAGGATGGTCGGCCTTTCGTTAGCGGGCAGCATCGGCTCAAAGCTGTCATGCAGGGTTCCGGCAATTGATTCAATTTCTCGTTCTATCGCGATCCAATTAGAGCGAACCAAGGCCCGATACATGCCTAACCCGGACAGACTCAAAAGCCCGCCCATCGCGATCGCATACCAGCAGGCTAAGCGACGACGACTGCGACGAAAAAGCAACTGGCTGTTGTTCCTCATGGCTCGAACCGATAGCCCTGACCGGCAACCGTTTTAATGGGACACTCACAGCCGTAGCGAGAAAATTTTCGCCTGACCAGCCGAATTTGGGCAGCGACCACATTACTCACAGGTTCTTCGTCGAGATCCCATAGCTGGTAGCGAATTTTGCTGCCTGGAATCGTG
>JBBSOB010000142.1:0-11452 GCA_038260205.1 Phormidesmidales cyanobacterium
AACTACTCGTTCCCTACAACCAGTTGACGCCAAAGCTCAAACAGTTGAGTCGAGCGGGCAAGCGAGTCGTGAGTGTAACCGCCGTTTAAGGTGCTTGCGCATATGTTTATTGCCTCATTCTATGACGAAACTATTGTGAAATTATCGATAAGGAGACTTTCAGGTGGCTATTACAACAGCAGCTTCTCGCCTCGGCACATCGGCGTTCAGTAATGCTGCACCGTTAGAACTACGTCCCAAAGCCAGTCAGGGAGAAATTGAAGCAGTTATCCTCGCGGTTTATAAACAGGTGCTGGGCAATCCTCATCTGCTCACGTCAGAACGGTTAGTGATTGCAGAGTCTTTGCTGCGCGATCGCAAAATTACCGTTCAAGCGTTTGTTCGCCAGGTGGCCAAGTCAGAACTGTACAAAGGAAAGTTTTTTCACAACAGTTTTCAGAGCCGCACCATTGAGTTGAACTATAAGCATCTCCTCGGGCGAGCACCCTACGACCAGTCAGAAATTACCGAGCATATGAATCGGTATGACACTGAAGGTTTTGAAGCAGATATTGACTCCTACATTGACTCCGCCGAGTACCAAACCAATTTTGGCGAAAATATCGTTCCCTACTATCTCGATTTGGTGACCACGGGGATGGGGCAGCGATCGGTTGGATTTCCGCGCTTACTACAGCTATATCGGGGCTATGCTAGCAGCGATCGCGCCCAGCTCACTGGCCAGGCCCCTCGCCTCGTCAACGACCTTGCTCGCAACACGGCCTCCACAGTCGTACCGCCTTCAAACGATGGCTTTGCTTACCAGGGTGCCGCCAAAGGCGATCCGCTCTCTAGCACTTTCGGCGGCTCCAAAGCATTCGGCTCCGGGCGTCTCTTTCGAGTGGAAGTCGCAGCGATCAGCAAACCAGGATATCCCAAGGTTCGCCGGGTGAATAAGGCCGTCATTATTCCCTTTGAAGAACTGACCCCGCATATGCAAAGGGTGCAGCGTCAAGGCGGAAAAATTGCCAGCATTACGCCGCTTTAACTTTGAGCTTCAGCTTTAGCTTTAAAGCGCTCTCATACAAAAGCGCTCCCATACAAAAGTGTTGTTAGGTTTAGGATTGGTATCAACGTGAGTATCCCTTTATTAGCTTATGCCCCCTCTTGTCCCAACCAGCGTGTAGACGCTCTAGGTGCTCGAGATGACGAAGCGATCATTTATTCAACAGATGATCAGTATTTTCCAACAGATATGGACAATCTGATCAACGCAGCCTATCGACAGATCTTTTTCTACGCCTTCAAGTGGGATCGCGAAGTCGTGCTTGAGTCTCAACTGCGCATCCGGCAGATTACGGTGCGTGATTTTATTCGTGGCCTACTGCTCTCGAACACCTTCATCGATAGCTTTTACAATAAAAACAGTAACTATCGATTCGTTGAGCACTGCGTGGAAAAAGTGCTAGGACGCCGCGTGTATAGCGAACGCGAGAAAATCGCCTGGTCTGCTATCGTCATGACGAAAGGCGTCAAGGGCTTTGTGGATGACTTGCTCAACAGCGACGAATACATCGAAAACTTCGGCGAGAACACGGTTCCCTTTCACCGCAGGCGGATACTACCTAGCCGGGCAATAGGAGAAACTCCGTTCAACATCACCTCGCCTCGTTACGGCGCCTACCATCGCGATCAGCTAGGCTTTCCTCAATTTATTTGGAAAGAAGTGGTTCGCGGTTTTCGGCCCTACGATCAGCAAGCGAAAAACGGCGATCCTATCTTGTTTGCAGATATGGCTAAGAGCATTAATCCCAAAGCAGCAAACTCGGCACCGACCAATCTCGATAAGCTCGATTTTGAAAAGGCCGTTCCTTATCGTCGTTAAGCGTCACAATCTTTCGAGAGGAGAACCCTTCGAGAAGAGAACGCAGCGCTGATTTAGAGAAAAGCCCATGCTCCGTTTGCATTCATTTGCGCCGACGGAGTATGGGCTTTTTAGGCTTGATGAGGACGTAGACCTGGCTAAAAGAGAATGCTAAATTTGACGGGTCAGATCTCGTTCGGGTCTGTCATTTTGAAGAGACGGAGGCAGTGCATGACGCGTCGTGCGATCGGGTAGATTTGCGTCTTTCGTAGGATAAGAACTAGCGCTGCTTTGCCGATCAAAAGTTCGCATCCGTTTGAGCTGAAGAAAAACCGTTTGTTGAAGCTGAAGATTAAGCTCGTTGAACCGTTCGCGGCTGATGTGAGCGGTTATAGGCTGGCCGCTATCAAAGACTAGCTCCACTCGAACGATCCAGCCGAGATGCGTAATTTTAAGCACTTTGGCGGTCAGCCTGCTGTTGGTAGCCGACGTGAAAATTTCAATATCGTGCGGACGCAGAAAGACCTGTTCGGTGCTGGGCACGGGCTGAAGACCAACTGGCCCCACCGCATGGGACGGCAGTACATTAACCGCGCCAATAAAATTCATGACAAAGGGCGTGGCTGGATTTTCGTACACCTCCGATGGCGCGTCCACCTGTTCGATGTGGCCATTGCTCATGACGACCACTTCGTCGGCGATTTCCATGGCTTCTTCCTGATCGTGAGTGACAAAGACCGTGGTGACATGTACTTCGTCATGAAGACGGCGTAACCAGTCTCTAAGATCCTTACGTACCTGTGCATCTAGGGCACCAAAGGGTTCGTCTAGCAAGAGTACCTGGGGTTCGACGGCCAAGGCCCGAGCTAGGGCTACTCGCTGCCGCTGCCCGCCTGATAGCTGAGCAGGATAGCGATCGCCCAATCCTCTCAACTGCACCAAATCCAGCAGCGTTTCCACTCGGTGTTTCACCTGATCCTTAGACCATTTCTGAATTTCCATCGCGAAGGCAATATTTTTGCGAATCGTCAAATGCTTAAACAGCGCATAGTGCTGGAAGACAAATCCTACTTTGCGCTCTTGAACCTTTTGGTAAGTTGTATCGCGAGCCGAAATGTAAATGCTGCCGGTGTCGGGGCGCTCTAAGCCCGCAATAATCCGCAGCAGCGTAGATTTACCAGACCCCGATGGGCCTAGCAGCGCAGTCAGAGCGCCGCTGTTCACTTCTAAATTGATCGACTCTAACGCTTGGAAATCGCCAAATCGTTTAGAAACGCCTTCGATTTTAATGCCCATCAGATATCTCCTATAGCTTCGGAAAATTAGTGCGTAGGCCCAGCGACAGGCTGAGCCTCAGAATTCGGACGTCTCAAAGCCAACTTTGGACGGTTGGGTTTTGGCCTCACGACAGCATAAGCGAATTTCATTTGAATTTCAAATGTTTTTGAATTCATTTTTAGATTTATTTTGGATGATTTGTGTTTATAATCGGATCACTTCAGGGCAGGCCTTGGCAAACCTTGGCAAACCTTGGAGTCCTTGCCGCTAAAAAAAATTATTGAAACCAGAAATTAAGAGGATTTGACTTATGGCCTTCTTCCAGAACTTACGAGGCGATCGCAGCCGAGCAAGCAGCGTTCCATCCCTCAAGCATCTACTGTTCGGCAAGTCTCGTTTTAAGCACAGTCTTTGGAAGCACAGTCTTTGGAAGCGATCGTCTCGACGTCTAACGCTATCGATCATCGGGTTAACGCTAGCGGGCACAGTCATCGCTTGCAGCAACACAGATACCGCTCTAACCGACTCCGGATCGAAAACCGCAGCCGCACCTGCCAAAACCGTCGAACTAACCCTAGTCTCGTATGCCGTCACACAGTCAGCTTACGAAAAAATCATTCCTCAGTTCGTTGAACAGTGGAAAGCTGAAACCGGCCAAGAAGTTGTTTTTGAACAGAGCTACGGCGGGTCGGGTTCTCAAACTCGCGCTGTGCTAGATGGTTTGGAAGCGGATGTTGTGGCCCTAGCGCTGGCTTTAGATACGAAAAAGCTTGAGGAAGGTGGCTTAATTGAATCGGGCTGGGAGAAAGAATTTCCCAACGAAGCGATTGTCACCACGTCGGTTGCTGCCTTAGTAACGCGAGACGGCAATCCTAAAAATATTCAGGGTTGGGAAGATCTCACTCGCGACGATGTGCAGGTCATTACCGCCAATCCTAAAACCTCAGGCGGTGCCCGCTGGAACTATCTAGCCCTGTGGGGTCATATCACTCAAAATGGTGGAGATGAGGCGGCAGCGACGAAGTATGTCACCGAAGTTTATAGCGACGTGCCGATACTACCTAAAGATGCAAGAGAAGCCACAGATGTCTTTTATCAGCGCAACCAGGGAGACGTGCTGATCAACTATGAAAATGAAGTATTGCTAGCTGCTCAAAAAGGAGAAAAACAGCCTTACATCATTCCAGACGTTAATATCTCTATCGAAAACCCTGTTGCCGTTGTCGATGCTAATGTCGATCGGCATGGTAACCGAGAAGTTGCTGAAGCCTTTGTCAAGTTTCTATTTACGCCAGCAGCCCAGCGAGAATTTGCCAAGGTTGGGTTCCGATCTGTTGATACCGACGTATCGAAAGAATTTACCAAGCAGTATCCAAAAATCTCTAAGCTTTTCACCGTTGCTGATTTGGGTGGCTGGGAGGAGGTGCAGAAGAAGTTTTTTGCTGACGGGGCTAGTTTCGACAAAATTCAAGCCAAAGTGGGTAAACGCTAAGAAGTACAGATAGTTTTGCTCTGCCCTAGGCGGGGCTATTGATTTTCTCAGTGTTTCTGTTTTTTTGTAAATACTGTTAAATCCTGTTGGATACTGTTGATCTAAATACTGTTGATCTAAATACTGTTGATCTAAATACGATTGAACTGTGATGACCTTTGTAAACACTCCTAATCAAAGCGTTTGGTCGCGGCTAAGTACGCTCTCTTGGCCCTGGCGATTTACCTGGATATACCTGACGCTGTTTTTGTTTTTGCCGATTGCCGCGCTGGTGCTAAAAGCCAGCAGTCTTAGCGCTGCTGAGATCTGGCGCATTGCGACCGATCCGGTAGCGCTCTCTACCTACAATGTAACTTTTTTAACGGCTTTAGTGGCGGCAGCGCTCAACGGCTTTGCTGGGTTAATCGTGGCCTGGGTGTTGGTACGCTACGAGTTTCCAGGCAAGCGATTTTTAGACGGTGTAATTGACTTTCCCTTTGCAGTGCCCACCGCTGTGGCCGGACTAACGCTATCGACAGTGTATGGCAGCGAAGGCTGGATTGGCGGGCTACTGGCCCCCTACGGCATCCAAATCTCCTTTTCACGTCTGGGCGTACTGGTGGCGATGATCTATATTTCGCTGCCCTTTGTCGTGCGTACGGTGCAGCCAGTTTTGCAGGAGATGGAAACAGAGGTAGAAGAAGCGGCTTGGTCAATGGGGGCTTCTGATTGGCAGACTTTTTATCGGGTGATTTTGCCGCCGCTGATGCCTGCGTTGCTGACTGGCATAGCGATGGGCTTCTCGCGCGCGGTGGGGGAATATGGCTCGGTGGTGATTATTGCCGGAAATATTCCGTTCCAAGACCTGATTGCGCCTGTGCTGGTGTTTCAACGCTTAGAACAGTTTGACTCCGCTGGGGCCACTGTGATTGGCTCGGTGCTATTGCTGATTTCTCTGGCTATCTTAATTGTGATCAATCTGTTGCAGTCTTCTGGACAACGCTATGACTAATTCTGCTTCAAATTCAATAGAGGCGGCGATCGCGCCTAATTCTGCCAGATCAAAGTCGCCTCAAGATTGGCGCAAGTGGGTTCTCATTGGCTTTACCCTATTTTATGTAGCGTTGATTATATTGCTACCTGCTTTAAATGTGTTTGTGCAAGCGTTTAGTGGTGGCCCAGCCGCTTTCTTAACAACATTCACCAGTCGTCCTTTTATACAGGCTATGGTGCTAACGCTAATTACCGCGATGGTGGCCGTGCCGCTGAATACGGTGTTTGGACTAGCAGCAGCGATCGCGATCGCACACAAAACCTTTCCCGGTCGCACGCTCCTAATCAGCATCATCGATTTGCCTTTCTCCATCTCTCCAGTTGTTGCTGGCCTCATGCTGATACTGCTATACGGTAACCGGGGCTGGTTTGGCCCACTTCTAGAAGCCCATGACATCAAGATTATCTTTGCGCTGCCGGGTATGATTCTGGCCACTATCTTTGTCACCATGCCCTTTATTGCCCGCGAAGTGCTGCCCGCCTTAGAAGAGATCGGCACCGACCAAGAAGAAGCCGCCTACACGCTAGGAGCCTCCCGCTGGCAAACCTTTTGGCGGGTAACTTTGCCTTCTATTAGAGGCAGTGTGCTCTACGGTCTTATTCTGTGCAACGCGCGAGCTATGGGCGAATTTGGAGCTGTAGCCGTTGTCTCTGGCAACATCGTCGGCAAAACCCAAACGCTGCCTCTTTATGTTGAAGAGTCCTACGTTCAGTACAATACTCAGTCGGCCTATGCTGCGTCTGTTTTGCTAGCCGCTCTAGCCATTGTCACTTTGATATTGAAGTACTCACTAGAGCATAGAGATGAGAGTCGTCGCATCATTCGCCGCTGACGGTAAGTATGCCAAAGCCTTAAGAAAAAGTGAAGCCAGCATTCGGACAACCTGGAGATATAGCGGCTCTTCATATCCTACATCCTACAAAATGTTGTGTATGCCTACCTAGCTGCATCCGAAAAGCTGACTTTTACGGATGACCGGATTAAGTTAGATGACCGGATTAAGTTAAGCGAATGGCTGCCACCACGTAGCGGCATTATTCCGCGCATCCACTTCGGTACGCGTTGGATTAGCATCCGGTCATGATGTTTATCATCCGCGCTGGACTGCAGATCCTGGCTGACCACCCGCGTCTGTACTGGAAGCGCGATTGCACACCTGGTACAGACTGGTTTCGCTTCCAACAAAAAGTGCCGATGGATCGCGTTTGGACGGCCAAAGATGATGCGGTCACCCTTACCGACATGGCTGGGGCTTTCGGGACTGCGCCACACGATTGGACTTGCCCGCTGGTGGCATTTTTCGGTCAATCTGCTATGGGTGATCAACGGCATCATTTTTTACGTAATGTTGTTTTCGACCGACTAGTGGCTCAAGGTAGTGCCGCTCACCTGGGATGTTTGGCTAAATCACTTTCGACCGTTATTCAATTGCTTCGCTGACTTTTCTGTTAGATGAGGGATGGACGCGCTACAACGGCTTGCAGCAGCTTGCCTACTTCGTCACCATTTTTGTGGCGGCACCAATCTCTATTTTTACGGGCTTGATGCAAAGTCCAGCAATCTCCAACAAAGCTGGCTGGTTCGGCAAACTGCTGCATCGGCAGATGGCCAGATCCATTCATTTTATTGCGTTCAGTTGGTTTGTCGCTTTTATCCTGGGTCACGGCATCATGGTCGCGATCACAGGGCTGCGAGCCAACACTAATCATATGTTTGCGGGCGTTGACAGTCCGAACTGGGAGGGATTTTGGCCGTTCGTTCTGGCGATGCTGATTGTTGGAATGGCCTGGTGGCGAGTCTCACCGTTTATGATCGCACATGCGCGAGTAGTACAAAAGACAGGCGAGTTTATGGTCGGCTGGTTCAAGGGGCTGCTTGAGTGGTGGTCTCCTAGCAGCCAACTGACGGATCTAGGGCTGGTCAGGCGTCGCTAAATGGGGCGGTGTGCCTATGCGCGAGATCATCAGTCTCGTAGAACCCACAGAAGCCGCTCGCTATGTGGTGTTTTATTCGCTCGCCGATGGTGGGGAAGACGGGCGCTATTACGACGGGCATGAGCTTGCCAATATGCGCTATCGACTGACAAGAGAATCATGAGTTTTACGGCTATCGCGAGTCCATCTGAGGGAGATTTTAGATAAATAAGGGACTTGCACGAAAATAGAAAAGGTAATTGAAGGCGTTCAGATCAGCGCCAGGTAGTTTTAGTCAGGTAGTTTTAGTCAGGTAGTTTTAGCCAGTGGGAGTGAGGCTCAAGTTGAGACTAAAGTTGAGCCTTAAGTCACTGAGGAAACTCGCGTAAGGGTCGTAAGCAGCTATGTTCTTAGAATCAGCCTTGAGAGGGTTTCGCATCTATGGCTTGATCAGCTATTGTGACGGTGTAATAGGTCTATGTAAAAAACGTTGTGCAAAAAAAGTTGTGCAAAAAACGTTTTATCGAATTCTTCCATCCTAATAAATCATGATTTAGCCATGTATCAAAAATATTGGAAACTTTCTCTGTTGATATTGCTGTCAGGGGCGATCGCTAGCTTTGCTCAGAAAGCTCATGCGGATGACAGCATGGTGGCGCAGACCGTCCGAGGCTGCAAATATGGTGGTTTTCCTAAGTACTACTCTCAGGTAAAGACGAATAGCGGCAGTCCGCTGCGAGTGCGAGCGACTCCTGATGGTAAACCCATTGGCGTTATTCCAGATGGCTGGCAGGTGGTCGTTTTAGAATGGTCGCGCAACGGCGTGTGGGCTAGAGTGACTAACCACTTTGGAATCGACAATCCTCATTTTGCGAGCGCACCTGATTTTCGAGAAGGCTGGATCTCAGCAGGCTATCTCAAAGATCTAGGACGCTTTTGCGAAAAGCCCGCTAGTATCGCCCAGCTATTGCAGCCTGAGATTTTTGGCGCACAGCCGGTTGAGGTGCAAGGAGATTGGTTAGCGATGGGCGATCGCCTAGCTGAAACCACCCTATCTCCTTAATCTGATTCTCCTTAATCTGATTTAAAAATAAGCCCAATGACTGCTGCCTATCCAGCGTTACTCCGAGATGTTTTAGCGGCGGCAACGGCTGCACCTGGAAACCGCTCACGATTTCTAGAAGCCGGACTGATTGATCGAGCAGGCACCCTAGCCGCAGATTGGCAGGCGGCGTTCGCTCGGCTAAAACCCCTGACAAAATCTGAGCTGAGATCCCGACCAGGGCAGTTCTTAGCTCAGGCAACCGATATTGTGTTTCGAGGTAAAACCAGCGGTACGAGCGCCGCGGCGTTCACCTACTTTGCCGGAAAACGCTGGAATGAGAAGCGCCTCGAAGCGCGGCACCGTCAGCTAAAGGCGTGGAACATTGAGGCGACGGTGCCTATGATAAACCTGGCTAGCCGTCTTTTCCCGGTTCGCGCTCAAGACAGCAGTTTGGTCGGAAAGGTGGACGATGCTTTTCTTAATACGCTATTTTCTCTTGCAACGGATAGTCCTATCATTCTCAGGGGATATCCTAGTCGGCTGTGTGAAGTGGCGATCGCCCTTCAGAATATCCAGCGCTATCCGGTTCCTTCCGTCGTCGCGACTATCGCCACCGGAGAATGCCTATTTGAGTCTCAGCGATCGCTCTTAAACCAAACCTTTCAAGCGCCTGTCATCAACGAATATGGTTGTCAAGAATCGGGGATTTCAGGGCTAAGCTGCCCTGAGGAAGGACGGCTACATTTAGATAGCGATCGCTGTTTATATGAGATTTTAGAAGACGAATTATTAACGACAGACCTCTACAACGACGCTATGCCCATGGTGCGCTATAGCGCTCAGGACATTTTAAAGCTGTTTTTAGATCCCTGTCCCTGCGGTCGGCCAGGGCTAACCGCGCAGGTGCTAGGCCGCCAGGAAGAAGCCATCGTTGTGAAGGGCGAGCGGCGCTGGCCAGGAGAATTAGAACTGCCGCCTTTTCAAGATATTTTGGGCTATCAAATCCAGCTACAGCCAGATCAATGTCGGCTATGGGTGCAGCCCGCCGCCAGCGTTAGTCAGCTTGACTTAGCGCCGCTAAAAGCGTGGACAAAAGCGACGCTAGGCGAAAAAGCAACAGAGATGACAAAGGTGATAGTTGAGTTGCCACCAAGCTCGCCCATGCTATATCCGCAAAATAGCGATCTTGGCGGAGCCGTAGATAGTACAACTTGGCTGAGTCAAGTCATAGAACAGTCTTGGACAAGCTGGCTAAATAGTCCGTTACCGCAAGGAGAAATCAGAGAGAGTGCAGATCTCTTGCGACAGCTAGTCGCGCCAAAGCAAATCGTGGTACAGACGCTGCCCGCTCAGGCCCTGCGGCTAATTCACTCGTTAAATCAAAGTGAAGCCGCGAGCGATCGCCCGATTGAAGGCATAAAAATTCGGATCTTGCTTTGGGCCATAGGGCTGATGGCAGGAGGGTCATCAGACTCTGAGAGTTTGAAAGCAGAGTCTCTCTACCTCAGCGTTTTAGAGCGGTTTCGACAGTGGGCCAATCATCCCGATCAAACGGTGCAAAAAGACGATAGTGCATTAGGCTTTGACTTACTAGGCCCTTTGCTAACATTAAGTACGCCAACTTCACAACACCTTTGGCTCTCTGTACAAGCGTTGATTCAACAAGTATGGCCTCAAGGGATTCGAGCAGATCGACTAACGCTACATCACTATTTGTCCATGCTAGATCAAGCGGGGCAAAAAGCGCAGCGCCAGCCTCATCCTTGGATACCGGCGCTAAGGCCACTCTCGGCAGTCTTACAGGGTGATTTAACTTACTTTGCCTCAGCGCTAAACCCAGACATAGTAGCCGTCTGGGCAGAAATGATTCATAACTGCCCCGGCGAATTTGCCCAAAACCCAGATCGATTAAATGAACAGCATTCCGGCTTCCAGTGTCTTTGGCAAGCTGAACGCCGAGCGCTCCTTCATCAAGATCGAGAGGCGGTGAGCGATCTATTATCTCGCCTGTTCAACCTGGCCTGCTCTCCTCATCAATTTGCCCAGTGCTGGTTAGAAAAAGGGTATGCACTATTGGTACTTGGTGAATGTTTCGATGCGATCGCTTGGGTTAACATACTTCAACAACAGGTCGGTTTGCTAGGCTCTGCAGCGGGAAGTCAGTCTCCTAGTTCCGTTTCAAATCCTACGCCCTGGATTCCTATTTTGAATGCGATCGCCCCAAAGCTAATAGAAATTGAGCGGCCCGATTTAGCCTATGCCTGCCTATTTGCAGCAGCTCCGCCCAACCGTCATCTGTCGAACTTTGATCGTCAAACTAAAGGCGTCAACGGGAAGCAGTCCGTAATTGGATGGGGCAAAGATCGATGAGTTCAGCCATTAGAATAAAGGTATTGCCGCCTACTCTTCCGCTTCCCGAAAATACCGCCTCTGTTCTCTGAGAGAAAATAACTGATTGGCAACTGCATACTAATGAAAACATTAATGAAATAGGGAATGAAATAGGGAATAAAAAAGATAATAGAACAAAAAATGCAACAGAAACTAAAACAGAAAGGCCCGCTAGTTCCTCCGCCCATCCATTGCAGCTAGCAGCGCAATTTGAAGCCGCGAACCGTTCTGTTTATTGGCAAAGCGCCTCAGCCGTTTCCGGTCATCCATCCGACCGTGAATCCGACCGTGAATCCGACCGTGAATCTGGTAGTGAATCCGGCCATGAACCCGACAGTACAGAGGTAACGATTAAGCGGACAGCGATAGGGAATGTCCCTCAAGCCTATCATTGGCCAGCTCATCCGAGCATTTTAGCGCTGATTCCCCACTGGAGATGTGAACCCTGGCTCAGTCG
>JBBSOB010000143.1:0-11412 GCA_038260205.1 Phormidesmidales cyanobacterium
CCGTCTCAGGGTCGCGCCAGGAAATAAAAGGATTAGGCTTTAGCGGTAGGCGGCTAGGCTTCGGCATCTCGGATAATCATATAAGTACCTGTCTATTTTAACTTTGTATAAAAAAGGACACTGTGACCAATCCGTTCAAATAGCGTGACGATCGTCACCTGATTCAATTTTTCAGCAGCTATCTCAAAAAACTTCGTCCAAAAGTTTAGACAGCTCAAAGCTATCAGACCAAAAACTCTAGATAGAAAGTTTATAGAGACGCAGCATTTGGTACGGTTGCACAGGTAGCAACAATTAAAATTTTTCACCCTGCGGTCTAAGACTTTAGACCAGACGCAAATTATGACGGTAAAAGTTTGGCCAGGGCGGGCGCATCCGCTCGGCGCAACTTGGGATGGTGAGGGCACCAACTTTGCGCTTTTTTCTGAGAATGCGACGGGCGTAGTTTTATGTTTATTCGATGAGGCGGGCCAAGAAACACAGGTGCGCCTCCCGAAAGTGACTAACTACGTCTGGCACGGTTACTTGCCAGAGATAAAGCCCGATCAGCGCTATGGCTATCGGGTAGAAGGCCCGTACAAGCCTAAAGAGGGACATCGCTTCAATCCCAACAAACTCCTGATCGATCCCTACGCTAGAGCCATTGATGGAGATATTCGCTTCGCACCAGAGCTATTTAGCTTTCCGATGGATCACTTTGGCGATCGCGATCGCGACCTAGACTTTTCCACAACCGACAGCCGCGAGTTTATGCCCAAGGCCGTCGTCATCGACCCCGCCTTCGACTGGGAAGGAGACCAGGCTCCCGATATTCCCTGGGATCGCACGGTTATCTACGAAGTACATGTTCGCGGATTTACTCACGAGCATCCCAATATCCCCACCGAACTCAGGGGCAGCTACGCAGGCATGGGGCATCCAGAAGCGATCGCCCATCTCAAAAATCTTGGCATCACCGCCGTCGAACTGCTTCCCGTCCACCATTACAACGTCCACCCAGGGCATCTGGTCACCACCGGCCTCCACAACTACTGGGGCTACGACTCTCTGGGCTATTTCGCCCCACATGCAGGCTATAGCGCTTCCGGCTTTCATGGACAGCAGGTACAGGAATTTAAAGAGATGGTCAAAGCGCTTCACGCCGCAGACATCGAAGTCATTCTAGACGTGGTCTACAACCACACGGGCGAAGGCAATCATCTCGGCCCCACATTCTCTTTGCGAGGCATCGACAACGCCGCCTACTACCGGCTAATCGAAACCTCACCGCGCTACTACATGGACTTCACGGGCTGCGGCAACTCGCTCAACGTTCGCCACCCTCAGGTGCTAAAGCTAATTATGGATAGCTTGCGCTACTGGGTGCAAGAAATGCACGTAGATGGATTTCGGTTCGACCTAGCCTCAGCTTTGGCCCGCGAACTATACGAAGTAGACCGCCTCTCCTCATTCTTCGACATCATCCACCAAGACCCGATTCTCTCTACCACCAAGCTCATTGCCGAACCCTGGGATTTAGGCGAGGGCGGCTATCAGGTCGGCAACTTCCCGCTGCTGTGGTCTGAGTGGAACGGCAAATATCGAGATACTATTCGAGACTTCTGGCGGGGAGAGCATTATAGTCTGGGCGATTTTGCCTTTCGCTTTACTGGCAGCTCCGACCTTTATAAGGATGATGGGCGCTTGCCTCATGCCAGCATCAACTTTATTACCGCGCACGACGGCTTCACCATCAACGATTTGGTGAGCTATAACGAAAAGCACAACGAGGCTAACGGAGAAGGGAACCGAGATGGTGAAAGCTACAACCGCTCTTGGAACTGCGGCGTAGAAGGCCCAACAGACGATGTCGCAATTCTTAAATTGCGATCGCAGCAACGCCGCAACTTCCTCACCACCCTCATGCTCTCTCAAGGCGTACCGATGATACTAGGGGGCGACGAAATGGGTCGAACCACACAGGGAAACAACAATACCTACTGCCAAGATAGCGAACTGTCCTGGTTCGACTGGGAGTTAAAGGCCGCCGATCAGGCCCTGCTAAACTTCACCCAACAGCTCATCAAGTTTCGGCAGGATCACCCCATTTTTAGCCGCCATCAGTGGTTTTTTGGACGCGAAATTCACGGATCGGGCGTCGAAGACATCGGTTGGTTTCATCCAGACGGCAGGCCCATTGATGACCGCGAGTGGCACAGCGGCTCTACCAAGGCCATCAGCATTTTTCTCAACGGCGCAGAAATCCCAAACCTGAATCAAAGGGGCGAACGAATCTTTGACGACAGCTTTCTGTTCCTGTTTAACCCTTCAAAATCAGATCTCTCTTTTGCGATCCCCAAAGCGGTAAAAACCCAACATTGGCAGATCATTATTGATACGCAAACAACAGAAGGATTTGTAAAATCAGGAGAAATATACGACCACGAACGCCCTGTAAAAGCAGGCGGGCGATCGCTCTTAGTTTTAGAATGCTCTCACTGCTTCAGCATGGCTGAATTTAACAAGGTTAACGGACGCTAATCATTAGAATTACGCAGGTCAAAAGGTACGCTTAGATACACGATATGTCTTGTTATCCCAAAATCTACGACGTTGTTAAGCTGATCCCCTACGGTCAAGTCGCGACCTATGGTCAAATCGCCGATCTGGCTGGACTAATCGGCCAGCCCCGAGTTGTTGGATACGCGCTCTTTAAGGTAACGGCTAATACGGATATCCCCTGGCACAGAGTGATAAATGCCAGGGGAGAAATATCCCGATCTTCTTTGAGAGACGGCAACGACGACCTGCAACAGCTACTGCTACAAGAAGAAGGCATTATTTTCGTCAAAGGTAAGCTAGACCTGACGAAATATCGCTGGAAACCAGACTTTACGCTACTCGATTCCGGGCTTCGAGATCAGGAATAGACATTCAGCAAAGGTAGCTCAGATGGCTAGGCCAATAGTTTCAGCAATTATCCATGCCGGTGGCAAATCGCAGGGAGCAATGAGCCTTTAAACAGCTCAATCTTCATATCTGCAAGTTGTCCACCGAGCTGTCCATCAAACTGTCTACCGAGTTGTCTATACAGAAATCATCGCCGCCGATTTTGAAGGCTCCAATTCTACTGTAAGCTGAGCGGGAGAAGGGCCTCGCTGAATGCTAGCGGCAATTTGTTGAGCATTTTCTTGCTGCAAGTCTTCAATGAACCCAGGTTGGTGCTGAATCGCCTCTTTCTCGCTTTCAAACGGGCCGAAGTAATAGATGCAGCGGGGTTCTGCTGTCGTGATCTTGATCCACCAAGACGTAGAGAAAAAATCGAACAGGTTACTAAAGAAATTTTTCATCACAGTAATAGAGATGGCTTAAGAGAGAGGACGAGTTGCTAGCCGTTTAGCCGGAGTTGAAGAGCTTACCATATAAGGTTTCGCACTAATCCGACTAGGCTAGGGAAGTATCTCAAATGAGATTAAAGGAAAAAGCAGACGACAGATAGTTTTGACCCTAGCTTTGAGGCATAAATCCTCGAAAGCTAACACGACAGGAACACAGCCCTCAAAGGACAAGAATTTGGAAGACTAAACGCCCTAACCCTAAAACTTTGGCATCACTGAAGGAAGCACTAAACCTGCTTAGTTCGATCTTGCTATTCGACTGTAAATAAGGCGCATTAATAACTCCATTTTAGAATACTTCTTCATGGGTTAAAGTTTGAGCGTAACAGTTTTGCTCAAATAATCCTGTTCTATCACCTTTAATCTTTATACTTTTCCCGTAGGCCCACTTTCTATTGTCAAAGCGGGCAGCTTATTTACCCAGGTCTGACGATATATTTCATAGAGCGCCATCCCGGTCGCAACCGATGCATTAAGGCTAGGCGTTTTTCCTTTTAATTCAATAGAGACTAACACGTCGCATAGATTTTGCACCGACAAACTTAGACCCGATCCTTCAGCCCCCACAACCAACACCACAGGCGCAGAAAAATCTGCGGTATGAATGGGTTTAGCGGCTTCTGCAGCCAAACCATAAATCCAGAATCCTGTTTCTTTCAGGTATTCTAGCGATCGCCCCAAATTAATGACTCTAGCAATAGGAATATTTTCTAATGCCCCTGCTGCGACCTTAGAGACGGTAGAGGTGATCCCGACTGCTCGCCGCTGTGGGATCACAATTCCCTGAGCTCCAATGGCCTCTGCCGAACGCACAATCGCCCCCAGATTATGCGGATCCGTAATGCCATCAGCAGCAATAATTACCGGGCGACGCGCAGCCGCCTTGGCCTGCTCCACCAAATGCTCTAAGGCTACGTATTCGTAGGGTGAAACTTGGGCAACAATGCCTTGATGGTTTGCTCCCTGCGTCATTTGGGACAAACGAGTATTTTCAACTTCGTCAATTACAGTGCCATTGGCCTTAGCAGCCACAAGCAGCGAACGAAACTGCGAGTCGTAGCGTAGCTTAGAATTCACCCACAGTCGGTTAAGCGTCCGCTGAGATTCTAGAGCCGCCTCCACTGAATGACGACCATAGATTAGGTCTGGCTTCATCTCATCCGAGCGACTCTCAGAGAAACCTTCGTTTTCCCAGCGGGCTTCGCCATAGTCGTTTCGCCGGTCATCGCGATGCCCGCCCTTGCGCTGGCGAATTCTCTCCGCCGGAGCATCGCCCGAATTAAATTTGCCCGCCCTGTCATTACGCGAGCGTGACTCAGCGCGAAACGGCTTTCCGTCTTTAGCAGGACTAGGCCGAGGTGATCGCTTGCCATCAGAGTCCAGCCTAGGCTTTGGTTTACCGCTAGAATTTACGCTGGGTTTGGGTTTAGCCCCAAATTTATCCTTGGGATTTCCGCTCTTGGGCCGACCGCTAGGTCTTGCACTGCCGGGTCTTGCACTGCGTCCGTTGAGTTTAGGGCTACCGGGGCCACCACTAGGCTTACCTCCAGACCGGCGACGCGGCTGACTAAAGGACTGATCTGAATTTTCGGAGTTTTCGGGGCCGCTCACGCTGACTTCCTCAAGATACGCTTAGCAGAGATCTATTTTAGTGCAGATACAGCCAACAGCCCGATGCATTTAGTTTCTAGAAAATATATCTGGTGAGTATATCTAGCGAGAAAAACCTGTCTGACGAGCTATCGAGCTATATTGACAGCAAATTCAGCAAACTCAGCATTCGATGGCGATCGCTCAAATACAAAAAACCTATCAGCGCCTCGAAGCCAGTCGCCTTTTGATAATGCTTCGCCTCTGCCCTACGGCTGCGGCCAGTCGTTGCATTTCGGCCTCTACGCAGCATGTCTGTTTCCTCCGCAGTTAGATGCGGCATCAGCACATCTACATACTCAGACTGTTGCTCGGCTTTTACCTGAGCCACTACTTGCTTGTGGTAGTCTCGAATTCGCTTGGCCGGAATTAGCAGGCGCGATCGCACATACAGCTCAAAAACGGCATCTCCAATATAAGCCAAAGAAATCGGAGAGAGGCTGTCTAGCTGAGATTTAGAATAACCAGCGCCTAAAGACTCGCTCGAAAAGACTTCGACCAACTGCATAAAATTATCATCTGGCCCTTGGGCAACTGGGCCATCCGGCGAACCTGAAGCGGTCGAACTAGCTGCCAAATCAACAGGAACAGACGCTTCATCCGACTGAGAGGTCTGCTCCAAATTAGGCTCTACATGTTCTTTAAGTTTTCAACAGCAGCATCCACACTAGGCTGCAAAGACAAAAACTGCTCTAAGCGAACTAGCTTAACTGTTTGAGTCACCCTGGGATTGCTGACAACTTGAACGCTGCCACTCTCGCCTTTGGCCTTTTTAACCAGCCGAACGAGAGCGCCCAGGCCGGAGCTATCGACAAAATCAATCGTGGATAAATCTAAAATGATATGGGCAGGCCCATCTTCGATGTACTTATTGAGAACCTTTAAAAAAGTAGGCTCCGAGAATGCATCTAGAAGGCCGGTCAGGCGAAAAATTTGACATTTTCCCCTAACTTCGCGGGTGCCTCTTAGACTAACCGTTAGGGTGAGCGACTCAGCGATGGGATCCTCCTGGTATGCCTGGCATCGAACGACAATATGACGATTAAGTATAGAGCAAGACAACATCGACCGCAAGAGAGCCAAAAGATAGAGATAAACTATTTTAGAGCGCTTGCAATCGGGTCAATGCGATCCCTACTTTAACCCTTGACTATCATGCCCTTTGATAGATTTGTATCTTACGGCCAAATCAACCAGCCAAATCAACTAGCCAAATCAACTAGCCAAATCAACCAAACTAGCTAAATCACTCTATATTTGGCTTGTTTTTCTAAGTTTTTTCCAGGTTGGTTTTCCCTAGCCTTATTTTTTTAGGGCTTTGCGATCGCGCATCGTCTCAACAAAATTAGCAAATAAATAGTCCGCGTCATGGGGGCCAGGACTGGCTTCAGGGTGATACTGCACTGAAAAGACCGGCAGTTGCTTATGGCGAATTCCCGCCACCGTTTGATCGTTCAAATTGAGGTGGGTGATTTCTAGCTGCTGCTCATCAATCGAGTCAGCGGTCAGCGCGAACCCATGATTTTGACTCGTAATTTCTACCTGCTCACTCAAACCACAAGGCTGATTAAGCCCTCTATGGCCAAACTTTAGCTTGAAGGTTTCAGATCCCAACGAAAGACCCAAAATCTGATGCCCCATACAAATGCCAAACGTAGGCAAATTACTCTCTAACAGCGCCCGAGTGATTTCTGGTGCGTCTGTAACCGCCGCCGGATCTCCAGGGCCATTCGAGAGAAAAATACCGTCAGGGTTGTGGCTTAAGATTTCTGCCGCAGGCGTATCTGCAGGCACGACAATTACTCGGCAGCCATAGCTTGCGAGTCGGCGCAAAATATTACGCTTAATGCCAAAGTCAAGTGCAACCACGATCAGCGGTTCAGCGTTACGTTGACTATCACCGTCCTGATTAGCAGACCGGGCAGTATCACTACCACTGCTAAAGGCCCAACTGCTAAAGGCCCAGTCGTCGCCCGTTGCTTCAGTCCACTCGTAAGTCTTATCAGTTGAGACTTCTTTTACCAAGTTGAGACCTTCCATGCTGGGTAGCGTCTGCATCTGGCGAATTAGTTCTTCAGGATCTAGCACTTCGCTAGAGATAGCCCCATTCATGGCCCCAGCGCTACGGAGCTTACGAGTCAGCGCCCGAGTATCTATGCCATAGATGCCTGGAATGCCGTGTAGTTTCAAATAATCGCCTAGTGATTGGGTAGAGCGCCAGTTACTGGAGCGATCGCACACGTTTTTAGCAATCACGCCGCTCACATAGGGCCGACTAGACTCCTCATCCTCCGGGTTAACCCCCGTATTACCTAGCTCAGGATAGGTAAAGGCAACCATTTGACCACAGTAGCTAGGATCAGTGATCACCTCCTGATAGCCCGTCATTCCAGTATTAAAAACGGCCTCGCCCATCGTCGTGCCCATTGCGCCAAACGACCAGCCTCTATACACAGAGCCATCTTCTAGCACGAGCAAAGCAGGTTTAGCAGCAGGGTCAAACATACGAATTCAGTTAAAGACGTTCTAAAAAAACAGCTAAGAAAAGGAAAACCGGGCCGTAAACACTTACTGTTCACGAAAGTTTTATGCGCTGGAAGAGCCAGGTTCCGTATAAGGCGCGAGTACAGCACCAGAGCGACTAGGGAAAATTAAGAGTAGCCATTTTGCACATGGCCAACCAATATTGCCAACCATTGGACACTATGGGCCAGCCTGCCTCTGCTTATCGCTTCATATTATTGCCTAGTTTGGTCGGGTTGTTTTGTTACGCCTGTAGTCAAACATTAGAAATCAGCGCTAACGACCGGGCGATCGCCCCGACAGCACCAACAGCGATCAGTGCTTTAGAGACAACCTCATCGATAGCAGCGACAGAACAACCCAAAAACCATAGCTCACCAGCCGTTTCTCTAGCTTACCAAACAGGCATAAACCTGGCCTCTAGTGCCGATCAACTTGGCCAATCGGCTATTTCACCGGATGACTGGGGACTCGTCGCTAGCAGATGGCAAAGAGCAGTCGAACAGCTCAATCAAGTCAGTAGTGAAAGCGCCCACTACGAAGCCGCCCAGGCAAAGGTCAAAGAGTATAGCCGCAACGCCGAGTATGCTGCTAAACAGGTAGATACACTCAAGGCCACAGCGATAACAACCGTCGCCGTTAAAAAACTGCCTACCGTAGCCAAGTCTTCAATGCTGCCATCAAACCAGCCGTCATCAGTTTTAGCAGCGCCTGTTTTAGCAGTGCCTAAATCAACCTCATCTAGCTCAACGGCCCCTCATAAAATGATTGTTCCCGTCGTCCGCCGACTGTACGGAACACCGGTCGTTCAAGTTACTTTCGATGGGAGCAAAACCTACGACATGATTCTAGATACCGGTGCTAGCCGCACTCTCATTACTCGAGCGATGGCCGACGACCTAGAAATTGTGGCCACGGAGCGCATGATAGCCGCCACCGCTAGCGAGTCTGAAGTTGTCTTCGAACTCGGTCGCGTAGAGTCCATTTCAATGGGAGGCATTATCTTAAACAATGCTCGCATCAGCATTGGCGACTCCGTGAGCATAGGACTCCTCGGCAACGACTTCCTAAACGGTTACGACGTTACTATCCGAAGTCGCGAGAACGTTATCGAGTTAGTACGCTCCTAGCATGCGCTATGGCTGACTACTCGTCTTCAACCGTTCGGCCTCGAAGCGTCATTTCTAGTAACGCACTAGTAGCTCACTAGCTGACGGCGTTGTGTTGAGAGCTTATTATCTATCCGGATCAAATTTGCTCTACTGCGTTGGTTCAGCGTCTTTTGGTTTAGCGTCTTTTGATTTAGCGTCTTTTGAGAAGAAGTCAGCGACGCTAGGGAATTTCTCACTAAGCTAACGGGGGTTGACAGAGCGGCGGCATCGCCATTTTCTGAAGTAGCTTCTGGAATCGGTAAATACAGCGTAGGCAGGGGCTGAGTGTTGCCTAAGCCTTCTAGCAGGGGAGAAGCTGTATTACTAGAGGATAAATCTACGGGTAAATCTACCGGTAGATCGGGCTGCGCTGCCGTTTCTAGCAGACTTTCTAGAGTAGAAGAATCTGAAGAGGGCGAGGAAACCGCGATCGCCTCTACCGCTAAACTATTCAAATCCGGCTCGCGCGCCAAACTCGCATCAGTATCAGCAGTCTGTGAGGGATTAGCGACTAAAGGTGACACCTCGCGAACCACCATAGAACGACGCAGGCTCTCTAACGTGGGGTTACGAGTAGAAAAACTATTAGCGCGATCGCTAACGATCCCAGCGCTAACGATCCCAGCGCTGACCACTGAAGCACTAACCACTGAAGCATCGTTCGCAATACTAGCCTCAGCAGGCAGAATTTCTATATCAATACGACCATTTGAGTTCTTCTCAGACAGACTAGATATGGCTTGACCCGTTTTCGTGCGCTGGAGATCTTGCAAGATAGCCGTGCCAATCGGCATCTCTTTGATACTGCTAGCTTCAAGCACAGGCAACCCATCGTTCAGCGGCGTTGGTGCAACGGTACTTTCAGTTGAATAGTCTGCCGGTACGTCTCTCACAGAAGACTCGATTATGGGCAGCCCCTCACTCGTAAAGCTAGCGTTGCCTCTAGCATTGCTTCTGGCGTTGTTTATAGAAGCAACCTGCAACCCCATATCCGTAGGGTTACCTGAAGTGGAGGTGATACTAGCCGAATCTGGTAAATAAACCGTTGGTAGCGAAGGCGTCAGGATATCTGAACGATAAGGCTCTCGGTTGCTTAAAGAATTAGGGCTGCTGTTAGCGCTCAAAAAGGCTTTGATCTCAGCAACTGGATCAGGACGAGCGGCCACCGGCTGATAGCCTTTCAGCCAGTTGAAAGCGGGGGCAGAACCGCCATTTTTTGCACCCGAAAGACGCGGAACAGATCTCTCTGGCCCTAAGCCAGCCGAAAGGCCAACAGCAGATAATCCAACGGCAGTCGTCTCAATGTTTTTAGATGGCTGATTAAAGGCTGGCCCCATCATGTTGCCGTTAGAGAGCGAACCTCGTTCTTTGACGGCTTCCTGACCGATAAATGCCTGATTGCCTACCGCTGAAACAAACGCACCATCAGTCGTATTGCTCGAATCAGGACTGATTGCCAGACTGTTCGCTTCGTCCTCAGCAGGGACTTTGAAGCTCCATTGTGTGCTGGAAATGCCACTGTTATGACCGCAGCTAGTCAAGGCCGTAAGAATGACGGCTGAGGCAGTAACTTTGCGCATTGATACTCAACTCTCCGTTTTAATTTCTGATTTATCTCTGAGCCGGTATCGCCTTTCTGAGCTGATACTGCCAGATTCAGATGCCATCGATCACGTACTCATTTTTAGAAATACTGACGCTTACACAGGCCCTAATTGAACTAACTTCTCTTGATTAGTAATCCCTATTAGTAGACAGACGCATCTAAAGGGCGAAAGTTTCTACGGGTTTCTATTAGTTGAAACCTTTTGCTTTTTAGCGTTTGGAGACGCCTGATTTAATTTGTAGCGCCCCGTTTAGGAGCCGGTCGATTTGAAAATTTCTAGGTTGTATATTCGGCGTTGATTTTCACGTAGTCATAGCTTAAGTCGCAGCCCCAGGCGATGCCTTTCCCAGGGCCGTCGCCCACGCCTAGCGTAATTTTGACAGGATGTGCTAGCGATTCGGCACTTTGGGCCTGCCGCCCAAACGCCTGCTGTGATTCGCTCACTAGCAGTTCGTTGGCCTGCTGAGTGCTTGTGAGTAAAATTTGAGACATCGCTGAGGTGCTGCGTTCTGCCTGCTGCTTGAGATATTGACTCGCCGCCGCTCGATCAAAGGCTTGAGGGGTTCCCTCGCGCATTAAACAAAACTTACCTAGGGCAATGGTGAGTTCGGTCTGATTGAAGGGGATACCGGCTCGGCCAGCAGCACCAGCAATTCTGCCCCAGTTAGGATCGCGGCCAAAAATAGCTGATTTTACTAAGGAAGATCCGGCTACCGTTCGAGCGATTTGGCTGGCTGCGCGATCGCTCATAGCCCCAGTTACCGCCACTTCTATCAGACAGGTTGCGCCCTCGCCGTCCCGTGCGATCGCCTTGGCCAAATACACACATACTTCAGTCAGCATGGCTTCTAGCTTGTCAGCCTCTGGCCCGGCCTCAGTAATCGCAGGGGTACGAGACTCGCCGTTTGCCAGCGCAATCAGACAGTCGTTGGTGCTGGTATCGCCATCGACCGTAATTTGGTTAAAGCTTTTGTCCGCAGCGCGACGCAGCATTTTTTGCCAGAGCGGCGGAGAAACGGCCGCATCGCAGGTGACAAAAGACAGCATCGTCGCCATGTTGGGATGAATCATGCCAGAGCCTTTGGCAATGCCGCCAATGCGCACG
>JBBSOB010000144.1:0-11381 GCA_038260205.1 Phormidesmidales cyanobacterium
CTGATTTCAATGCGCGATCGCCTAGCTCTGCGGCCCTCTTCAGTGCTGATCATATTTAGCGAAACCATGCGTTCGATCACGCGATCGCGATATTCCACCGCCGCCTGATAGTCCTGCACCGGGTTGAACGCATTCGGCGCGGGCAAAATTCCGACTAGCGTCGCGGACTCGGCAATGCTCAGGGCATCTCCCGACTTGCCAAAGTAAAACTGCGCGGCATCTTCAAAGCCGTACAGGTTATTGCCCAAATACACCCGGTTCATATACAGCAGCATCAGCTGATCCTTGCTGTAAAAAGTTTCTAGCTTGAGGGCCACGACGGCCTCGCGAACCTTCCGCGTTGCGCTATCTTCTGTGCCCACATAGTCTCGATAGGTATTGCGAGCGAGCTGCTGCGTCAGCGTACTGGCCCCTTCTCTAATTTCACCTTCAGCCGCGTTTGTGAGCGCGGCTCTAGCAACTCCTAGCGGGTCAACGCCCACATGCCAATAAAAACGCGTGTCCTCAGAAGCTACGATCGCTTTGGGCAAAAACTCAGAATACTCTCGCAGCCGCTGCTTTTCTCGGTGCGAAATATTCGGCAGTTTGTTCAATGGCTCTCGGCCTTTGTCACCATCAGCCGTAATCAGCACCGGCCCCTGCACCGACTCCGGTATGGGATTAATCGAAATCTTCGGCCACTGCAATCCCACAATCCAAAACACCAGCAGCCCGGTGAATCCGGTCGCGCCATATAGCCCGTAGCGCAGCACGTTTAGGTACATCGGCGGCGGATCGATATAGCGCACCGTCACCGCGTCGGCCAGCTCTCTTGGCCCTAGCGTCAGCACATCGCCATGGCGCAGCGGCAAAGAAGAGATGCGTTTTTTGTTGCGGTAAATGCCGTTTGTCGATCCTTTGTCTCGAATCACAAATGGATTGCCAGGTCGTGAGCGATCGCGGGTGAGAGCCAAGTGGGTTTGGCTAACGATGGGCGATCGCACCACAATATCGCAGGCTTTAGACGAGCGGCCCAGCAAATAATGCTCGCCTACTAGGGGATATTCGCTGTGCTTACCGTCCGACTCAATATCCAGCTTCGGCACCCGCGCATTCGGCTTCAGCGGAATCTTCGAAAAGTCCACGTTCGCCTGCACCGTCTGAAACGCCTGGGTAATCGATCCCAGCACCGTTCTAGGCACCGGCTGCCCCGAGGGCTTAGGCTTGCTCCCCGGATCGGGACGACCCGCATTAGAGTTGCCAGAACGATTAGATCCAGGACGATTAGGCGGCTTAGGCGGTGGAGAAGTCATAGCGTAAAAGAGGATGACAGTTCGGCTAAGAACATACAAATATCAAAAACTCACTAGATAAATATTAGGCGATCTGCCCCCAGAAAGAATAAGTGAGGGCGTTAGCTTCACTTCCGGCTTGATCGGCCCCCGCTGCCTCTACTGCTTCCAAATCCAATGGCCTCTAGAATAGCCACCAAAATAAAGCAGGCAATGCCGACATTAATCCAGATATCTGCCAGGTTAAAGACGGGAAATCGGGTTGCCGGAAATATCTGTAAAAAGTCCACCACCTCACCCGCAAGCAGCCGGTCTATACCATTTCCAAACGCGCCGCTCAAAATAAAGCCGTAGCCCGCCTGCTCCCAGCGCGACGGTATCCGCGCCACCCAGCCATAAATCGCCAGCGCCGCGCTCACGGCCATCGACAGCCAGCGCAACCATTCGCCGTTCTCGCTAAACAAGCTCCAGGCGGCCCCTGGATTGGTTACATAGGTAAAGTTCAGTATCCCTGGAATTACAGTGACGCTCTCACCTAGTCCAAACGTCTGCATCGTCCACTGTTTCGTTAGCTGATCGAGCACTACGCCCGCAATTGCTATCAGCCAAAACAGACCGTTTTTAGGTTTCATATTTCAATGGTTCATACTGATATTTGATAATTTGGATCGAGCTTAATAAAATAGCGCTCGTCGCATACCATACGCTATTAGCGCGATCGCACAAGCCACCATCACCTGCCCCGGAATCTCCAGCACCGAATAGGTCATCACCGCCTCACCTAAAGAAGATTCCTCTAGCCGCACCCACCGCACCAAAGTCCCTATCAGCAAATAGCTCAGGCCACATAGATGCACGGCCGCTAGCCCCGCCAAGCTGCCAAAAGCCAGCCGTTCCAAAGTCGCTTTAGATCGAAAGGCCAGCCAGCCACACAGCCACCCGCCCGGAATAAACCCCAGCAAATAGCCAAACCACGGCTCTCGCAAAGACGCCATCCCAGCGCCCTGGCTAAACACCTCATACCCAAACCGATCAAACAGCAAAATTCCTAGCGCTACGTAGGCCGTCTGCGAGAGCGCCGCTGCTGTCTTGCCGCCCATACAGCCCGTAAACAAAGCGGCCCCTACTTGAAAACTCACCTTCAAAGGAGAAATCCAAGCGCCCTGTTCTCCTCTCAATAAATTCTCCCAGGGTATGCCCAAACTAAAGGCTTCTAGCCAGGTACTGCCAATGGTTAAAATCAGACCAATCATTGCCCAAAGCAGCACAAACAGAGCGCTCACGTAATCTTTTGCCCTCACTTAAATCAACTTATCGCTCTCAGCATTCTATCGCCTCGGCTTGATTTCTTAAGGAACATAACTTTTGCACCGCTAGGTCAGAGCGAATCCCAATCCAAGCTTTACACTGAACTCAACAACACTACATATTTCGGAACGAATACGTTCTCTCGAATCCCTCCAATATTATGTTTCCTACTCATCGCCCCCGCAGACTGCGATCGCACCCCACCCTCCGTCGCATGGTGCAAGAAAACCTCGTCACCGTCAACGATCTGGTTTATCCGCTGTTTGCCGCCCCTGGTGAAGCCTTCTCTCAAGAAGTTAAATCCATGCCCGGCGTCTATCAGCTCTCCGTAGACAAAATTGTCGAAGAAGCTAAAGAAGTCTTTGGGCTGGGCATTCCTGCCGTTATTCTTTTTGGCATTCCCACCGATAAAGACGCCGAAGCTACTGGCGCATGGCACGATCACGGCATCGTTCAAAGGGCTTCCGAAGCGATTAAAAAAGCCGTCCCTGACCTGATTGTCATTGTCGATACCTGCCTTTGCGAGTACACCGATCACGGCCACTGCGGCTATTTGGAAGTGGGCGATCTCTCCGGTCGCGTTCTGAACGATCCCACCTTGGAGCTGCTGAAGAAAACGGCGGTTTCTCAGGCCAACGCGGGCGCAGATATTATTGCGCCTTCTGGCATGATGGACGGTTTCGTTCAGGCGATTCGCGCCGGACTCGACGCGGGCGGCTTTGAAGATTTGCCGATTCTTTCTTACGCCGCTAAGTACTCTTCTGCTTACTATGGCCCTTTCCGCGATGCGGCCGATTCGGCCCCTCAATTTGGCGATCGCCGCACCTATCAAATGGATCCAGCCAATGGCACCGAAGCCATCAAAGAAATTGAGCTAGATATTGCCGAAGGGGCAGATATGCTCATGGTCAAGCCCGCCCTCGCCTATATGGACATCATCTGGCGAGTGAAGCAAGCGACTAATCTTCCGGTTGCGGCCTACAACGTTTCTGGCGAATATTCTATGGTCAAAGCCGCTGCCCTCAACGGCTGGATAGACGAAGAGCGGGTTGTGATGGAAACCATGATGGGCTTTAAGCGATCGGGCGCGGATTTGATTTTGACTTATCACGCCAAAGACGTTGCTCGCTGGCTCGGCAATTAAAGAAAAAATTGGCGATCGCCAGACGATCTCCAAACAATCGCCAGACTAGGTGCGCGTAACTTTAATTGGAAACTGGATCAAGGCAGAAACCCATCCCGAGATTGGGCGTTATTCATGAAGGAATTGTGAAGCTCTAATTGCCGAAATCTCGCGCTTTGAGGCTTCTGCGATGGGTTAGAGTAGGCATTATCTTGTGGCACCAGAACTAGACCTGCCGCGATCGCAAACGACTCTTCTTCTCGTCCTCTCCATTTAGAGCAACCCGCACCCATGTCTCCCGATAGCCTAGCGACTCCAGAGAATATCCAGAGCTTGGCCGCGTCCTGGCAGCAGCAGCTAGCGAGCGATTTGACCCAGCAGTCGGCAGAAACTCATGCGGCGATCGCCCAATGGCTAGTCGGCAACCCCAAGCGCTTCGAGGGCATGAGCCAGGATGATTTGAGGCTGGCCAAAAAGGCGATGGACTATCGCTGCCGCATTTTTATCACGCGCTATTGGGGCCTCTCGCCAGAACGGGCTTACAAAAGTATGCTGCAAAGGCTCGGGGGGCTTTTTCTCATTCGTAGCAAAATTCGCACCTGGATTGCTCTTAGTCGCGATCGCCAGCGTGCGGTCAAAGATGTACTGCAAGAAGTCATTCAAGAAATGCTGCAAAGCGATCGCTACTTGCAAGAGCAGACCCTGTGGATCAAGCAATGCACCGATAGGGCTAGCCTGCGCAATCTGCTGACGCTGGCCACTATCGAAGAGTATTGCCTGCGGCCCATTCGCAATCAGCCGCTGTTGGTCTATCGGTTTGTAAATTATTTGAGGCGATCGCAGCGCGGCGGCATGACTCAGGTGCCCAATGCCGAAATCATTCAGCTCATTTCTGAGGAGATTGGCACAGACACCGCCGAGGGCAGTCTCAGCCTGCTGGACTTTGAGGCGCTAGATCGTTACGAAGCCGAACAAGACCAGCAGCAGCAGCAAATTAACCGTCAGCAGGTCAAGCAGCAGTTTGCCGACTACCTCCAAGAAAAGCTTGGCGACACCGCCGTCCAATGGTTAGAGCTACACCTTCAGGGCTACGCCCAAGACAGCATCTCTCGCCAGCTCGGCCTTAGCGTTCGCGAAGCCTACCGCCTGCGCGAAAAAGTCAGCTACCACGCCATTCGTATCTTCACGCTCAAAGAACAGCCCGATCTGGTCTTCGGCTGGCTAAAAACTTCGCTCAAGCAGCACAACTTGGGTCTTACGCCTACCGAATGGGACACTTACTGGAAAGCCCTCACACCCGACCAGCAAGCTCTCCTCAACGATTTCAAGGCCGGTAAAACGATAGCAGAAATTGCCAGCGATCGCGATCGCACCCAACGCCAAATTACCGGGCAGTGGGCCGATCTTTACCTGCTGGCCCAAGAAACTCGCCTAGCCAAGGTCTAGGTATCCGTCTGGAAAATATTTAGCCATCTGAAAAATATTCAGCCGCCGCTCAATTCTTAGTTAGCTTCTCTTAGCTTCCTTTCCAGCTTTCCAGCTCTCCACTGCCCGACCAAAATTCAGCTTAAATTCTTTCAGCCCAATCAGCCCGCCCGGCTCCTCGTCCCAAGAGGCCGACAGCACGCCATAGGTCAGCCCTAGCACGCCCAGGCCAAAGCATCCCATCGTTACTAGCAGTACCACCACGGGCGCAAACTCCACAATTTCGCGGCTCTGCAAATAGTAAGACAAAAAGAAAACGCCTACGCCCAGCGCAATCGGCATTCCCGAAAAGAAGGCCATCCGCCGCAGCATCCGCTGGCTCACATCTTTCGGAATCCCGCTCTCGGCGCTGCCGCTTTTAGGCCGCTGCTTGTCCTTAGCCGTCTTTTCTGCCCGGCGCTGCCGCATTGCCCGAATTTCTTCTACCTTAGCCATAGCCTGCGGAGAAACCGCAGACTTTTCTTTCGAGGCTTTATCAGACTTACTTGATTTCGGCTGCTTTTCGGATGATGACTCTTTGGATGCCTTAGGATTAGACGCCTTGGAATTAGACGCCTTAGAATTGCGCTCTTCTGGCTCTCGCTCAGACTTATCCGAACGCTGTCGATTGCTTTTGGGTTCAAAAGGCAGTCCCGCGCGCTGGCTAAGCCTCTCTTGCGGAGAATCGCCCGACGTTTTTTTATTAGATCCGCGCTTATCAGCAGCCATGGTCAATCCAAAGTTTGGTCAATCCAAATTTTCGTCAATCCAAGTTTTCGTCAATTTAGGTTTTCGTCGATCCAAACATCAATTCAGACTAAATGTCGGTTTAGACCAAATGTCAGTTCAGAAATCAGCGCCTAATTACCGGCGAATGCCTAGCTTTTGAATCAAAGCCTTGTAGCGATCGGGATCTTGTTTGGTCAAATAAGCCAGTAGGCGCTTGCGCTGACCAATCATTTTCATCAAGCCGCGGCGAGAAGAATAGTCTTTCTTATTCTTTTGTAGATGCTGACTCAGCGTATTAATACGGTCGGTCAACATGGCGATCTGCACATCTACAGATCCTGTGTCGGTTTCGTGTACCTGGTTGTCGGAGATGATCTCCTGTTTGCGTTCTTGTAGCAGAGCCATACGCCTAAGTTCAGATTGAATGTATTCACAGAGGTCTCTAATCGTATCATAGGCCAGCGCTGGTTCCATTCAATGCCTCGACCAATGCCTCGACTTTGCCGCTAGTGCCCTTCCTAAGGCAGAAAAAAGAGCCTTTTCAGGCCATGATGCAGCGGAAAAAGCACAGGGTCGCAGTGGGCAGGTCTAAGGCGCAGGCAATAGCTGGGGCGGCTTGTCTGTTAATGCGGACATTCAAACAGGTCTGCTTGATAGCTTGTTGCGATCGCAGGGAATTCAAAAGGGTAAGAATCGCCAGATGCGTATTCCCAAACTGGCAGCTTCATTTTGCGTTCCCCTATCGCTTCGTCATTTCCCAATGATTCAGGTCACTCAGCCTCACAACACCTTTATCTCGACGGCTACCTCTAAAACAGCCCAGCGTAGATCAGCCGCTTGTCCTTTTCGTGATGCGCTACGTACTACCTATAAGGGACTCCTTAGCGGTGCGATTGGTCTTAGCCTCAACGCTGGGTTAATGGCTCCCGTTTTGGCCCAACCTGCCAAGGGCGAAACGCTTGCGCCTTCGATCTCCCAAGTTCCAGAGTCTATTCAAGACCATCCGATGGCGCAGACGGATCTTGCTAAGGTGGGCGCGGTCAATTTTTCTGAACTCAGCGGAGCGAATGCCCCCATCCAGCTTGCGGCTCGCACCAATCCCTCAGCCGAAATCCGCTCTATCTGGCTAGATCGCGAAACCATCGTCAAGGCCAAATCTCCGCAGGGTCTGGCCAAAGTATTTGAACGGTTCAAGGCGGCAGGCATCAACACTGTTTTTGTCGAAACCGTTAATGCGGGCTACCCGATTTATCCTAGCACCGTCGCCCCGGAGCAAAATCCACTGACTAAGGGATGGGACCCGCTGGCTGCTGCGGTGGATCTGGGCAAAGCCTACAATATCGAAGTCCATGCTTGGGTTTGGATATTTGCTGCGGGTAATCAGGCTCATAATCCTATTATCGGTAAGCCTGCGAACTATCCTGGCCCTCTGCTGAGCGCTCATCCAGGCTGGGCCGGATACGACAATAAAGGCAATTTGATTATTCCTGGGCAAACCAAACCCTTTCTAGATCCGGCCAATCCAGAAGTTCGCAGCTATCTGCACAGTCTTCTTGCCGAAATCGTCACCCGCTACGACGTGGACGGCATCCAGCTAGATTACATCCGCTATCCTTTTCAAGATCCTAATAACAATCAGCTTTTTGGTTACGGTACGGCTGCTCGCGCCCAGTTTCAAGATCTCACTGGCGTAGATCCTACCCAGATCTCCCCGAATTCTCAAGACCAAAGAATTCGCTACCTTTGGAACCAGTGGACGGCTTTTCGCACCCAGCAAATTACCTCTTTTGTAGCCGAAACTGCCCAGCGTTTGCGCCGCCAAGATCCTACTCTCAAAATCTCTGCCGCCGTTTTTGCCGATGATACCTACAAACGCCAGCAAACTCTCCAGCAAGACTGGGAGGATTGGGCCGATCAGGGCCTTGTCGATTGGATTGTGCTAATGAGCTATGCCAGCAGCACCGATCGCTTTGCTGAACTTGTCCGTCCCTGGCTGGTCGAATCTAGCTATCGCCGGACTCGGGTCATTCCGGGTATTCGTTTGCTCAATCTGCCGCCTGCCGTTGCCGCAGGCCAGATTCAAATGTTGAAGGACATGCCCTCAAATGGCTATGCGCTTTTTGCTGCTGATAATTTGACGGGGGAGGTGCAGACGATGCTTTCTAAAATGCAGGACGCTGAGAGCGAGTTTGCCGGGTCGGAGCCTTCGGCGGCGATCGCCAACCAACGCTAAACCATAAATGCTGGCAAAATCCGGTTAGCCTTAAACTTTGGTCTTAAATATCAGATTCTATTGAAGCTTCGGGGGAGCCTTCCGCTTTCTCATACTTAATTCCACTAATAGCGCCGTCTTTAGAGAAAACAATGCTACCACCCAGCGCTTCTATTTTTCTGATTGCGTGGTCGCGGGCGTCTTTGCTCAGAGCTATAGAAAGTAGGCTGCTCCAGGCATCAATCTGAGCAGTTCTGCTGTCAGGATTAGCAGCCAAAAAATCCGCCGTTCTTTGAGATAGCTGACCGACTTGCTCGGCTTCAAAATCGTTAGATTGACTAGCCCACTCTGCGGCAGAGCTAAAAGACTTTTGAGCAGCTTCATTGTCGCCTAAAAATAAAAGCTCATCTACTGCCTTATATCGCCAAACGTAATAGCTATTAGGGGGCTGACTAGGACTTAGATCGGCAAGTCCTGACGCCATTATTTCAACAGACTTTTCTGGTTTGCCAGCATATAGGGTGCTGCTACCTGATAGGAAAACATAAAAACCTCGATAGTGAGGGTCTTTACTGATCAGAGCCTCAAAGAATTCTGGACTTTTACCATAACCGACTTGCTCGCGAACCTCATCGTCCCCAAAGTATTGCAAGAATTGAACAAAAATGCTGTCAGCGAGAACATTGTCAAATCCTATGTTGGGTGAGTGCTGTAGCAGTTTTAGGCGCGCGCTCAATTCTTTCTCGGTAAGATCTATCTGCTCTCTAGGATTGTTGGTTGTTGAAGCTTTGAGGGCAGACTTTTCTAGAAATTGCGAACCTATAACCGCCGCACTCATGATGGCTGTTGCTGATAAATTGATAAAAATGTTAGTAGATATCATCGCAATAGGTAATTCTCAATTACGGGAAGAAAGCAGGTTGTCGGTCTACGCACAATATGTATCTGAGCTATGAATGAATGACTTTATTTTACGGGTCTATAAATAGATGCATCACAGGTTGGTGGGCCAGCCAGCGCAGAGTCAAGATTGTTGGGTTCTAACGTTGTTCCATCGTCGCCGGAGGACAGGGGAGGCAACAGTGCCTCGCAGATAATAGATAAGGTGCTTGATTCTCCAGTGCCGCCGATACTTCCAGCCTTTACGCCGCCTAAATAAGCAAATACACCCGCTTGCGAATCGGATGTATTGCTAAAGCTGCCGTCACTCGGAATCGCCCTATGAACGATGCTGTTACCAGCGGCACTGCCTACACTTATTTGGTAGATATAAACAGCCGTTTCAGGGGCGATCCCCAGACCTAATAGCCCAGCATCTGTTGCAAAGCTTCCTCGCTCCATATATTCTGCTTGCTGAGCGCGATTTATAGAGCCGATATAGGTTTTAGCCTCGATCTGCTTGGATTTGTTGGCTTGATTCAGGAAGGAAGATAGTGAAAGAGCAGACGAAATTCCTATAACGATAATAGCAATCAGCAGATCAGTGAGCGTAAACCCCAGATAGTAATTTTCTCATTCTTTCTCTCTGCACTTACAGTGAACCATTGTATATGTAGAATCTTAAACAAATAGAGGGAAGCAAGATATACATCACTTCCCTCTACAAGTTTTCATTCAGCTACTCGCGCTGTGCATAGATAGTAACTAGACACCGAGGCAATTCACAGTACTTACTTGATTGTCTTGTATTTGGAACTATCGCAAGTAGGAGCACCCGCAGATGAAGAAATCATGTTACCAAACACTGTATCTGCTCCAGAATCTCCTTGAGCGATAGGAGGTTGTAAGGCTTCACACAGAATAGCTAGGGTTGTGGCATCTCCACCTGCTGACGTGACGCCAACTTTAACCGCACCCTGATATGCCTTTACTGAAGCCTTTGGGTCAAGGGCAGGAGTAGCAGGGGCTACAGCACCATCTGATGGCTGAGCTAGGTTTGCAACAACTTCTTCAGTAGCAGAACTAGCTGCACTTTTAATCTTATAGATGTAATTGTCTGTACTTTCAGCAATACCTAGGCCTAAAGACGAGAAGGCGACCTCATCAGTTGTAATGGTAGGTGCGCCATTGTAAGCGAAGTTTCCGTTCTCCAAGTAGTAAGCCTGCTGAGCACGGTTCATAGAACCAATGTAGGTTTTAGCTTCAGATGCACGCGCTTTGTTGGCCTGGTTGAGGAAGGAAGGCAGGGCGATCGCCGACAGAATACCAATAATGATGATAACAACAAGCAGCTCAATGAGCGTAAAACCGCCGTTTCCCTTCTTTTTGCCTACGAAGTGCTGAAGCAATTTTGCTTTGAGTTGAGTGGTCATGGAAGGTGTCTCCGAGATGTTTTGAGGTAAGTTGCGTTGCGATCGCGGCCTTCAAGCTGCCCGCCATTGCAAAAAGAGAATCAAAGGCTTGAAACCCTCTCAGCGTCAGGCATATACTTGTCTTTCCGCTACAAATTTAAGTTACCCCCAGCTTTTTTTGAACAGTCAGCCCTATTACATAAGCCAACTCAAATTACTTCTCTATTTATCCGTACTTTACCGGTGATAGTTGCGGCCCTTTCCTGGCAGGCCACCCCATTTCAACTCATTGAGTAGGTTTCCCACCCCACCCATCAAAATATCTTGCTACAGAAATCCTCTCATCAAAAGCAACAGACTTAAATTTCAGCACATTCCTTCATCCAGTCGCTTCCAGCTCCGCAAACCCAACAAACTATTTAGCGCCAAGGATTAAGCAGCTCCACTCCCATCCCTTCAAAATCTTCTACATTCCGCGTGACCACCGTTAGGCTGTGTTCTAACGCTGTCGTCGCAATTATCGCATCATAGTCAGACTTTGGATTAGGGACATGAAGAAAAGCACAGCGCCTAGCAATGCCAACATCAAAAGGAATAATGCGCCCAGCGTAGTTGACAAGAACATAGTCATTTAGCCACCGCCGCAGCACGTTACCTTGCATAGGGTCTCGTCGTTCCATTTGCAAAACGCCCCGCTCAAGTTCAAAGACAGTCACAGCCGAGATAAAAGTATGCGCTCCGGGTATAGTCTTTGCCCACCTAGCTACTTGAGCATCCGCCTTATTAGCACCAACTTTTCGCAGCTCAGAAACAACATTCGTATCCAATAAAAACATCAAGACAGATCCACCGCTCGCGGTGCCACCCGAGTAGATCGAATCGGATCGAACTCAATATTAGCTTCCTCATCAGTCATCCCTGACATAGAAAGTAAGTCTATTACGCTCGGAGCGCTTCCTGTCAGTTCGTAGTAGGCCTCTACC
>JBBSOB010000145.1:0-11346 GCA_038260205.1 Phormidesmidales cyanobacterium
AAGTGCGCGTGTTTTTAGAAGCAGAAGATGGCCGAGATGGGGTGGAACTCAGTAACGAGTGATTGAATGGGCTTCGACGCCGCTCGGCCCGCAACGACGAAAAACGAGGGATAAATGGCTCGAATGCTAACGATGCGCTAACGATCAATACTCTAACGATATATTTGGCAGTTGCGGAACAGGCTTAATCGGTACGGTAGTCTAGGTAACGAAACTGCTGATACGCCGTGAGAGATTGAATCTTGAGTCCTTCGTCGCCGCTGGAGCTAGGCCGTCCTGCTTCTAGTCCTGCTTCTAATAATCCCGCGATCGCCCGCGATAGTTTTATAGCCACCCAGGCAAGAAAGGCCGACCACCTGCGCGTTTGCTTAGAAGAGGATGTGCAAAGCCATCGCATTACCAACGGGTTAGAGCGCTATCGGTTTACTCACTGCTGCCTGCCGGAGTTAGACCGCGCAGAAATCGACCTCAGCACGGTCTTTTTAGGTAAGCGAGTGGCGACGCCGCTGCTGATTTCGTCGATGACAGGAGGAACTGAGCAGGCCCGACAAATTAATCAGCGGCTGGCTAAGACGGCTCAAAAATTTGGGCTAGCGATGGGCGTAGGCTCGCAGCGAGTCGCGGTCGAAAATCCAGATTTGACGCCTACGTTTTCGATTCGCAAGTACGCGCCAGATGCGCTGCTGTTTGCCAACTTAGGCGCAGTGCAGCTGAACTACAATTACGGTATCAGTCAGTGTCAAAAGGCCGTTGATGCGTTGGAGGCAAACGCGCTGATTTTGCACCTGAATCCTTTGCAAGAGGCCGTGCAGACTGAAGGCGACGTGAACTTCAAGGGGCTGTTTGCCAAAATTGAGCAGCTAGCAAAGGTGCTGCCCGTGCCGATTGTGGCTAAGGAAGTCGGTAATGGGATTTCGGCGGCAATGGCTCAGCGGCTGATGGATATAGGCGTGGCGGCAGTTGATGTGGCCGGGGCGGGGGGCACCTCTTGGGCCAGAGTAGAGAGCGAGCGGGCAACCGATGCTAGGCAGCGGCGGCTGGGAAATACGTTTGCCGATTGGGGCATTCCGACTGCGGATTGTATTGTGGGCATTCGTAAGCTTTCGGCGACGGTGCCGCTCATTGCCTCTGGTGGACTGCGGCACGGGCTACATGCGGCGAAGGCGATCGCTCTAGGCGCTGATTTAGCCGGTTTAGCTCTGCCTTTTCTCCAGGCGGCCAGTCAGTCAGAAGCGGCACTCGATGAAATTTGCGAGGCTTTAATTGCTGAAATGATCACCGTGCTATTTTGTACCGGCAGTGCCAACTTGTCGGCGCTGCGACAGCCAGGAATTCTGCAGGCGGTAAGATAGACGATGCCCTATGTTTTATGCAGTTTTAGTGGGAATAGCTAAAATACATAAGACTCCATGCCTTCCCTATCCACAAGCGATTGAATTAAACCTATGCGAGATTTCTTTAAGACTGCGGCTGCTAGCGCCGTGGGAACGGTGGTTGGGCTGTTTACCCTGTTACTGTTACTGGGCATTGGTGCATTCGGGCTAGTCGGTCTGCTAGTTGCCTCTAGCGGGTCTGAAACCGAAATCGAGCTAGAAAACGACTCTGTGCTGGTGTTTGATCTCAGCACAGATATTGTGGATGGGGCCGTCAGTAGTTCGGGGGGGGTGTTTGAAGGCGCGTTTAGTGGCGGCACGCGGTCGGTGTCTTTGTACGATACGCTAGCGGCGATCAAGGCAGCGGCTGAAGACAAGCAGATTTCTGGCATTTATATCAAGGGCTACTCTAACGAAGGGCTAGCGACCTTAAAAGAAGTGCGCCAGGCGCTGAGCGAGTTTAAGGAGTCGGGCAAGCCGATATGGGCCTACAATACGGACTTTGACGAGCGCGGTTACTATATTTCCTCGGTGGCCGACCATCTCGTACTAGCTCCGGTCGGCACGATGGAAATTGACGGCTTTAAGTCAGAGACCCAGTTTTTAGCGAATGCGCTTGATAAGTTTGGCGTCGGCGTGCAGGTGGTGCATGTCGGTAAGTACAAGTCGGCGATAGAGCCGTTTGTTCGCTCGGCGAGTAGCCCGGAGGCAAAGCAGCAAACTCAGGTGTTGATTGGCGAGCTGTGGCAGGATTTTTCTAAGACGGTTTCGAGCGATCGCAAAATCACGCCCAAACAGCTTCAGGTTCTAGCAGACAACGTCGCTTTAGTAGAAGCCGATGAGGCGCTTTCGTCAGGACTCGTCGATCAGCTAGGCTTTTACGGCGATGTTCTCGCTGAGCTAAAAAAGCTATCGGGCGTAAAAGCAGACAAAACAGAACGGGCCGATGAATTGGGCGATGAGGAAGACGCGTTTCCCCAAACCACGCTAGCTGCTTATGCCCAGAAAGTGGCTACTCAACGCGATCGCAACTGGGCAGCCGCAGGCGATACCGTGGCCATTGTCTACGCCGAGGGCAACATCGTAGTGGGTGACAAGACCCTGCCCGGCAGCATTACTTCCGAAGGGCTAGCCTCCACGCTCCGTAAAATGCGCCGGGATGACAATATTAAGGCCGTCGTGCTGCGGGTAAATAGTCCTGGCGGGAGTGCCACCGCCTCTGAGGTAATTGCCGACGAAGCCAAACGACTAGCCGCTGAAAAACCGCTGATTGTCTCGATGGGCGACTACGCCGCCTCGGGCGGATACATGATCTCTGCGCCAGGTGCCAAAATCGTGGCTTCGCCCAATACGATTACGGGTTCTATCGGCGTGTATGGACTGCTGTTGAACTTTCAAGAAATTGCCAATAAAAACGGCATTACCTGGGACGTCGTTAAAACAGCAAAGTTTGCGGATATGCAAACCAACGCTCGGCCACAAAGCTCAGCCGAATTAGACATTCAGCAGGGTTATGTAGATACCCTATACGATCGCTTTACCACCATCGTGGCAGAAGGGCGGAACATTTCTAAAGAGCGCGTCGGCCAAGTGGCGCAGGGCAGAGTTTGGACGGGAGAAGATGCCATCAAAGCTAACCTGGTTGACCAGTTAGGGGGCTTAGACGATGCCATTGAGCTAGCCGCCACCACCGCCAAGATAGAAGAATTTCAGGTGAAGGAATATCCGCGTCTTCCTAGCTTTGAAGAACAGTTTTTCAATAGCGTATTTGGCGCAGAACTCACGACCCAGCTGCCCTGGAACACCCAACTGCCCTGGAATAAAGATCCGTTAACAGATGAGTTGTTAAAGCTAAGAGAAGAGTTTTCGCTGCTCGAAACGCTCAACGATCCCAACAGCGTTTACATGCGACTTCCCTTCACAACCGAGATTGATTAGGCATGTCACCAAGCGCTGCTAAACGCGATTCTTCCCGCAGTTTTTTTCGTCCGGCGATCGCCAAAATGCGAGGCTACGCACCAGGCGAATGGCCAGCACTTGACGCAGGCGTTCTTAAACTCAACTCAAACGAGAATGCCTACTTGCCTTCACCCAAGGTCTTAGCCGCCCTCTCTGGGTTCGACGGAGAACTTTTGCGTCGCTATCCCGATCCGCAATCAAAAGACTTTTGCCAGGTCGTTGGCAAAACCCTGAATATTCCAGCAGATTGGGTGATTGCGGGCAATGGCAGCGACGATATCCTGACGCTGCTGGTGCGAGCCTGCGCAGAACCCGGACGGGCGATCGCCTATCCTACCCCAACTTACGTACTGTACAGAACGCTGGCCGCCATGCAGCCCGCCGAGACCTTGGAGATTCCTTATGTTATTGAGGCAGATCATTGGCAGCTTCCGGTCGAACAACTTTTGCAGGCAGATGCAGCCATTACCTTTGTGGCTTCGCCAAACAGTCCGTCTGGCCATATTGTTTCAAAAGCAGACTTACGAGCCTTAGCCGCTGGTCTTTCTGGCGTCCTTGTGATTGATGAAGCGTATGTGGATTTCTCAACCGAAAACGCGCTGGATTTAGTGCGCGAGTTTGAACGGGTGATGGTGCTAAGAACGCTTTCTAAAGGCTATTCGTTAGCGGGGCTGCGGTTAGGCTTTGGCTGCGCTCAACCAGCTTTGTTAGCCGGGCTGAAAAAAGTAAAAGATAGCTACAATGTGGACGCGCTGGCGCTACGGCTAGGAACCGCCGCCATTTTAGACCAAGCGTATAAAAATGATTGTGTAGAGAAAATTGGGGCGCATCGCGAGGCATTGGCGATCGCACTGAGGGAGATGGGCTTTTGGGTAGGACGATCGCACACCAATTTTCTTTTAGTAAAACCGCCTAGCGATGCCAAAACGATTTATCAACGTCTCAAAGCCCAAAAAATACTCATTCGCTACTTCAAAGAACCTGGACTAGACGACAAATTGCGCATCACGGTGGGTACCTCTGAACAAAACCAGCGATTGCTAGATGCCATTCAATCGCTCATTAGTTAGATTATGCTGTTGGTTGGATGGATTATGCCGTTGGTTAGGTGATTACGCCGTTGGTTAGGCGTTGAGCACGGCCAGATAAGCTTTCACCGCGTTGCTATAGCCCATTTCCAGAGCATCAGCGGTCAGCGCATGACCAATAGAAACTTCTAGCAAATTAGGAATCTCTTTGAATAAAGGCAGATTGTCTAGATTAAGATCGTGACCGCCATTGACCCCAAGCCCCAGATCTTGGGCGCATTTAGCCGCTTTCTCATAAATCTTGAAGCTCGCTTCGCCATTGCCCTCGCGGTGGGCCGTCGCATAAGGCTCGGTGTACAGCTCAATGCGGCTACACCCTAGCTCAGGCACGCGCTCAATCTGTTCTACCTCTGGATCCATAAACAAGCTCACCCGACAGCCAAGCTCATTTAGTTCCTGAATAATCTCTTTGAGCCGATCCTTATTTTCAACCACATCCCAGCCGTGGTCAGACGTATTCTGATTGGGATCGTCCGGCACCAGCGTACATTGATCGGGCCTTACCTCACGAATAATCTCCATAAACGGAGACTCAAATGGATTGCCCTCAATGTTGTATTCAATGCCAGGATGAGCCTTCAGCAGCTCAAAAATGTCATACACATCGGTGCGGCGAATATGTCGCTCGTCTGGGCGTGGGTGCACCGTTAAACCCTGTGCGCCAGCGGCAATGCTAATTTCTCCCATTTTGACCACGCTAGGAATAGTCAAAGGTCGAGCGTTTCGCAGCATCGCTACTTTGTTGAGGTTTACGCTGAGATGGGTCATAGGAACAGATACCGCACTTAGAATACAACGTGATTCTCTCATCGTTTGGATACTCTTTGTGCGGTCATGTTCAAGCTCTACTCTAGAAAACCGTTTGGTTTGCACAGCTTAATGCGCGAGTCTTTTCTTTATGTGCTCTCTATGTGTTTTCTACATACTTTTTACATACTTTTTACATACTTTCTATCTGCGTTTACCTTTGAAATAGTTGGCTCAGTCGTCGCAAAGTGTCGTCATAAAATGTCTCGCAAAATATAGCTGAACTAGAAGCAGCACAAAAGAGAAAATCAAAACTGACGGCCCGGCAGCTACAGCAGCTCTTTATAGGTTCTTAAGGGCAACCCTGTACGCCTTTTAACCTCTATCGCCGAGCGATATTCTCCATTGAGCGATCGCTCTTCTACAATCTTTTCGGCAGTGGCCTGATCAATGCCAAAACTTTGAAGTTCGCTAGGAGAAAGGATATTGAGTCGTCGCCAGGAGTTTTCGCCATACTTTGTCTCGTCGTAAGAGAAGACGATCTGAGAACTGATTCGGCGCACCTGTTCTTCTGGCAGTCCAACAATCTCTGTTAGTTCTTCTATATGGGTAAAGATATAGCCTTCTGTTCTCGCTAGTTCAATGTCATTGGCGTAGACAATAGGCAATCCTAGTTGTCTTACCAACTCGTGCTTGGAGCAGTTGTTGAAGTCTATTTTCGGCAGGGGTGATGGCGGTGGGCTGCTGTGCTGCGATCTAAACCAGAGCGCAAGTCCGATTTGTACAAGCCACGCCAGAGTAAAACTCTCGCTAAATGCCATCACCACGGATATGGCGAAGATGGCCCAGCCTAATTGGACAAACTTGCGATCGCGCCGTTGCCGGGCCTCACGAACAATGGCCAGCCCTCCAAACAGGGGGACAAACGATAGATAAAACAGAATAGAAGGCGACGTGCTTCTAGAGACAGTGAGGTTTTCTTCTACCATGATCTTCTACCATGACCAGTTAGGGCGTTGAAAAAGAGAATGCGCCTCTAGTGAACGTGCAGTTAGAGTAAGATTAGCTAACTAACACGACTCATTAACACGGTTATAACGCGGCTAGCTAACACTAGGAAGCTATCTGGAGCTATCAAAATGACTGGCCAAACAGCAACGCTACGAAAACGCTACAGAAACGCTACTAAATAGAGTCTAAGATTTTTCGCCGTTTTTCCTCATATTCTTCTGCGGTAATAATGTCCGCTTCATATAGCTTCTTCATTTCACCTAGGGTACTCACTTTATCTCGACTCGACTCAGCATAACCAGACATATTGAACACTTGAGCGCTACTATACTTTAGTTTTCGGTTAAATTTGGCGTCAAAGTGTTGGTCTGACATGAGCAAAAGGACAAGAACCTCGAAGAGCGCGATAATCGTTGGAATGCCCGTCCAGCAGAAGAGTAGATAGACTATTCCTGCGCCCGACTGACCCAAGTAAAACTTATGAACGCCTATCCCACCCAAAAATAGAGCTAGCAAAGCCGCGACTATTTTATTTTTCATAGCTTTATTATTATCTTGATGGCTTTGGCGTCGAGTCCGTTCATCATCAGGTCGGTTAATCGTCCGAATAATTAGAAGTAGAAAAAGCGATCGCCTACTACATTTTAAGCCTGCCTTTTGTAATTCACGCTCTCTACTGAATTTTCCGGATAGACGCGGCAGCGAGCGCGCAGTGTGTGTCGGTTTTTGAGCCGGACTTGATCGAATCAGCTTGCGATCGCTCTTTTCCGCCGCACTTCTTCCCACGAGCAAAGCTGCTGAAAATCCCGGTTGAGCTATATCGGTTGCACGTCATCGGTTGTGTGTCATCAGTTATGTAGAGAGGATGACACACGGCTTTGCCGGTTGTACGAGCAACGGGGCGAGCAGAGAGATGGGCTGCGCGTTGTGCTTATTTATAGATGCGCGATCGCCTTTAGCTGCACAAAACGGCTGCTATTCAGCCACTCCAGTTAGCCAGCCACCGCTAATCACCACCGTCAGCGACATAAAAATAATGGTCAGTAGCCAGGTCGCTCTGTTTAGCGTTTCTTCCGCGCTCTTAGTGCTAGTAAATAGCTGCGCCTGACCGCCCAAAGCTCCGAGGCCATCGCCTTTCGGACTATGTAGCAATACCAGCACACAAACGCCTACAGCGGCGAGCGCCCAAATAACTTTAACAACCGTAACTATCATGACAAATTCCTTACTCGGCTCAGCGCAAGCCTTAATACTGCATACATCTTAGCCTATACAAGCCGCTTATCTGCTCTGCCCCACATTTTCAGAACTAACGCTGTAAAGACAGCTTTACAGGCGAGCGACCAGGCTTATAGTCGGCCTCTTCTTTGAGAATTATGGGCTGTCCGGTCATCTCTTCTGGAACCGGCAGCCTCATAATTTGTAAAAGCGTCGGCGCAATATCAGCCAAACATCCGCCTTCGCGAAGTTGCACCTCACCACCATGCCCTAGAATTTTTAGCTCCTCCCCCTCAATTAAAATAAAGGGCACCGGGTTAGTCGTATGCGCCGTCCAGGGTCTACCCTGCTCATCGTGCATATATTCCGCATTGCCATGATCCGCAATAATGAGCGTCGTCCCGCCTACTCGGCCTACGGCGCTCACCAGCTTTCCGACCTCATGATCCACTACTTCCAACGCATTAATCGTCGCTTCCATATTGCCCGTGTGGCCCACCATGTCCGGATTGGCGTAGTTCACCACAATTAGCGAATACTCCCGCTTGTTGCAAGCAGCCACCACTGATTGAGTCACCTGTCTAGCCGACATCTTAGGATCTTTATCGTAGGTGGCCACCATCGGACTCGATATCAGCTCGCGCACCTCACCCGGATAAGGATCTTCTAACCCGCCGTTAAAGAAGTAAGTCACATGGGCATATTTCTCCGTCTCAGCGGTGCGAAACTGCTTTAGGCCATGATCGGCAACGACTTCTCCCAAAATTTTGCTCAGACTTTGAGGCTTAAAGACCACCAGCACTGGCAAACTCGGGTCGTACTGGGTCATGGTCGCAAACGTGAGCGGCAAAATCGGATCGCGCTCGAAGCCTTCAAACTCTCGCTTAACGAAGGCTTGCGTTAGCTCGCGGGCGCGGTCGGGCCGAAAATTAAAGAAGATAACGCCATCGCTCGCTTCCACTGCGCCAGGAGCTAGTCTTACTGGTTCTATAAATTCATCATTGAGACCAACATCATAAGAAGCTAGCAGCGCCTCTAAGGCTGAGGTGCCTGTACCTTCACCGTCCTCAGTCATTACTCGATAAACTTTCTCTACGCGATCCCAGCGATTGTCCCTATCCATGGCATAGTAGCGACCGCTCAGCGTCACTAGCCGACCGATGCCCATATCATCCACGGCATCTTGCAGCTTTTTCACCGCAAATCTACCGTCTGCGGGCTTTGTGTCGCGCCCGTCCGTAATCACATGAATGCATACCTCAGAGAGATCCTGAGCCTTGGCCATCTCTAGCAGACCAATCAAATGGTTGAGATGTGAATGCACCCCACCTTCAGAGCAAAGCCCGACTAAATGCAGCTTGGTTCCGGCATAGCGAACCTTTTGACAAACCTCTAGCAGCTCAGGATTTTCCTGAATGGTTTTATTCTCAACCGCGTCCGAAATCCGCACCAGCTCTTGAGGCACCACTCGGCCCGCACCAATATTAAGATGACCTACCTCAGAGTTGCCCATTTGCCCATCGGGTAAGCCAACCGCTTTACCAGAGGTATTGATTTTGGTATGAGGATAAGTCTCCCATAAACTATCCATTACGGGCGTTTTTGCATGGCTAATGGCGTTGCCGTGGCTATCGTCACGACAGCCCCAACCGTCGAGGATCACCAGTACCATGGGGGAAATAGACGAGTCTGCCATACCAGAAGATCCTCTAGAGTTTGCAATAATTAGAAAGGCGCTTTGGCCCCCAAAAAATACCTAATAACGAGTGCCTAATAAGATCCCCAAGGATGCAGCTGTTTCTGCAGTGTGAAATTAGGAAAGGTAAAGTAGAAAGCGCGTCAGAAAAGAAGTGCTCGAACAGCGTTTTGATAGCCTGAGCGCACTTGGCGATCACTTCAAAAGTGGCTCTCAAGGGCAGCTATCGTTTTCTACTAAAAAAGGCAGCCGCTGGAAGTCTGTTCTTAGGCCAAGTTCAAGAGATCGGCCAGATAAACGCTCGTTGTAACGCGGCCAATCGAATCGCCTCGGAATGAAGCTTCGAGCTAATGCTTAAGATACCGATTAGAGCTAGCTTACTCAATCGGGTCTAAAGCTGCTCTAGTCTAGTCTTTTACAATAGCCCAATATTCCAAATTACAAGGGATGCTAAATGTTTTATTAACAGAAAAGGAGTCTATCAAAAGAATTTATTAAAGGGGATCGCTGATTTCCTCGTAGCACTACGTTAAAAAAATAGCGAAATAGCTAGTAATTATTTAACATGAGTTCTTCATAAAATAAAGGGCTAACTCCAAATAATGCAAAAGAGTTAGCCGCAGCAGAGTACTAGCAGAGTCCTATCAGGCCCCTTTCACCGTCGCTTTGGCCTGACGCTTTTCTGCCTGTTTCTCACGCTCCTTGGCTCGTCTAGCCGCTGTTTTCGCGGCTTTCTCGGCTTCTATTTTTTCTAGACGAGCGCGCTCTTTTTCCTCCTCAATTTTATCTAGATAATAGCGATAGTCGCCGCGATATAGCCGCAGTTCGCCGTCTCGAATCTCTACAATTTTGTTCGCGACTTGGGAAACGAAGTAACGGTCGTGAGAGACAATCAAAGCGGTGCCGTCATAGTTCTTCAGCGCGTTCTCTAGCATTTCCTTGGCTGGAATGTCTAGATGGTTGGTCGGCTCGTCTAAAATCAGCAGGTTTGCAGGTTGTAGCAGCATCTTAGCCAGTGCTAGTCGCGCTTTCTCTCCTCCACTCAAAGACTCCACTTGCTTAAAGGCAGAATCGCCACTAAACAAGAATCGGCCTAACAGCGTACGGACTTCCTCGTTTTTCCAGTCGGGCACTTCGTCATGGATGGTGCTCAGCACCGTTTTAGACAGGTCGAGAGCTTCGGCCTGATTCTGCTCGAAGTAGCCCGGCAAAACGTTGTGATCCCCCATGTTGACGGTGCCCTCTTCTGGGTCTTCGCTGCCTGTAATCAGGCGTAGCAGGGTAGATTTGCCCGCACCGTTGGGGCCGACAAAGGCAATGCGATCGCCCCGTTCAATCTCCAGGTTCGCACCCAAGAACAAAATCTTATCGCCATAAGTCAGCGTCATATCAGAGATAGTTACCACCTCTCGACCACTACGAGGCGCAGGCTGAAACTGAAACTGCAAGCCGCGCAGGTCGTTCGTCGGCGCTTCCACACGTTCGACTTTAGCTAGCAGCTTCTCTCTACTTTTGGCTTGGGTACTGCGCGTTGCACTCGCGCGAAACTTGTCTACAAACGTCTGCTGCTTAGCCAGTTCTTTCTGCTGCCGCTCGAAGGTGCTGAGCTGGGCTGCCTGATTCTCTGCCTTCTGCGTCAAGTAAGTGCTGTAGTTGCCTAAATAGGTCGTCGAAACGCCGCGCTCTGTTTCTACAATGGACGTGCAAAGCCGGTCTAAAAACTCCCGGTCGTGCGAAACAATTACCATCGGGATCGTCAGACTTTTCAGGTAGGTCTCCAACCATTCAATCGTTTCCAAATCGAGGTGGTTCGTTGGCTCGTCTAGCAGGAGAACATCCGGCGATTGCAGCAATACTTTGCCCAAGCCCATTCGCATTTGCCAGCCGCCGCTGTACGAACTGACCAGGCGATCGCCCGCATCGACTTCAAATCCCATCTCCGGCAAAATCTTCTCAATTCTAGACTCCAGCCCGTAGCCATCTAGCGCCTCAAACTGCCGCTGTTTCTTGTCCAGCTTATGAATTAGCTTCTCCAACTGGTCGGGATCAGCGCTCTCCATTTTGATGGGGATCTCATTCAGCTCATGCTGAATTTTATTGGCTTCTTTAAACACCGTCCAAAATTCTTCTCGCACCGTTCGCCGGGGATCAACCTCAAACTCCTGATTCAGCGCTGAAATATGCAGCTCGTTCGGGCGAACAATCTTACCGGTAGTCGGCTCCACCTCGCCCTGAATAATTTTGAGCTGAGTGG